>CAMLYL010000171.1 GCA_946491665.1 uncultured Lachnospiraceae bacterium | reverse complement strand
AAGCATCACTACTGCCTGGATCACCTGCCGTCTCCGCCGTTAAAGCTCCCCGCTGCAAATCCTGCTTTTAGCTGATTCCCAGGTTCCGTTATTTTTCTTAACTCATGGAACGGAATCAGAATTCCCTGTCCCCCTCTTCTGAATCCGTCTTATTAAAACTTCCTTCCCTTCCGGTTTGTGTCTGCAGTCCGGAAATTCCCTTCGACAAATCCGGATTTTCGCAAACTGGCCTGGTATAAAAGTGCGAAACTGGCCATTTCTGATAAGCCAGTTGTGTGATATTATTTCCCGGAGAAATAAACAGGGGCAGGAGATATTATGACGAAAAAAATAGCAGTGATCAATGACCTGTCAGGATTTGGCAAGTGTTCACTTACAGCGGCAATATCTGTGATTGCGGCTATGGGAGTGCAGCCGTGTCCTCTTCCTACAGCGATTCTGAGCGCCCAGACCGGTTATCCCAGCTATTTCTGTGATGATTATACAGATAAGATGGACGAATTCCGGAAAGAATGGAAAAAAATGGGCGTTTCATTTGACGGGATTTATACCGGATTTATGGCGGGAGGACGCCAGATTGAAAAAGTGTTTGATTTCCTGGATGATTTTTATACAGAGGATACTTTTCTCCTGGCAGATCCGGTAATGGGAGATAATGGACGAAGGTATGATATGTTTACTCCGGAGCTTCTGGCCATGATGAAAGAACTGGTCAGGAGGGCGGACATCATCACACCGAATCTTACAGAATTGTGCCTTCTGACGGATACCGATTACCATATAATCGGAGAAATAGGGGAGCAGAGAGAACTGACAGACCGGATTGAGCAGATGTGCGCAGGTCTGGCAGGAGGGGCCGGAAATGCCGGACCGAAAGAAATCGTAGTCACAGGGATCTGCTATACAGATCAGACAGACGGCGTACGAAAGGTAGGGAATCTCGCATTTTCCGGGGGAAAATCAGATTTTTCTTCCTTTCCGTTTATTGGAGAGAGTTATTCGGGAACAGGTGATCTGTTCGCGTCCATGATTGCCGGAGGACGGGCCAGAGGAGACTCGCTGAAAGAAACAATGGCGCTGGCCGGCAGGATAATCGAGCTGTCCATACAGGATTCGGCAAAGCGTGATGTCCCGAGAAACGATGGCGTAGATTATGAACAATATCTCTGGATGCTGGCAAAACGGACATCCGGTACGAATTGTGAAACTATTTGAAGGAGGCGGAAGCAGAATGAAGAAAGACCGTGAAATACAGAAAAAAACAGACGGCAGAGAGAAGACGGTTAAGATGGCGGCAGCAGGTCTTTTTGCGGCAATGATCGCGATTATGACCGCATATATCTGTCATATCCCTTATGGAGCCAATGGAGGCTATATTCATTTTGGAGACGCACTGATCTACCTGGCAGCCGTATTTCTTCCGAAACCATATGCTCTTGCGGCGGCAGCTATAGGAGGGGGAGTGGCAGATCTGCTGACGGCTCCCATGTGGGCGCCGGCAACTGTGATCATAAAAATGCTGATTGTGCTTCCTTTTTCGGAAAAGCAGGAGAAAGTTCTGACACCGAGAAACTGGGCGGCGCCTTTCGCGGCGGCAGCCCTTTCTGCAGCCGGATACTATCTGGCCGAAGGAATTCTGTTCGGGTCCTTTATCACCCCGGCTGCATCTTTGGCCGGCAGTCTGATTCAGTCCGGCGGCAGCGCGGTATTCTTCTTTGCTCTTGGCGCGGCTTTTGACCGGGCGCGTGTGAAGGGAAAAATACAGCGTATAATGCACCTTGACAGCAGAGCATAATATGATCCGGATATACAGGACGGGGAGAATATACGGAACCAGAAGAAAAAACAGTTATGGGAGAATGAAAAATGGCAGATATATTGTATACGTATAAAAATGAAGTTTATGTAAATCTGACGAATAAGTGTGACTGCAGCTGTACATTCTGTATCCGCAGCCATAAGGATGGAGTGGGAGATGCTGAGACGCTCTGGCATAAAAAAGATCCCACACTTGAAGAAATTAAAGATGCTATGGATGCGTTTGATTTTACCGGTTATGAAGAACTGGTGTACTGCGGATATGGAGAGCCGACCTGCGCGCTGGAATATCTTACCGCTTCGGCTAAATACGCGAAAGAAAAATTCGGTATCAGAGTCCGGGTGAATACCAATGGACTGGGAAGCCTTTACAACGGAAGAGATATTGTTCCGGAGCTGAAAGAAGCGGTGGATGCCGTATCTGTAAGCCTTAATGCGCCGGACGAGAAAAAGTATATGGAAGTGACCAGACCGCAGTTTGAACATGCGTTTCAGGGTATGCTGGATTTCGCGGCGGAATGCGGCAGGGAAGGCCTGGATGTGCGGTTCACTGTAGTAGATGTGCTGCCCGAGGAAGAGATAGAGGCAAGCAGAAAGCTGGCGGATTCAATGGGGATCAGACTCAGAGTACGGCATTTTGCGTGAGAATCCGGATTTGTCGGGGAACTGTGAGTGAAGAGGCGTCCGAAAACACCTGGAT
>CAMLYL010000170.1 GCA_946491665.1 uncultured Lachnospiraceae bacterium | reverse complement strand
CTTCCTGCAGCTCTCTTACATGCACCGAACCTGTGCCGGTAAACATGTAAATATGGGTGCCGTCCTCCTGCTCGTCAAAGAGAAGAGAAAGGTCATGGTTGTAGCCGTCCAGCTCGGATCTCTTCCACACGCCGTTTTCAATGTCTGTGGTAGAGAACACATAGGTCTTTCCGGTGGTCTGGCTTGCCGCCGCCACATAGAATTTCCCGTCATAGTAACGGATGCTGGCTGCCCAGGTTCCGTTGCCGTAGGCATTCTTTCCGTTCCGGAGAGACAGCTCGTCCCGGTCATCCAGAATGTCATAGCAGTAGTTTACGATTTCCCAGTTTACCAGATCCTTGGATTTCATGATCGGCATGCCGGGGGACAAATGCATGGTAGTGCTGACCATATAATAATTGTCCTCCACACGGATCACATCCAGATCCGGCACATCCGAATAGATCACGGGATTGGTAAAGGTACCGTCCCCGTTGTCGGATGAGGTGCTTCCCGCCGCCTGCGCCGGCATGGGCAGCAGACATGCCGCCAACATCACCGCCGCGGCGGATTTCATCCATCGGCGGAAGCGTTTCTTCAGGTTACCCTTTTTCATATAATTTTCTCCTTTCAGATTTTCCGGATTTTATCCGGTCTTTTTATAATGCTCTTTTTTCTTCCCTCCTTCCTTTTTTGAACATTTGAGTATCTACCAAAGTACGGCTGTCACCTGGCTTATGTATGTCCTGACACATTTTACACATCTGCGGATCCAGTATACAGTCTGTACCATACTCTCTACTCTCCGGTTCGGTCCGGCATCCGGCTTAAAATATTCTTTACGCTCTGGAAATACGCCATCATCTGATCCGATACGGAGCTTTCCATATCCAGATAATAGTAAATAAAGGTTCCTTCCTTTCTGACCTTCGCGATTCCCGCGTCCTTCAGGATTTTCATATGCTGCGACACCACCGAGCGCGACAGATTCGCCCTCCGTGCCAGATCCGTTACTCTGAGTCCGCTGCTGTGCATCATCAGGATCATGCACAGCTCCTGCCTGGCGTCATTGCCCAGGGCATGAAACGCCCTCCGGCATTTGTCAAATTTTTTTCTGTGTTCCTCCAATTCTTTTTCCTCAACCATAGGTCTTCCAGTCTCCAAATATCTAATCTTTCAAAACAACGCCGCCGGCGTCCGCATGCTCTTTTGGCACTTTCTTCATTATATCATATTTATTTTCTTCTGTCTATCCGTCCGAAAAATCAAGACCAATAGATGGAAAGCTGCCAGCAGACTCTCCAGATTCCTTTAGACCTCTACTCTCAGCAGCTCTTTCTGTTCCCGGCACATCTCAGCCAAACTATAAGGCTCTGAAATTTTATTCAGCCAGTCAGATTTCTGTTCGATTGGCCGACTCAGCCTCTCATACAAACCCATAGGGAGACTGATCCGATATTTCTCCCCATGATGCATCCACGTTCCAGTCATCCGGTTATTTTGATTTTCCGGTTCCAATTCCCCAATCAATTCCACTATGGGCAAAAAATGATACAGGAACAGTACATCAGGATCTACGTTTAATTCAACCCCTTCCCCGGCTGGATCTTTTTTTATCATAAGGATTTTGCGGTCACCGGTTTGCGTCAGTACAACCAAACTGTGGGCAGGCTTACTTCCGTTTATCTTTTTAATCGACTTTGCCTGAATGTATCCGCTTTCTACAGCTTTTTTACTGTAAGTCCAATATCCTTTGGATTCAAACACTCCATACTGCGTCAATGAATGGTTCACTGCTAAAAGATCCGGTGACTTAAAGCAGATCTTACCATTGGCAGAAAAATAACTTTTTTTATTTATGCTAATCTTTGAACTAAAAAGCTGAATCATCGACAGATGAACCATAAACTCATAATGATACTCCTTTTGGCCTAAAACAGTAATAAGTATCATTCCAATCCAATAATTAATAGCCCCGACTTCTGTGCTGTCCAGATACTTTTTCTTATCTTGGTCAAAAGCCAGCGCACCGTTGATAGATATCACAAATGTCTCAAACATTTTTATTTTGAACGCTATCTCTTCTTTTCGATCTGGCCTCGCACTTTTAGTCAAATACACATTCGGCATGCCTGCAGATATAATCCCACGGATTAGTTCCAATCCTGTAAACTCCAGTCTTTTTTCATAAATTTTTGTATGATCGTCAATCTTGTGCGGTTCTATATAAACATCAACAAAATAATTTTCCGATTGCTTTATATTCATTCCTGCTCCTCTTGCGTATCATTTTTTCTTCTCAAAGCCCAAAATTGTATTCTTATCAAATTATAATATTTTCCATAAATATTGTAAACACAAATCCCAGAGCAGAATGCTCTTATCAAGATATTTCAATACCATTATGCCCGGCCCATTCAGCATAATCCTCATTAAACTCCGATAACTACAACAGCCGACTGGATTGCTCCCGTCGGCTGTACAGCATATTGTTTCCTGGCGCGTAAGCTTCCCCCAGGTTGACGGACGCATAAACCGCCTTGGGATTCTCCGCTGTCATGCGCCAGAAGAGATACTTAATGATACCCGGGGTGTTATGTTTATTGCGCACCATATTTTTACTTAATCAGTCCTTCAAACAGCCAAT
>CAMLYL010000169.1 GCA_946491665.1 uncultured Lachnospiraceae bacterium | reverse complement strand
GATCGACCTGGGAAGCGGACGGGGAAATCTGAAAATTCCCTATACGGTTCTGGAAGAGCTAAGAAAATAAGCTTTTGGACTGCTTCTCCGTAAAATATCGTTTTGCCTCTTCCATAAAAAACGTAACAAGGAGATTGTCCTCCTCCATAGACGCCAGCCCTACGTCGTAAATAGTATTCTTTCCGATAATCGGTTTATACACGATAGAAGGCGCCTGCTGTCTGCGGCAGCTTTCTCCTGTGATATGAATCCCTCCCGTAGAACGAATGGCAAAAGGGACCATTTCAATATTGTCTGTCTCAATGGTACTCCGGAACGTCACATGAAGCTCCCACAGCATTTCCTGTGTCAACTCCTCGGAAAAATCATCGTTTCCCAGCCGAATCAAGGTACTGTCCGAAAGTTCCTCTACTGTAACTGCATTCTTCCGGGCCAGCGGATGATCTTCTCTCATCATTGCTACCATATGCGTTGTCCCCAGTTTCTGAAATTTCATGCCGTCCGGCAATCTGCCTTTATAACAAAGATAAGAGCCTATTTGAATCTTTCCTCTCTGCAGATCCTCTTTTAGAGCCTGCGGCTGGTAATTTGTCAAGCAGGTAAGCCTCACATACGGATACTTTTCCCTGATGTCATTCAGAAATTCATCAAAACATCCGCCCATCAGATAATACAGAATACCTATAGAGAGCGCTCCTGTTATCTCATTGGAAAAATATTTATTTCGATTGAGAAAAGATTCATACTCCTTCAATATTTTACGAAAAGATTTCTCAGCATTTTCGCCTGCCCGTGTAAGGGAAATTCCATGGTTTGAAGACTCCACAATCCGAAACCCCAGCTCTTTTTCCATGGCTTGAATATGCCGTGATAAAGTCGGCTGAGAGATAAACAGCTTTGAAGCAGCAGCTGAATAATTCATGGCATCCGCCAGCTCAAGAAATTCTTTCATGTATTCTGTTTTTATTACAATCACCCCTTTGAGAAAAGCATAACACAGGCATTCATGTTATGCAATATTTGCATAACTATACGCAAAGTATCATAACCCTTTTTCTGCAGTTATTTTACAATAGAATTATCAAGAAATAATTTGGAGGGTTGTACGATGAAACTATTTGATTCACTGAATATGGACGAAGTAAGAAAAAGCTGGGCGGAAAAAGACAATACAGAGCTTTCCTTCTATGGGGGAAAATCCCCTGCTTTTACCCCTGCTGTGCAGGGCCAGGATACAGGTATGGATCCCAATTCCGGAATCCAGCATTACTGCGCACTGCACAATGTATTCGGCGCCTTTGAATTCACCGGGTGGATGGACGAGTGCAAATCCATTTCCAAAACCGGCTATATCGGAGACTGGTCCTGGTTAAACAAAATCCGTATCACCGGTCCTGATGTCATTAAGTGTATGGAACAAAGCACCATCAATGGCTATCGGAAATTTTCCGTCGGAAGAGGCCGCCATATTGTTTCCGTTCTTCCCAACGGCAAAATTATCGGTGACGGTATCGCATTCCGTGAAGCAGAGGATCAGATTCTCTGTACCGGCGGCACCATGGTGGCCGAGGGACGAATGATCCAGACAAAAGACTGTAACGTAAAGGTAGAGGATCTGACCGCTGAAATTTTTAATTACCATGTGCAGGGTCCTGTTTCCACCGCTGTAATAGAAAAACTTACGGGAGAAGACATCAGCGATCTGCCTTTCATCACTTTTCGTGATGTAACAATCGCCGGAAAAAAAGTCCGCCTTTACCGGGGCGGCATGTCTGGTGAGATAGGCTACGAATTGTTCGGCCGCAGTTCCGACGGTTCTGTGATATGGAACGCAGTTGTGGAAGTCGGAAAAGAATTCGGTCTCCGCCAACTGGGCATGAGAAGCCTGATGCTGAATCATCTGCAGGCTTACTTCCCTACAATCTGGGTAGACTTTATCCCCGCAGTCGTTCCAGGTGCGGAAGCTCTTCACAGATCTCCCGTTGACTTTGGGTGGGATCATCTTATGGATAAGACCAGGGATTTCCCAGGCAAATCAATCCTCCTCGAGGAGCAGGCAAACCCCAAAACAAAATGTGTAACCCTAGAGTGGAACAGTGAAGACTGTATCAACATTTTTGCATCCCTGTTTGATCCGGATAACGAGCCCTTCGAGCAGATGCCCCTTCCGGTAAACACTTCCGATTATTCCGCTGCCTGCCCTCAATTTATCCCTGTTTTCAACCAGAAACATCAGATGATCGGATTAGCCTCCAACCGCGGCTACAGCTGTCAGTTCAAAAAAATGCTCGCTCTGGCAGATTTGGAAACAGAATATGCAAAAGAAGGAACTGAAGTTTTGGTTCTCTACGGTTCCGAAGGCCAGCGGCAGACCATGATCCGGGCTACTGTAGCCAAAACACCTTATAAATCCGATAATCGGAAATAACCACTTTATTTTGGAAATTGATTTTTCCTGCAACGCAAAAGGCAGCCGGAAATTTTCTTCCCGGCTGCCACCTCTTTTT
Source organism: uncultured Lachnospiraceae bacterium (assembly GCA_946491665.1). Classification (GTDB taxonomy): domain Bacteria; phylum Bacillota; class Clostridia; order Lachnospirales; family Lachnospiraceae; genus Eubacterium_I. The sequence continues at coordinate 121 of CAMLYL010000169.1, read as the reverse complement.
GTCTCCGTGTCTTCCGCAGCTCTCTATCTGGGATTCCCCATAAAGAACAGCGCCACAGTTCCCGGACCGGAATGGGCGCCGATAGTCGGCCCCACATGATTGATGATAAACTTCTCGATGC
>CAMLYL010000168.1 GCA_946491665.1 uncultured Lachnospiraceae bacterium | reverse complement strand
TGGCGGCTCTGGGAATCAGTATGATACGCTTTCCCTGGGGAAGCGCTCAGCATGTGGCTGGAACAGGCAGAGAGACACAAAACGGAATAGAGTAACAGTAAATTTGTGTGGTTTATACAGAAAGAAAGGGCAGGAATCCATATGGAAATAAGGGTACTGAGATACTTTTTAATGACGGCAAGGGAAGAAAATATTACCAGGGCCGCAGAGCTTCTGCATATTACGCAGCCTACTCTTTCCCGGCAGCTGATGCAGCTGGAGGAGGAGCTGGGAACGAAACTTTTTGAACGGAGCAGCCACAGCATTCGGCTGACAGAGGACGGAATGCTTTTGAGGCGCAGGGCGCAGGAGCTGGTTCAGCTTGCAGACAGTGTGGAAAAAGAGTTTCGGCACAGCAAAGAGGAAATGTCCGGAACCATTTCCATCGGAAGCGGGGAGACGGGCAGTATGCAGGAGCTTGCGGAGATTATCCGGGACTTTCAGGAAAAATATCCGCTGGTTCAGTACGATTTATACACGGCCACTGCAGATGAGATCAAAGAAAGGCTGGATAAGGGCCTTCTGGATATCGGTCTTCTCACGGAACCGGTAGACATTATGAAATATAGCTTTATCCGCATGAAGCGGAAAGAAAAATGGGGGATTCTGGTACGCAGGGATTCAAAGCTGGCGGAAAAAATGTCCATCGGCCCGTCCGATCTGCTGGATGTCCCTGTATTTCTGGCCCACCGGGCTCTTGTGAAAAATGAAATAGAAGGCTGGTTTGGCGATTATTATGATCAGGTCCAGATAGCAGGCACCTATAATTTGATCAACAATGCGGCGGTTATGGTGAGAAACCATATTGGCGTGGCCTTCTGCTTCCAGCTGCAGTCTCAGTTTGACGATTTGACGTATATTCCCATTGAGCCGCAGATAGAGACGGGGGCGGTGATTGTGTGGAAGAAAGCCCAGATCGTCTCCCGTACTACCCATCAGTTCATCAGCTTTCTCAAAGAGTCCAGAGAAAAATGAGCAGGGGAAGAATATCAGGCGATGCGCCGGGTGTCATTTATGTTTTAGTTTTATATCCTCCTGCTTTTGGAGGGAGCACAAAGCGCTGCGCAGGGCGCGCGCTTTTCACCAATACTTTCTTTCAGTCTGTCTGAGTAATCATTCTCATCCATTGCAGGATATCTATCAATAACAGGCCACATTAAATTCATCCAAGCGGCCATATCTTTTTTTCAGCTTTTTCCTTTCAGCTAAACGAATATCTCCAATTGTAAATTCCATAGCCTTCATGTTCCTCTGCAGAATAAAGCGCAGCTGCACAGGATAAAAGTACCGCTGTCGAAAAGGATATGAAGAGGTATACAGCCAGGGCATGGTTTGGAATGAAAAACAGGTATTAGACCGGACACAGGGGCGGTGCTATAGTGTAAGCATAGCGCCGGTGTGCCGGGAAACACCATCCCCGCGCCGGCTCAGACAGAGAAAAGACAGGTGCAGAAAATATGACGATACAGGAAGCAAGCGAGCGCTATCAGATTCCCATGGAAATATTGAAAGAGTATGAGGCATGGGGGCTCTGCGGAACCGTAAAAAGAGTGATGGGGGCATGGCAGTATGACGATCAGGATCTGGAGCGTCTGAGCCTGATTATGACGCTGCATGACAGCGGATTTGAAAATGAAGAGGTGGAAGAATATATGCGTCTTCTGCTGGAAGAAAAAAACACGGAAAAGCAGCGGATGGAGATGCTGAACAGGCGCCGGGGAACAGCCCTTGACGAGATACATTTCCGGGAAAAGCAGCTGGAACGGCTGGATTATCTGAGGTTTAAGATTCAGCAGAAGAAAGAAGGCGGACAGGGATAAGGGCAGGGACAGTCATATAAACCGGGAGTACATACTGGCCAACATATTGTTTCTTCTTTCGCAAATGAGCATCAGATATAATGAAAAATGGAAAACAGTTTAGAATTTCTTTCCTGTTTTGTTATCTATTTGTTATTTGTTCATGCTAATTTATACGTCAGCACTGTAATAAACAAGCTCAGGGAGCAGGCAAGGGGAAATGGAGTGGGAAAATCATGTTTTTACAAGCTGAAAAGGCGGAGCTTCCACGGATTCTGGATTATTATAAAAAAGATTTGAGAAATTGTCTGTATGGATATATTGATATAAAAAATACGGCATCGAGGACCCGAATCTGAATCTGTATTACAGTGAAAAAGACGGAGCTCTGAATGCGGTTGCCACGGAATATTATGGAGGAATCCAGCTCTACTCCTTTGAAAACAGGGGAGACTTGGAGAGTATTTTATCTTTTCTGCGTGAAAAGGGAAGTCCCAGCATTAACGGCAGCCGGGAACTGCTGGAACAGATCTATCCCTGTCTGAAGGCGGAATATGAGCTGGCGGTCGGATTTGTGTCCCGGATGGGAAACGGTTGTCTGGAAACAGAAGAGCCAGAGGAAGTGGAAGAAGCCGGAGAAGAAGATTATCTGGAAATAGCCAGGCTGATCTGCAGCGACAGGGAGCTGGGCGGCCTTTCAGATCCCGGCAAACTGAGCCGGCAGTTCCTGAAGCGCAGCAGAGAACGGTTCGGCAGGCACTTTATCATCCGGCAGGATGGTGAAATCGTATGCCACGCGGCCACCTATGCGGAAGCGGATAATCTGGCT
>CAMLYL010000167.1 GCA_946491665.1 uncultured Lachnospiraceae bacterium | reverse complement strand
GAAGTCCGTCATTGATAGAAAGAACGATGATAAACAGGGATGTAAACAGCAGTGTGGTCAAACCGATAGCAAAGACCGCAATCAGATTTCTGATTTTTGCCGCTTTCAGCTGCCTGAAGCTTATCTTTCGGATACAGCGCTTATTTTTTACTTTCATATCTGCCCTCCCTGCTGATGCTCCACAATCCTGCCGTCCTCAATGCGGATGATCCTGTCTGCAAGCTGGGCGATCTCTTCATTGTGGGTAATCATTACAATGGTCTGGGTATATTTCTGACTGGTGACTTTCAAAAGTCCCAATACATCCTGGCTGGTCCTGGAATCCAGATTTCCGGTGGGCTCGTCTGCAAGGATAATCGCCGGTTTGCTGGCCAGCGCCCGGGCTATGGCCACTCTCTGCTGCTGTCCGCCGGAAAGATTGTTGGGAAGGTTTTCCAGTTTGCTTCCAAGCCCCAGCGTCTCAACAATACTGTCAATGTAGGATGCATCCGGCGTATGCCCGTCAAGCTGGATGGGAAGGACGATGTTTTCATAGACATTCAGAACAGGAACCAGATTGTAATTCTGGAACACAAAGCCGATTTTCCGCCGCCGGAAAATCGTCAGAGCTTCGTCTTTTAATGAGAAGATTTTCTTCCCGTCCACAGTAACGCTTCCCGACGTAGGCCGATCCAGCCCGCCCAGCATATGCAGCAGGGTGGATTTACCGGAACCGGAAGTTCCCACAACCGCTACGAATTCACCTTTTTCCACGGAAAAGTTCACGCCGTCCAATGCGTGTACCGCATTCTCGCCGGAACCATACACCTTTTTCAGATCCTCTGCCTGTAAAATATTCATACGTTAATACCTCCTGTTACGTAAAAAAATCTGTATGCAGAACTGCTTTTCTTACATACAGATTATCTCACATAATTCTTTCCACAATCTTTCAGGAAGCTTCTCAATTCTGACAGTTTTGTAAGAATCCCTCCTGTCTCGGCAAAAACACGGAGAATGAGGAACCTTTCCCAGGCTGCGAAGCCACCTTCATATAGCCGCCCTGACCGGAAATGATTTCCCCGGCCAGATAGAGGCCGATTCCGACGCCCTCTTCTTCCCGCACCGTTTCCGACCGGTAAAACCGGGAGAAAATTTTCGGCTGCTCACCCTCCTCAATTCCAATCCCTGTGTCTGTCACATCTATTCTCACAAACATCTCATACTCTGAAACAGTAATGGTCACACTTCCATCCTGCGTATATTTCAGTCCATTGTCCACCAGGTTTCCCAGAGCCTCCATTGTCCATTTGGGATCAAAACAGGCCGAACTGCGGGTACCGGAAATCCGTAATTCCAGTCCCTTTTGCGCCGCTTTGGATCCGTACTGAGCGAAAATATTATCAAGCACAGGCTGCAGAGGCCCCTGCTTCGGAGCCAGCCTTAAAATGCCGTTTTCCAGTCTGGAGAGCTTTACTAAAGAATCAATAAGAAACTGCAGTTTTTTTGTCTGCTGCTGCAGTGTTCCCACATACCCCCGCATCTTTCGGGACATTTCCTCCTCTGCAAGCAGCTCGCTGTACAACAAAAGATTTGCAATGGGGGTTTTGGTCTGATGGGAAATATCTGCAATCAAAGTTTTGATTTTGTCCTTCTCCGCAGCTACATTCTGAGCGGAAGTAACCGAAGAAGAAAGATAATGTGCAAATTTTGTTTCCAGAGCCGATAACCGTGTTTCATCAAAATCTGTTTCTGAATAATCGCCTTCAGCGGCTGCCTCCAGCATCTGTTCAATGGTGTCCATTGTCTTTTTTGTCCGATAATAATTTACAAAAACCACTGCCGCAGTAAGCAAAACGCATCCCGGCGCCAATAGAAAAATCCAGTTATTCATGTTCTTTCACCCATATATAGCCGATTCCATAGACTGTCTGAATATCCTCCTGAGCTCCCAGCTTGTCCCGAAGCCGTTTGACAGTCACAGAAAGGGCATTTTCATCCACATACTCCGCACCGTCTGTCCAGATCCGGTCAATCATGGCAGTGCGGCTCATGGCCCTTCCCCGGTTTTCCACCAAAAGCCGCAAAAGTTTCTGTTCTGTTTTACTTAGTTCAACGGCCCGACTGTCCGCCCAAAACTGCATCTTCTCAAAATCAAACACATAACGGCCGTTTTTCCAGGGTCCTGGCCTCCCGTCCCTTCCGTGTTTCCGCAGCTGGGTATTGACTCTGGCCCGTAAGACCGCCAGGGAAAAGGGCTTGGTAATGTAGTCATCCGCCCCCTGTTCCAGTCCGGCTACAATGTCCATATCCGTATCATTTGCCGTAAGCAGGATAACCGGAAGCATTGGGTCGGCAGTTTTCAGTTCCTGCAGGAAGTCCAGACCGTTTCCGTCCGGCAGATTAATATCCAGCAGCACCAGAGATACTTTGCCGCACAATAGCTGCTCCCGTGCCGTCTTCAGGTTCAGGCAGGAAAATACCTGCCGCTCCCCGGATTTCAACGCTCTGCACAATCCCTGGTTTAACCCCGTATCATCTTCTATAATTAAAATCTGATCCATAAAAATCTCCCGTCCTTTCCGTCTTCTATCTGTGATTTCAGCAGATTTGGGGGAATCGAAAAATCCCGGAGGATGCCGCCTCCGGGATTTTGGCTGACTTATAGAAGTCACTTTCAGTCTGCGGATAACAGGACTTGAACCTGCACGTCATGGACACCAGAACCTAAATCTGGCGCGTCTGCCAATTCCGCCATATCCGCATGTAAAAATAGCGGAAACCTTATAAGATTTCCGCTAATGAAGCATCGGGGATTCGAACCCCGGACAACTTGATTAAAAGTCAAGTGCTC
>CAMLYL010000166.1 GCA_946491665.1 uncultured Lachnospiraceae bacterium | reverse complement strand
TGCTTCCGTTGTATCAATTACTGTTAAATGCCCGTATTTTGAAGCTGGATCTGGCTGTATATCCGGATAAAGAGACGTTGGCGGCCGCAGAGCAGCAGATAGGAATGTACGAAACCGGCTATCACAGACATGTGCGGATCGGCGGGATCAAGATTTTTCTGGACGGTTCTCCGCAGGGGCGCACGGCCTGGATGACAGAACCTTACCAGGGAGAAAAGGATTACCGTGGATATGGGACGATGACAGATGAGGACGTATTGGCGGCATTAAAGGAAGCCGGGAAAAGGAAGGTGCAGATCATTGCTCACTGCAACGGGGACGCGGCTGCGGAACAGTTCCTGGACTGTCTGGAAAAAGCGGAACAGGAATATACGGTTCTGAAGACGCTTCGTCCCGTGGTCATTCACGGGCAGTTCATGAGGCCGGACCAGATGCCGAAAGCAAAAGATCTGGGCGCGGTTGTTTCCTTTTTCACCGCGCATACATGGTACTGGGGAGACGTGCATGTGCAGAATTTCGGGCTGGAGCGAGCTTCCCGGATCAGCGCGGCGGCTTCGGCGCTGGCCTGCGGCATGCCCTTTACTTTTCATCAGGACGCGCCGGTGATCCGGCCGGATATGCTGGAAACCATATGGTGCGCTGTGAACCGCCGGACGAAAAACGGGATCGTGCTGGGGGCGGACCAGAGGATCCCTGTCTGGGAAGCGCTGAAGGCGGTGACCATCAATGCGGCTTATCAGTATTTTGAAGAGGATCAGAAAGGAAGCATCACTCCGGGGAAGCGCGCGGATTTTGTGATCCTGTCAGAAAATCCGCTGGAGGTTCCAAAGGACCGGATCCGGAAGATCCGGGTGCTGGAGACAATCAAGGATGGGGAGAGCATATTCCGCCGGGAATATTGATATCTTTCCGTGTTTTATAGAAAATGCTTCTTTTTGCAGAGATAAATACACAAAGAAACGGTGACGCCGCTCAGGATGATTACCGCGGCATAGCCATATTTCCAGCTCAGTTCCGGCATGGCGGTAAAATTCATGCCGTACCATCCGGCGATCAGCGTCAGCGGCATGAAGACAGCGGTGACGACAGTGAGGATTTTCATGATGTTATTTTGGCGGATATCGATCTGGGACTGATATACTTCCCGAATCTGCGTGGAATATTCTCTCAGCATCAGCGCTTCTTCATGCAGACGCCCGACCCGCTCGCTGAACAGGCGCAAGGCTGTCAATTCGCTGCCTGCAAAGAAGCCTGAACCGTTCTGTTGGAGGATGCTGCCTATGTCGGCCAGCTGCAGGTAGTAGTGGGAATATACCAGGATCTGCCTGCGGCATGCGGATAGTTTATGGTTAAATTGATCCAGGTTTCCGGAGAGCACCTCGTCTTCCAGATGTGCCAGTTCATTCTCAATTTTGATCAGACGTTCCAGATCATGTTCGATCAGGGCTTCCATGAATGCGGCCAGAAAAAGACCAAGCCCTGCATGACTGCCGTCGAAAGACTCAGACAGGCGGTACAGGATCTTGGAAACGTGATTGCCTTCTTCCAGAAAGATGAGCTTCCCGTTTGCCAGCAGATAGCTGAAACGTCCGTTTTTTTCATGGACTTTAGGGGATGGGAGCGCGAAAGTACCGCATAAAAATCCCATATGGGTTTCCGCCTTGCAAAAATGTGCCTGACCGAAAAGATGGAGATTCTGCAGATGGTATTTTTGCAGAAACATATCTCCAGAAGCTTCTTTGGGAGACAACACTGCTACTTTTGGGATTCCGGTCTCTTGAGAATTAAATTCATCTTCGGTGATACTGGTGAGCTTCGGCTGGATCCGGTAATATTCTGCCATAATAGTTTCCTCCTTATCGTCCAGTATAATAGCGGGTACGGCGTATAGCAAGACATATTTCCTTTGACTAGTGTCACAGGGCAGTGTATGCTGGAAGCGAGAGGAAAGTCTCGCCTGCGGCAGCAGGCATCATAATAAGAGGTAATGGGAGGATAATTTGTGGGAGGAAAAGAAAAATTTGCATCAGATACATCGGCACGGAGTTTCACAGAATGGATTAAAGCGCTGATATTTCTGCTTATTGGCCTGACGGTAGCGCATTTTGGCGTCGCGCTTTTTCTTTTGTCAGAATTGGGAACAGATACATTTACGGTATTTATCCAGGGGTTGTCCAGAGTGTCCGGACTGACGGTGGGGACGGTGCATGTAATTGTGCTTTGTATACTGATGGCGGTTATGCTTATGTGCACGAAAGGGTATGTAAAGCCGGGAACGGTTGTGTGCGCATTTTGCGGAGGCCCGATTATTGATTTTTTTACATGTCTGTTTCAGGCATACATAAACGGGACATCTGCTCTGGGAGTGCGCGCGGCCGCCATGCTGGCGGGATGCGTGATCCTGTCCCTGGGAATGTCTCTGGTGATCAACAGCAATGCAGGCACAGGCCCCAATGACCTGGTCGCGGTGATTCTTTCTGACAAGATAGAAAAATTTCAGTTTCGCTGGATAAGAATAGGGTGCGACCTGTTTTTTGTGGTGTTGGGCTTCCTTTTGGGAGGTACGGTAGGCACAGGTACAATTGCCGCCGTTGTACTGACCGGTCCGTTGGTACAGTTCTGGCTTCCCAAAACCAAAAAGCTGGCCCATATGGCGCTGCGGGAAAATCTTCCTGAAAAATAAAGAGTAATGATATCCGACAGGGCTGCCGTGAGGCGGCCTTTTTTCACGCCATAAATTTTACCTGTATTTTACGTTCTGCACAGATAGATTCTATATCTCCCTGCTAAAGTAAAATAACATCATAGATGTATTTTCAGAGAAGGCGAGGAGAAGATAACAGATGGTGAAAACTTATGTCATCGATACGAACGTATTGATTCAGGCGCCTTAC
>CAMLYL010000165.1 GCA_946491665.1 uncultured Lachnospiraceae bacterium | reverse complement strand
TACTGCAGATTAAACTCATCATCCGCATTTTCGGCCCGCGCTGTCTGAGCGGTATACATCAGCCAGATTTCTCCCTGCGGAGTCAGGAAAAGAGAGGGATTCTGTTCCGACCTTTCCGGATCGTCAGAAACGATTACGGGAATGCTCCACTGACTTTCTTCCGCCTTCAGCCGGGACACGGCGATGCTGATATCGGCATTTCCCTCATCCGAACCAGCAAACCAGCAGCAGAGAATGTCCCCATTGGGCAGTTCCAGCAAATCTGCCGCGTGGCAGCTGTTATACGGATTGGGGATCAGACTTTCGATGGTATCAAGCCTTCTGTTATGATATAATCTGCCGTTTTCTTCCATAACGTTAATATCGATATATTCCTTATTTGTCATACCTTTTCTCCTGAATCAATCCTCTGTCTCAATTTTCCGTCCGGATTATCCTTTCACCGAACCGATCAGAATACCGGATTTAAAATACTTCTGTACAAATGGATACACACAGACGATCGGCGCCATTGCAATTACCACCGCTACCGCTTTCATATTATACTGGTTAATGGAAATCCCATTTTTCATAACAGTCTGCATCATTTCCCCGGAACTTGTAGTGGATATGACCACATCGCTCAATACCTGCTGAATGACCTTCAGATTAGCCGATTTCAGGTAAATCTGCGGATTCAGATACTGATTCCAGATATTTACCGCATAGAAGGTTCCAACCGTCGCGACGATCGGTTTGGAAATCGGAACATAAACGTTCCACAAAATGCGAAACTGATTGGCTCCGTCCACCGTCGCCGCCTCTTCAAGCTCGTAGGGAAGTCCTTCAATATAGGTCTTACAGATGATCAGATACTGGGTATTGATCGCACCCGGAATAATCATCACCAATGGATTATCAATAAATCCAAATTTGCTCATGATAATATAGGTCGGAATGATTCCCGCTTCAAAAACCCAGGTCAGCGTGAAGGCAGCCATGATAAAATATCTGCATTTCACCTGAGGTCTGGAAAGCGCATAAGCCGTGATATAGGTAACCACCATTCCCGCTATTGTACCGCCCAATGTATATAGAAAAGAATTTTTCATTCCAAGAGCAATATCAAGCTTTGGGTTCGTCAGCACATATTGAAAAGCCTCCAGATTGATGCCCTTCGGCAGAAAGGTTACCTGACCCGCTGCCAGATATCTTCCGTCGCTGAGCGCCACAAAAATTTCATACAGGAACGGGTAGATACAGAGGAATCCGATCAGACAGAGAATAGTGTCGTTAATCAGCTCAAATACGATCTTGTTTTTCTTCTTCATTTTGATTCCCCCTTTAGAAAAGCCTGGTTTCCGAATATCTGGCTGCCAGTTTATTTGCGATGATGACCAGTATGAATGCAATCACCGATTTCAACATATTGACAGCCGTACCATAGCTGTAATCCGGGAATCCTGTTGACTGGAACGCAATTCGATAAACATAGGACTGTATCACGTCTGCTGTTTCATAAACGCTTGGATTGTACATCAAAATGATCCTGTCCAGATCCACAGAAAAAATATTTCCTATGCTGATGATCAACATTACGATTACCGAGCTGGAAATGGACGGCAGCGTAATAAACCACATTTTCTGCCATCTGTTGGCTCCATCCATATCAGCCGCCTCATACTGCTCCGTATCGATCGCCATCATCGCCGCAATATAAATTACCGCTGAATACCCGAAGGTCTGCCAGATCTGAAGGATTATATACAATGGCCGGAACCACCCTGCCTCAGCCATAAAGAAAATGGGTTCTCCGCCAAAAAATTCGATTATCATGTTTACCAGTCCATAGGACGGCGAAACCAGCGTATAAAGAATACTTACCATGATCGCTGAGGAAATAAAATACGGCAGAAAACTCAGCGACTGAACCAGATAACGGATCTTTTTGATTCTGACTTCATTTAAAAACAGGGAAAAAAGAATCGGAAACGGGAAAACCACTACAATAGACAGCACTGCCAGAATCACGGTATTTCCCACAAGCTTCAGCATATAAGGATCCTGAAAGATCTTTTTAAACTGTTCCAAACCCACCCAGTCGCTGCCCAGAATTCCCTTAAAAGCGCTGAAATCCTGAAAAGCGATCACCATTGCCCCAACCGGAGCTGCCTTAAAGCAGACGAGAATAAACAGCCCAGGAAGCAGCATCAGATACAATAAATAGTTTTTCTGCAGATCCTTTTTGATCCGCTCCATCCGGCTTCCTTTTGGCGCCGGAAGCTTTATATTTTGCTTTTTTGTTCTGCCAGCCATGGATACACCTCCTCGTTCCCGGGCCATTTCGGCCCGGGTCCTTTTTTATTCTGCTGGTCATCCGCCATACGTATTCTGATAACCTGCCAGCTGAAGCTCTTCCATTCTGGTATAGCCGGCGGCATCCATTTCATCCAGAAATGCCTGCCAGTTCTCTTCGTTCAATTCCCTCTCGCCTCTGATGAAGGAAACGAGCCCTGCCTGACAGCTGTCCAGAAGAGAAGCGAAGATCGTTGACAGCTCTTCAGACTGCTCATCCGTATAGACGATATTGATACCGTAACGCAGGTAGTCATCCGTAAACAGTTCCAGCGCAACATCCCTTACAACCGGCGAATTAAAGGAGAAGAATGCGGTAGAATCCAGAGGCTTGCACACCGTATATCTGTCGCTGAGGAAGGTCCACTCCATCTCTCCGTCCGGCTTGGCCAGCTCCGTATCATAGTCCACAAGGAATCTCTTCTCTCCGTCCACCTCTTCGTAGCTGACGCCTTCCACACCCCAGTTTGCCAGAGTCTGGCCTTCTTCGCTGAAGAAATAGTCAATAAACTGAATGATGGTGATGGCCGTTTCTTCCGATGCCTGCGCATTAATGACTGTCGCT
>CAMLYL010000164.1 GCA_946491665.1 uncultured Lachnospiraceae bacterium | reverse complement strand
GTTAATTTCTGATAGGAATACCCCGGACCACCTGTTCCCGGTCCGGGGCGTATATGACAATTTCTATCTTAAATTTTCTCTTCCAGCACACCCTCTTTATGGATAAATTCTCCTCGCTGACTGTGCCGTTGACAAAATTTTTTAAATCTGGTGCTGTTAATGGCATGTGTTTTTGCCCTAGAGTGTACCAGTCTGTATTTGACCCTGTACGGCTTCAGTTCATTATGCAGTCTTTGAGCCGTCGCCTCCAACTGTTCAATCGCATGCTCTATATCTGATCCTTTCAGTTCAATCAGATAAGCATTCCGTTTATCTTCATTCATCAAAAGGAAATCACACCGCATGGAAGCCTCCCGAATCACACAGCCATCAATCTGATACTGGGTAACCCGGCATCCATCCAGATTTAACGCCCTGTAAATTCTGCTTTCACCCTTATCTCTGCAGACAATTTTTTCCTGATGATCTTTACATAAAGACTGATAACCATTCAGCGGCACCCGTTTATTCCTCCCCGTTCTTCTGTTGCATTTTAGCGTCCTGTTCGATTTCGAACAGGATATCATATTCTTTATTGATTCCATGCGAAATCTGATCCAGAAGGGAGTTATCAATCTGCATCAGTTCACTGTCCATACAGTCCCTGGCCTCTCCATTCTCTACAAACCGCGCCTCACAGCAACAGGCATCTATCCATTTTTCAGGTGCGACAATCTCCGCGCTCTTTTCAGCCGCAATCTGACCAACTGTTCCTGCATAAAGAAGATTGTTGACAGCCCCCAGGACATACGGACTGTGTGTCGTAAGGAGTACCGCATTTCCCGCTCCGGCAACCAGCGCAGTCAATTCAACAATTGCTTTCTGGGATTCGGGAAACAGATTGGATTCCGGTTCCTCGATGATGAAGTATACCGGATTCTGCATGACAAAGTAATAATATAACAGATTCAAAATCCATACGCATTCCTGTTGTCCTGAGGAAGCGAAATTGATTTTTACATATCGTCCTGTATCCATCCAGATTCGCTCCTCCCCATCCGTAACCGTATATCTTCCTTTCAGGATTCTCTGAATCAGATCAAGAGCTTCGCGATGAAGCGTACGACGGGCGGGCGGAATCTGCTCTCCCTCCAGGAGTCCTTCCAGTCCATTTGCAAACTGCGGCCGCAGCTTCAGAACACGTTCCATATAGTCTCTGGTGCATGAATCCAACAGACGCTTCTGAGCATCATCCATAGTTGAATAAATATAGTTAAACTGACCTCCCAGCAACGTCAGAATGCTGCGCCCCGCAGGAATATATACAGTCTCATAGGGATCTCCAAATAACTCCGCAAGCTCCTGCCTTAATTGTCCGTGTTCCGAATGTCTGTTATATTTATTCAGTAAATCCCGAATCGGCTGCGAATAATTTATCCACACATAGTTTGGGGACAAAAAATCCTGATTTTCTGTCAGATAAACGGATACATCTACTCCCTGCGCATAGTAATACGTCACTTTCATATCACGTTCCATACTGTATGATGTGCCAAATGTGCTGAGGAACTTATTACGTACCGCGCTTTCAAAATCACTCCTGAGGCTGCTTCTCTTTTCATCACTCTCCAACTGACTGAAGCTTCGCCGCAGAATCAGTTGAAAAATATCCTCCTTCAATGTACGAAAGAAATAAATAGCCTTTGCAATCGTACTTTTGCCGGAAGCCTGATAACCGGTCAGAATCGTATATTTTTTAATGGACAATTCACAGTGCTGTATGGGGCCAAGTTTATGGATAATGAGCTGATGCATTCTATTGTCCTCCCAATGCCGATAGATATCTATATTATATAAATCTCCCCCTGCAATTTCAACTGAAACAACGGCTTAACCACCGCAGGTGCCGGAAAATCACAATTCTTCCCTTATCTCATCCCAGTCTCTTACCATCCAGACATCCTCCCGCTGCTCAACTGGCCGCGCCGTGGCTCCCACATACCATACCGGAAAGATTCCCGCATTCCCCGCTCCCAACACATCGCACTCATAGCTGTCCCCAATATACCAGACCTCTTCGGGTGCAAGCTGCGCTTTTTTCAGTGCCAGTTCAAAGATCCTTCGATCCGGCTTCCGAAACAGATATTCGCTACTGGCAAGGATAAATTCAAAGGAATGCCCGGGAAGCAGCTCCCGGATACGCTTTTTTACCACACACGGCGCATAGGATATATTGGTGATTACTCCGCTCCGGATGCCCTGCTCCTTTAACCACATGAGAAAGCCTTCGATCCCCGCCGTGGGTTTCCCCGGCGCTGCCGCGTTCCAGAACACCTCATCGATCTGCTCCGGCAAAAGAGAAAGCTCAATCCCCTGGGATTCATACAGATAGGCGTTAAACATGTGATTGGGAATCTCCACATGATGCATATGTCCGCTCGCCGGGCCGAATCTTCCCAGCGATCTGTTCAGCTGGTCCGCCGCCCTTTGCACTTCCTCCGCCGTCCGACGGCAGGGATTCTTCACCGCGTACTGAAGAACCGCTTCTGCTCCTCTTACGCCCTGAAACTCCCCTTCGTCCACCAGCGTCTGGCCGTAATCAAAAAGAATCATCTTTGGCTTTTGCATCCGTTCTCCCTTCTCACCCCAGAATAAATTTCCTCATCCGCTCCGGCTTCGCCTGCGGGTTCAGCTTCCGGATCTGTGCTTCCAGCTTCCGGTACGCTTCCTCGGGATCGGTTTTCTCCGCTTCCCTCATCACTTCTTCTCCCCAGAAATCTTCCGTCAGGCAGAATACGGAAGAAAACCAGCCGTATTCTTCTCCCTTTTTGGAGACCTTTCTGACCTGTCCGCAGATGGAGATGTAAAATCCGGCCTGAAGTTCCACCAGCGCCCGTTCAAAGGCGGATGCATATTCCTTCCCAATGAATCCGCCGTACTGTCTCAG
>CAMLYL010000163.1 GCA_946491665.1 uncultured Lachnospiraceae bacterium | reverse complement strand
CTCGGCTTTCAAAATTTGTAAGGGTATAAATAAACAATCCGCCTTTTAATATAAGGAAATCATCGTATCCGGTTTTCGGTTGCTCAAGAGACACACAGTCTCTGTATGTCCGGTAAAAGGAAAGCAGTCATAGGGATATACTCCCCGTGCCCGATACCCGTGGGAAGTCAGAAATTTCAGATCTCGGGCCTGGGTCTCCGGATTGCATGAAATATACACAATGCGTTTCGGTCCGAGCTTTACCACGGATCTCATAAAATTCTCATCACTGCCGTTCCGGGGCGGATCCATAAATACCACGTCCGCATGTTCTCCCCGGGCCGCCATCTGCACCATAAACTTCCCTGCATCCGCACAATGGAAAGAAATATTTTTCACCTGATTGCGCTTCGCGTTCCGGACAGCGTCCCTCACCGCATCCCGGTTAAGTTCCACACCGATCACTTCTGCGGCCTGATCCGCAGCACAGATCCCGATCGTTCCGATTCCGCAGTATGCGTCAATCACACGCTCTTTTCCGGTCAGTCCCGCCAGTTCAATGGCTTTTCCATAAAGCTTCTCCGTCTGTACCGGATTTACCTGATAAAAAGATTTCGGAGAAATCCGGAAAGTCCGGCCGCAGAGAACATCTTCAATGTACCCCTTTCCGTAGATCACAGTTTCCCGGTCTCCCAGCACCATGCTCGTTTTCTTATCGTTCACATTCACCACAATGGTGGTAATCTCCGGATGAAGCTTCCGGAGAGCCTTCACAAAATTGTTTTTGGAAGGCAGGACAGGAGAACCGAGCACCAGAACCACCATAAGCTCTCCGGTAGAAAAACCGCGGCGGATCAGCACATGGCGCAGAAGACCGTAACCGGTATCTTCATTATAGATCTTTATCTTAAAAGATTTTACCAGACCGCGGATATCGTTGATCACAGCATCCGCCTTCTCATCTTCAATGAGACAGGATGTAACCGGAACCACCCGATGGGTTCCTTCCTCATAAACACCGGAAATTACCGTCCCGTTTTTCAGCCGGTCAAACACGGCATGCACTTTATTGCGGTAATGATACGGCTTCTCCATTCCTGTAATCGGATAAACCGTACAGAACGGCTTCAACAGCTTCTCCGTCCGTTCCTGCTTTTTCTTCAGCTGACGCTCATAAGGCATTCCCTGGTACTGACAGCCGCCGCATTTCTTTGCCGCAGGGCAGATTTTTCCGCTGCCTTCCGGCATTACTTTTTTTCCTGATTTATCTGAGTACATATCTGCGTCCTTTTAAAATTCTGCGGTTCTTTTCTCTGTTTCCTCTGCACAGCATGGGCTGAGCCACCTTCCGGTTAAAGAAATCAATCAGCGGCCCCATGAAGAGCGCCGTTACAATCGTTCCCACTCCCACGACAGCCCCCAGTCCCTGAAAACTTCCGCCTGACAGAAGGAAAAGCAGAAGTCCCAGACAGACACAGACCGAATCTGTCAGAATCCTCACCCAGCGGAACTGTCCCTTATGCCAGGTATTTGTAATCACCAGCGCTACGGCATCATACACAGACACCCCCAGATCCGCGGTAAAATACAGGGATGAAGCCAGGCACATCACCACAATGCCGATCAGAAGACATATAATTCTTCCCGGAATACCGATATCCGGCAAAAGCCGGTTCAGCAGTCCCTGAGAAAAATCCACAACATATCCCACCAGAAACAGATTGATAAAGGTAGCCAGACCGATATAATGCCTGTCCGCAATCAGTCCGAACAGCAGGAACAGCAGACAGACGATTATATACAGCGTACCAAAGGAAATCGGTACCAGCTCACTCAGTCCTGCCATCATGGACTGAAAAGGATCCACGCCAAAGGTGGCCCTTTTAAAGAATCCCACACTGACAGCGCTGATCATGACCCCGAGAATGCACATCAGGAGTCTCCGCCTGAAATTTTCTATTCTGATTTGCTTTTTCATGTCTTAATACCCTCTTCATCAAAATTAAAAATACCAATCCTATATTAAGCAAATTCAGAAAAATTTCAACTGTTTTTTACGTATATTTTTGACTTGATTTCGTGCATTCTCAATTTATTCCAAATAATGCCTGCGCATTCTTCCAATACAGCTTTTCACGGATATCATCCAGATAAGGTTCTTCATCCATCCCGCGCTTATTATCCGCAACCATTGAAATCGGTGTGTAAGGAAAATCTCCGCCGAACATCACATGATCCTCATCCGCCAGCGTTCTCAGAATACGGATTCCTCTGGGGAGCGCCACTCCGGCCGCATCAAAGTACAGGGATTCCAGGGATTTCTCCACATCAACCGGCTTTCCGATCCCCTTTGCCGCCAGCAGCTGAGTGATTCCTGTCAGACGGTCAATAATATTCGGCAGAAAAGATCCGCAGTGGGGTACCACTACACGGAGATTACTGTATTTTTCCAGGGTTCCCTTCGCAATCATATCCACCACTGCCCTTGTAGTATCATTGATAAACTCCAGCAGCGGAAGAGGACCGCTGGTAAAGCATCCTTCCGGCACAGCAGAAGGCCTGGTGGGATGGAGAATCATCACGGTCCGGCGTTCGTTGAGATACTCCAGCAGCGGTTCCATCCTCTCGTCTCCCGGATACAGGCCGTTTGCCTGGCTGGCCAGCTTTACCGCACATGCTCCCCCCTGTTCCAGAGCGTGCTTCGCCTCTTCCAGAGCCATATCCACATTTGGCAGAGGCAGTACAGCCGCATAGGAAAACTGATCCGGATACTTCCGGACAATCGCCTCCGCCGACTCATTGATCATCCTGCACAGTTCTGCGCTGACTCCGTCATCCCCGAAATGAGGATGCGGTGAGGAGACAGAAAGCACCGCATGACGAATCTGAGCCTTTTCCATATACTCCATCTGCATATCCATATTCCAGTCCGGACATGGAAATCCATCATCATTGATGCGGTCATACCTTTTCAGCGCCTCTACATATTCTCCCGTCAGAAAATGGCAGTGCGTATCTATTACTTTCATATTTTATCCTCTTTTCCCGGACAGGTAGTGTCAAATACTACCTGTTTTTTTGTTTCAAAATATAATAAAAACCTTG
>CAMLYL010000162.1 GCA_946491665.1 uncultured Lachnospiraceae bacterium | reverse complement strand
CTGATATTCTGAGTGTAATTTGAACTCCATTTTCTATTTTTCCTCCTGGGTGACCTGTATTTTACGAATGCAGGTCACTAAAACGTGTTTTTCAGGACTGCGTAACACTAGATAAACAACTTTCTGCCAGTCAGGCAAATTATATCATGGATAGATAAAAAAGTATAGGTGTTTTTCGAACATTCGTTCTCTTACAGATATGTTTTTCTTTCTGTTATTTTTAATACGGCATATCAGTAAATAACTAATCATCTATTCCTCATAGCAGATAATCATGGTACAATAGAACCAATGGCAAATCTTAATTTGCAAAGGAGGATTTACAATGAAAAAAATTGGATTAGGTATTGCAATACTACTCTTCGCAATCATAATTTCTCTTTGTTCATCAGGAATGGGGCTGCTTGTTCTCGGAATTGGAATTGTAGGATTGATTTTTTCTATCATAGGATTTATGGAGCGAAAGTAAAATAAATGGCCCTCCAGGGATACCCCCCGTGGCAGAACCCGGAGCTTTGACCAATACAGAAAGACCGCCGTACAGTTTTCCCATACGGCGGCAGACGATTCATTTGCCAAACAGGCCTCTGTGCGGACCAGCATCAAAATCAGCACGTCATCTCCAATGCGGTAAATGAGCAGCCAGCCCTGCCCATCACCAACAGCGCCAAGACCTGTTCCAACAATTCAATTTTCAGGTCACCTTTCCTTATTGGGCTGTTCTACCTCCACACACTCCTGCTCCACCTTCATCCCCTTCTCCAGCATTCTAGCAAACAATTCTACCTGCCCGCAGAAAAACGGATCCCTCATCATCTTATTCAGAGTTTTCCTGTCCTGTTCCGTCAGTTTCCGCCCCCACGGGAAATATTGATTGTAAACCGCCAGATCCATATAAAGGGGAACAAAAGGAATTCCCGTTTTTACGCATAAATCCTTCCAGATCCGGAATCCTCCGCAGTCTATATCCCCAAAGTGACGGTATTCCGCACCCGGATAGGTCATATACAACTTCTGCAGAAACCGGCGTTTTACCTGGTTATGGTATCCGCCAAGATAAATACAGAGAACGGCCGCATGTTCCTCCAGCTTCCACTGATGAAAAGAGGTGAGATTTTCTACGGTCACCACTTTTTCCATGGGGAAGGCAGAATCCCAGCAGATATTTTCAATATCCTGGTTGGATATTCCCAAACCGCCGCCAAACATTCCCAGTTCGATGTCAGTTCGCGAGCCGCTGGACAGCATCTGAAGCTTCACATTCCCTTTCATCATCAGCCAGGAAGGATTTCGGTAAATATTGTATTCTGCCAGGATCTCTTCCGGTTCCAGATCCGCCAATTCCTCTTTTCCAGAAAACTCCGCAATGACGCGGACGGCTCTCCCAATATCCTTTTCCGCCGTTTTGGAATCATGAAAATGGCGGATGGAAAACTGGCGCAGAAAACATTCGGAATCATTGGTCAGGATGCTTAAAATCAGCCGGCACAGCCGCTCAAGATCCTGAGGAGTATCCATATCCGCATATTTCTGAATACTTTCCCCGCCCTGTATCCGTTTTCGAATCCAGTCCAAAAAACGATCCAATTCTTCTTTTCTTCCCCGATAATCGCGGCAGATATTCAAAATTTCCTGTTCCTTTATGCTTTTGGGCTTTCTGCGCAGCAGACTGTAAGCTGCGTCCAGAGATTCCAGATTCAGCTCACATTTTTCCAGAATGTGGCCTTTCTTTTTGTTTTTCCATATCAGGCGGACGTATCCGTCTGCTTCCAGCTTCTCCAGCTGCTGGTGGATCACCTCATACTGCAGGACTGACTCATCGAAATATTCCGGAAGGGTTTTTGAAGAAACCGGCATAGAGACGGTGCGGTTTACTCTGTTCTTTCCTGAATAAATCAAGCTTCGCTCATACCGATCCAGAAGATCACCCAGCACCCTTTCGTCATACCGTTTCATTGGTAAAATCCTCCACATAGCTGAGCTTATCGTCCTGGAGTACCAGCAGTACCTTTTTCATGGACGGTCCGATATACTGGATCTTATCCGGCGGAGCGGCAATAATCATCTGCAGATTCGAGCCGCGCATAAATGACAACACGCCTGCAATTCGCTCATCGTCCATATTGTTGAAGGCCTCATCCATCATCACGAGGCCGATGGAGTCCCCTCCAATGCTGTTTCGGTAAAGCTGCATAAAAGAAGCCGCAATGGTAATGTAAAATGGCGTCTGGGTCTCTCCGCCGCTTTTTTCCTGACTAACCTTGGAGTAAAACATGAAGCCGCCGTCATCACTGCTGATCTTGATATCATAATCCATATATGTGCGATAATCCGTATACTCTTCCAGGGTTTTAGAGCTGGAATCGTCATCCATCGTCAGCTTCTCAAAAAGCTCCTCGATCACTTCCCTATGGGTCTCATTAAACACGCCGCTAAAAATGGACTCGCCCTGCATGATGTTGAAATCGGACATAATCATCTGGTAGAACTTCTTTAACCTGCCGCTGGGCTCGTAAATAAATTCGTACTGCTCCCTGCTGAAATGGATTTCCCTGAGAGCGCGGTTTAATTCCTTAAACTCCCCCTGGGCCTGCTTGATATTTTCCTGAAGTTTTGACAGAAACTGCTCCCGGAATTCCTCCTCCGCGGCCTTCCGCGCCTGATACACCTTCTCTTCGTATTCCAGAAGCTGCGAGTTCTTCAGCTTATGGTACTCTGCCAGATACTCCGGAAAGCCGGCCATAGTCTCCGCCGCACCGAAATCATGGGCGACTTTATAGGCCCGCATGGCGCTCTGCATTTCCCCTTCCGACTTTTCCTTCAAGGTCCAGTTTGCCTTCTTGGCCCGTTCAAAATTTGCAATAAACTTTTGGAAATCCGCTCCGTCGATCTGGCGGAGATACTCTTTTTCACAGGCGGCGAGCTCTTCTTTCAGGCGGTCCTCCAGCACAGCTAACCCGGCGGTTTTCTCCGCAAACTGCTCCCCCAGCTGCTGAAGAATCTCCTGATACTGTTTGATCCGCTCCTCGATCCGGCCGATTTCCTGGGCAGCCCCATCCATCTGATCTTCGATCTGCTTTCTCTCATTCTGCAGCTCCTGCAGGCGGATTCGTTTCTGAATCATGGTCTGGCTGGCTTCCAGACGCTTCATCTCCTCTCTGCAGTCCTTCAACGCGCGCTCATGGGCGCGCAGATTCT
>CAMLYL010000161.1 GCA_946491665.1 uncultured Lachnospiraceae bacterium | reverse complement strand
ACCCGCGACCCCAACCTTGGCAAGGTTGTACTCCACCCCTGAGCCACTCGCGCATTTATGTAGTTTTCCGAACCACGAGTTATACTATACTATAGCTTCAGCGAAATGTCAATTATTTTTTTATTTTATTTTTTCGGCCGGCGGCAGACGCTTCTGTTCTGCCGGCCGGCGGAAAGTTTTTATGCTTTGAGGATAGCACTGAGCACATACTGGTTGTTGGGGAAATTTTTCTGGGAGATATCTTCCAGACGAATGAGATCCACATCCAGCCAGGCTTCCTCTGCGGCAACCATCAGATTGGCAAACATAATGCCAAAGTTTACCTCATCCCATTTTTTCAGCTGCTCCGCACTGTGTTTTTTGGAAAAAATGTGAATCCGGTTATCATAGACCACAAATCTCCATGGCTGGCTGTTCATGCTGGAGGGCGCCAGCCGGGCCGCTTCCAGAAGCTGTTTCATCCACTGACGGGGAACTTCCTTGAACACGCAGAGTTCATCCATGGCCAGACGATTGGCTTCCGAAGGCTTCCGGGTCCATGGCCCTTTGCTCTTTCCGAAAGCAATGATTCCCACCAGCTTTTTTCCATCCTTTTCCTGCAGTTCCCGGCGCACCCTTCTGCTGCCGATATAGCAGGTTCCCAGACCGATGCTGCACAGATACAGCACCATCTGCTCCATTAAATATCCCATGTTCATCAGATACCTGGGAGCCTGTTCCGAATAAAAGGCCAGATAATAGGGAGCCCGGACACTGAAAAGGCTTAAAAATTTCTGCTGGGCTTTTCGGTTGTCCAGAACGGAAACCGCCGTGTCAATGCCCCCGAACAGTCCGGTAAGCTCATGGAAATGTTCACGGATTTTATCCAACACCTGAGGACTTAAGGTCTCATTGGTATAACTGCGCACAGATTTTCTGGCAAAAATTGCTTCATATAAATTCATACTCTCACCCTTAATTTTTTCGCAACATTATTGTAACATGTTCTCCGGCTTTTGCAATCCCCTGGCCGGATTAAATTTTCGACTTTCCCCTACAGCCATTCTATGAGACAAGCGGCAAAAGGGCATGCGGGCTGCGCTGGCGCAGGCAAGCATGACTTTATGGCGCGCAAAACACCGAAAAGCAGCCATTTCCACAAAAAAATGAGCGAATTTGAGGTGCTTTTGGGATTGCGGGAGCACGAAGCGCGGTGCAATCCGTGTCTCATGCCCATTTATCGGGCAACTCATTCTATAGAACATCTGTCAGCTCTTCCAGTTCCCGGACACAGGACTCAAATACTTCCAGCGCCTCCTCCACGGTTTTTTTCTCCGTCATATCCACGCCGCATAGTTTCAGCAGGTCAATGGGATCCATGGAACAGCCTCCCCGCAGAAATTCTTTGTAATGTTCCACACTGTCCTTCTCCCCTTTCAGGATCTTTCTGCCGATAGCGATAGCGGCAGAAAATCCTGTCGCGTACTGATATACATAAAAAGGCGTGTAAAAATGCGGAATTCTGGCCCATTCCAGGTCGATTTCCGGATCCTGGACCATATCCGGCCCAAAATACTGCCGGTTCAATTCCCCGTACATAGAACAGAGAGTCCCGGCAGACAGACTCCCCTCCTCCGCCAGGCGCTCATGAGCCATTTTTTCAAATTCCGCGAACATGGTCTGGCGGTAGAGAGTTCCCCGGAACTGCTCCAGCAGATAATTGACCAGATACGCTTTCTCCCGGCGGCTGTCCGCCTTGCGGATCAGATCGCTGATCAGGAGAAATTCGTTGACGGTAGAAGCAACCTCCGCCACAAAAATCCGGTACCCCGCGTAAATGTAAGGCTGCGCATGGTCTGAATAGTAACTGTGAATGGCGTGTCCCATTTCATGAGCTAAAGTAAAAACAGAATTCAGATTTCCGCTGAAATTCAGAAGCACATAAGGATGTGTGCCGTAAGCTCCCCAGGAATAGGCGCCGCTGCGTTTTCCCCGATTTTCATACACATCGATCCAGCGGTTTTGGAATCCCTCCTCCAGAATTTTTCCGTAATCCTCTCCCAGCACAGCCAGCCCTTCCTTTACCAAAGTTTTGGCGTCCTCGAAGGAATATTTCTTCTCCGCCCCTTTGACCAGCGGTGTATATACATCATACATATGCAGTTCCTCTGTGCCCAGCAGACGCTTTCTGAGCCGCACATACCGGTACATGGCCGGCAGTTTCTCGTGGACAGCCCGGATCAGTTCCGTATACACGGCAGCAGGGATATTTCCCCCGTCCAGAGCTTCCTCCAACGGGGAAGGATACTGACGCATGGAAGAAAAAAAGCGGGCTTGCTTAAGATTTGCCTCAAAGGTGGCAGCCAGCATATTCTTATGTTTCCCGTAAACCTGATACAGGCGCTGAAACGCCGCCCGTCTCACTTCCCGGTTTTCTGATTCCATAAAGGAAGTATATCTTCCGTTGGTCAGGGCCGTCTCCTCCCCGGCTTCATTCTGTATCGTTCCGAAATCAATATCCGCGTTGTTAAAGGCCATGAAAATCTGCTGGGGACTGTTTCCCAGTTCTTTGGCCTTAGCCAGAACGCCTTCCAGTTCCCGGGACAGGACATGGGGCTTTCTCCTCATGATTTCTCCCAGGTATCTCCGGTAAAACCGAAGCGGTTCATATTCCTCCAGCCACTCCTCCAGCCGGGTAGCCTCCAGCGTCAGGATCTCCGGCTCCAGAAAGGCCGCGGCATCCGAAAGAGCCACTGAAAGAGCCGCGGCCTTTCCTGACATTTCCTGATACTTCTGATTTCCTGTATCCTGATGATATTTTTGATTGGCGTACACATACACCCTTTCAAACCGCTGTTCTATGTTTCCCAGAGTTTCCAGAACAGTAAAAAGCCGTTCCGGTCCCCGGACAGCCGTGCCCTGGAATCCCCGCAGAAGTTCCAGGCCTTTCTGCAATTCCTGATACTCTTTCCTCCAGGCTTCGTCTGTATCAAATATATCTTCCAGCTTCCAGCAATATTCCTGATTTATCTCTTCCCGCGCAGGCAGTAATGTATAGTCCATGGTTTGTCTCCTTCCTGCATTTAAAATTCTGTCTTCAGACTATTAGTATACCCATTTTTTCCCAATAAAACAAGCAGGCTGTCAGGCCTGCCTGTGAGTTTTTTTATGAGATTTTTATGAGTTTTTTATGAATATGACACCAGGGTCAAATAGATATGCTTTTCATGCCTGCATGAAAAAGCATAT
>CAMLYL010000160.1 GCA_946491665.1 uncultured Lachnospiraceae bacterium | reverse complement strand
GACAGCACGCCCAGCAGAAAACCTATAATAACGCAGGCCGCAGACCCTGATACCTCCAGTGTCCGGATATGGGCTTTCCGGATCGTATAGACCAGAACTGCCAGTGTCAGAATAATCATCATGGTCTGCTGCGCTACCATAATGAGGCTTCCGCCCATGCCCCTGACAACCTCAAACAGCTCCTTCCCGGCGATTCCTCCCACAGCGCCGCCTACGGCCAGCAGGGTTCCCCGCCGCGGTTCGATTTTTACACTTCCGCCTCTGCTGTTAAATACGGAAACCGCCGTCATGGCAAGCACGGTGCAGCCAGACAGAAAACTGATCTCAGCCACCGGCAGGCCGGACACCGCATCCATGACCGGCTTAATAATAACTCCTCCGCCTACTCCGCTGATTCCGCCAGCCATCGTTGCCAGCAGACATACCAGAAAATAAAACAATACCTTCATGAACCTTCTCCTTTATCTGTGCGGAATGGCAGAAGTTCTTCTTTCCTAAGATTCCAGTCCCAGACGTTCAAACTGTTCTTTGGGGCAGTCATTCTCCTTCATCGCACGAATCATGGCCTGAATCATCCTTGTCTCAACCGCTTCGTCCTGAATGGGATTTTTTTCCTCCGGATCGTTTTTCAGATCATAGAGTCTCGTTCCAAAACGGCTGACCTTGTATTTATCCCTGCTTTTCACTTTCAGGACCGGACAGCCCTTTGTAAAGGAAAAAGGTTCCACAAATTCCGCGCCTTTCAGTTCTTCGGGATCAAAGCGCTTATTCATATGATTCGGCATTAGAGTATAATTATACACCTCATCAGCCTTCTCCGTCAATGGTGCCCGCATATAAGCAAAGCTGCCATCTGTAATATTTACATGGCCGCTGAACACTCCGTAAAGGGCGTACTCTCTGCTCGGCGTGTCATTTTTGATGATCTCATCCATCGGGCTTCCCTGTACATCCTTCGGGATTGGAAGATTGAAATACTTCAGAAGCGTCGGCATCCAGTCTATTATCTGCACCAGAGACTGTCTGCGCACACCCTGCTCCTTATAACGGGGGTCCCATACAAAGAAGGGAGTATGAGCCACCTCATTATAATAAGGCATCTGATTCTTCCCCCAGTATCCATGCTCAGCCAGAAGGAAACCATGGTCCGTACCCACAATCAGCATGGTATCGTCCCACATCTGGTATTTATCCATCATATCCAGAATCCGTCCCAGGCTGTGATCACACATGGTCACCAGCGCCTGATACTGTCTGCGGCAGTGGGCGATTTCCTCCGGTTCCTCTTCTACCGCTCCTCTAGGCCAGTCAAAATGCTTTCCGTCATATTCCTCCGGATACATATCCAGATATTTCTGAGGCACATAGAAGGGTTCATGGGGATCAAAGGTCTCCAGATGGAGAAGCCAGTTATCCTGATCATGATTTTTTTCCAGGAATTCGCAGCCTCTGTCGAAGCACTGGGTCTGCGGAAAATCTTCTTCTTCCCGGATATAATTCCGGTTCACCCAGTCATACCTCCAAAGTCCGGAGGTACCTGTTCCCTGCTGTTTCTGAGGCACCTTTACCACCGGCGGGATCTGAGGATCTTTTTTCTCCCCTTTCCAGTGATCTCCTTCCTGGCCGCGGATAATCTCCCAGGAAGAATAACGGCTGTGATAAGTCGCGCCTCCGTCCTCCCAGTAATGAAGATGATCCGAGATCAGGTGAGTATAAATTCCGTTTTCTTTCAAAATCTCCGGCATGGAGTCGTCAAAAGGCTCCAGCGGTCCCCATTCTCTGTGAAGGAAATTATACCTTCCTGTGTGCAGCTCTCTTCTGGCCGGAATACAGGGCATGGACCCTACATAGCTGTTGTCAAACTGAACACTGTGCCGGGCCAGCCTTGTAAAATTCGGCGCAATCGTATTGGTCTCGGGATTATAGCAAGGGAGATAACGCCGATTCAGGGTATCATAAAAAACAATAATTGCTTTCATCCGTACTTATCCTTTCACTTCCGGGAAATGCTCATCTACAATTTTCTCAATCTCAGCCGCAATGCCTTTTCCATCCATTACGTTTACCACAGGGATGATAAATTCACCCTCTTTTACTGTAATCTCTGAGAACAGGTTCTTCAGAATTACAATGATATCTGCCCAGGAACGTAAAGACTCCATCTGTCCCAGAGACGTATGCTGCACATTTGCGGCAATATTCAGCTTATTCAGATTGTTTTTTACTCCAAGCTCTGCCATGGTGCTTGTGCCCATACCCATTCCACATACAAATAATACGTTAATCTTTCCGCCTTCCATAATATCAGATCGCTCCTTTTCTTTTTTGAGGGAGCTTCACGCCCCGAAGGGCGGAAGCTGTTTTAGAGGTTTCCCGCCTGAGCGGGATATGTATAGATTTCCAAATATAAGAAATGTTGGCTAAATAGTTAGAAAATATTCCTGCCTGGCACACGGGGCACTTAAGCAGTGATACCGAAGATACCGCCGATCCAGCGAAGCACCTGAATCACTGCCGGCCATACCGTTGACAGGTCAAACATGCCGGACCAGCCGGTTGCTGACGGATAATGAATCTGAGTGATTGCCCAGCAGGTACCAAACGTCTGAATCACACCCAGCAGGAAGCAGCAGATAATGACTGCCCTCAGGCCGCCCTTCTTATTCGCTACCACGCCAATCGGTCCGCCTGAGAAGAACAGAGGCGTAAATCCGGGAAGCATCATCATAGAGCTTCCGGTGAGAAGCAGAATCGCCATGGAGAATACGGTTCCCAATGTACAGAACAGGAATCCGATGGTTGCCGCGTTCGGAGAAAACGGAAGCAGCGCTGCCACATCGATAGCCGGAATCGCGTTCGGAACGATCTTCTGCTGAATACCCTGGAAGGAAGCAGTCAGCTCAGAGCAGAGCATCCGGACACCCTGAAGCAGAATCACCATGTACATGGAGAACTGGATTCCTACCATAATCAGATATACCAGCCAGTGCTGGCCGCCGGAAAGTTCTTCGATTCCGCTGATTCCCAGAGGAATACAGAACAGACCCACAAATACAAACATCAGAATCGCAACAGAAGCTACGTTATTATTGAAGATAGCCAGCCAGCCCGGAAGCTTCATATCTTCACAGTCGATTTTCTTCTTTCCCGCAAGCTTC
This sequence comes from uncultured Lachnospiraceae bacterium, assembly GCA_946491665.1. GTDB lineage: Bacteria > Bacillota > Clostridia > Lachnospirales > Lachnospiraceae > Eubacterium_I. Next base: position 71 of record CAMLYL010000160.1, on the reverse strand, counting down.
GGAGCCAGGCGTCCGAAGACCCAGATACCTACCTGCTGGTTATGTCCTACCGTGAATCCGCCTCCATCTGT
>CAMLYL010000159.1 GCA_946491665.1 uncultured Lachnospiraceae bacterium | reverse complement strand
ATGAACCGCCGTTCCTGCCGCAGATATCAGAAGCGGAACGTGCCGAAAACCGTCATCGAGGATATGCTTGCCAAGCTGGCAAACGCTCCCAACGGCGGAAATAAGCAGCTGGTGGAATATACTCTTGTGGATGACACGGGTCAGATGGAATATTTTCGGAATACAGCTTACAGGGAGATGGAGCGTCTGGCTGCGCAGGGAATCTATCCGGAAGGATTCGGAAAGGAAGCCTATGAGGATATGAAGCGCTGGGAAAAAACAGTGAGGCCGGACATGCTTTTCTGCGGAGCGCCTCATATTCTGATCCCTCATGCACCTCTGGGGCAGGGAGAGCCGGTTCAGGACGTGATTATCGCAGGCACTTATTTTGAGCTTCTGTGTGCTTCCAGAGGGCTTGGAACAGTGATGATGACGTTTCCTCTCAGTGTTCTGAAGCTGATGCCGGAGATAAACGCCATGCTGCGGATTCCGGAGAATCATTATATCGGTATGATCATAGGATTCGGGTATCCCCAGATCCCCTACGCGAGAGGAACTCAGAGAACCGTAGAGCAGAGCCGGATACACCGCCTTTGTTTCAGGAAAATGACTGGAACGCAGGCGGAGAGGGAATGAAAACAGGAGATCGCAGAGATTTCCTGTTTTTTTTTGCAGAAAATACGTTTTTATAAACAAAACTGAAACAAATCTGTGTTATAGTTGGCTTAAAAATGGAGCAGGAGGAGCATGGAAGATGGTACGCATACTGGTGGTTGATGATGACGCGGCCCTGAACCGCAGTGTCTGCGCTTATCTGAACGACAGCGGATATGAGGCAAAGGGATGCCTGAGCGCCGAAAGCGCCTATGATGCGATGTATAATAAACTGTATGAGCTGATCATTTCGGATATTATGATGCCGGGAGCAGACGGTTTTGAATTTGCGAAGACGGTCCGGGGACTGAACAAGCATGTGCCGATTCTTTTTATGAGCGCCAGAGATGACATGCCGGCGAAGCAGAAGGGCTTTGATATCGGAATTGATGATTATATGGTAAAGCCTATTGATATGAGCGAGCTTTTAATGAGGGTGAGGGCTCTACTGCGCCGCGCGAATGTGGAGCAGAGCAGGAAGATTCAGGCAGGCGGCCTGCTTCTGGACGCGGACGCCATGTCGGCGGTTCTGGATGGAGAAGAAGTGCCGGTTACGACCAGAGAATTCAATATTCTTTATAAGATGCTTTCCTATCCTAATCATACATTTTCCCGGGCCCAGCTGATGGATGAGTTCTGGGGAGTGGAAAGCGATACGAGTCTGAGGGCAGTGGACATTTATATCACAAAGCTCCGGGATAAATTTTCCGGGTGCGATGGCTTTGAAATCAAGACAGTCCGCGGGCTGGGATATAAGGCGGTGATGAAATGATCCGGGAGGAACGTCTGTATAAGGTAAAGGAAACACATTTTCCTCTGCGTATTTTCGGGATTATTTTTGTAAGCCTTCTGCTGATAGGCGCTCTTCACACACAGATCGTTGTGCTATTTAATATATACGATGACAGGCTTGATCAATATCTGCAGGTAGCGCTTGTCATTGCATACTGGATTTTGACGTCTGCTTTGATTACAATGTATATAAGAAGGCAGATGAAAAGGGTATATGAAGAGCCCGTGAAACGGATGGCGGAAGCTACGGGAAAGGTGGCGAAAGGAGATTTTTCTGTCTATCTTCCGCCTCTTCACACGGCAGACCGACTGGATTATCTGGATATCATGATTATGGATTTTAATAAAATGGTAGAGGAGCTGGGCAGTATCGAAACGCTGAAGGTAGATTTTTTTGCCAGCGTATCCCACGAGATTAAAACTCCGATTGCCGTCATCCAAAATTACGCGGAGCTTTTGAAAAAGCCGGGGCTTTCGGAAGAAAAGAGGCAGGAATACCTGGAGGCCATTACCAGGGGCACCCACAGGCTGTCCAGCCTGATTACCAATATGCTGAAACTAAACAAACTGGAAAGCCAGAAGATCCGGCCGAATCCGCAGGTTTATGACCTGAACCGCCAGCTGGAGGAGTGCGCGATCTCCTTTGAACAGATCTGGGATCAGAAGCAGATAGAATTTGAGGCGGATCTGGAAGAAAAAGCGGTCATTTATGCGGATTATGAGCTGATGGAGCTGGTCTGGAACAATCTGCTTTCCAACGCCCTGAAATTTACAGAGCCTGGGGGAACCGTGGCTGTAAGGCAGTCCTCGGAGGACGGGTATCTTATGGTCAGTGTTTCAGATACGGGCTGCGGGATGTCCAGGGAAACGATGAAGCATATTTTTGATAAATTTTATCAGGGAGATTCTTCTCATGCTACGGAGGGGAACGGCCTGGGCCTGGCCCTGGTTCTCAGGATTCTGCAGATTATGGGGGCCTCCATTACGGTAGACAGCGAAGAAGGAAAGGGAACTACGTTTACAGTAAGAATCCCTGTAGAAGCCCAATCCCCCGTGGAAATAAAAACAGAGGAGTACAGACAATGATGAATGAGGCGGCAGAAAAAGAAAATCAAAAAGAAAATCAGAAAGAAAGCCGGAAAGAAAATTTTTATACCGGGTATGAGTATCATGAGATATTTGTTCCCGGGCAGCTGGCCTCTCTCTGCCTGGACAGTTATCCCTGTTTTGGCTGGAAGGCTGATGATAATCCGGCCCAGGGAAAAGGCGGAAAAGGAAGGGCGGGCTATGTGGAGCTCCGGTTTAAACGGGACCGGAAAATCACAAACAAGATGGAACTGACCCGGCTTCAGAGAAATTTTGACAGCTGCCTGGAACAGCTGGAGTCTCTGGAAAAGTCAAAGACCTCTTCTCCAACGGCGGTGGCTTTGATAACAGGGTTGATTGGAACGGCGTTTATGGCGCTGTCCACTTTTGCGGTTACGGCCGAGCCCCCAAGAGTACTGCTCTGCATTCTGTTTGCGGTTCCGGGTTTTATTGGCTGGATTCTGCCTGTTTTTTTATACAGAAGGCTGGTATTTGATAAAAAGAAAAAGCTGGAGCCTCTGATCGAGCAGAAATACGATGAGATTTATGAGCTCTGTGAAAAGGGAAACCATCTTTTATTCTGACAGGACAGGAACGATGAGAGAGAAAAAGAGAAAAGCCCGGATCTGGAAACCGGAGCTTCCCAAGCTGACGGGGAGCTGCCGCCTGCTTTTGTATCTGGCTTCAGCGGTTTTGGCGGCTCTGGGAATCAGTATGATACGCTTTCCCTGGGGAAGCGCTCAGCATGT
>CAMLYL010000158.1 GCA_946491665.1 uncultured Lachnospiraceae bacterium | reverse complement strand
GTCCGTGTACCACTGGGCAAAATCCTCGTCTCTCGAAGTGATCGACTGTACCAGTTTCTTTTCCTTTGCCATCTTTCTTCTCCTTTACCGCATTTTTATGTTTCTGAATGCGTTCTTCCATAAATAACGAACGCCGGGACATCTGAAGTCCCTCATAACAAGGGACCGGATCTCCCGGCGGTACCACCCTAATTAACAGTATGCTTAAAATCAGCTGCCGCAATGCTGTCATCATAATACACATTCCGGCGCGGACTCTCCGCATTCTGTTCACTCTTTATTCTTTAACGCAGAATCTACGCCGCATTTTCATGCGGAAGCTCCCGGGCCGGTTCTATACTGTCCTGCAAAAGGCTCGCACCATCCGCCTTCTCTCTGAAGCATTTCTTCATATATACTAATCCCGTTCTTCGCCTGCTTTACCATACTGTAAAACACATGCCGCCAGTATCTGGCGCTAAATGTGATTCTAACGAAAAAGAGCCGTTCTGTCAAGCCGTACAGCCGCCCCTTTTCACCTGAAATCGGTCTGAAACAGCTTCAGTCCTTTAGCCTCAGCCCTGTATCTGGAGCAGCTTTGTCTTCAGATCCTGCTCCATAGCACGCAGTTCCGCTTCTGCCTCCTGCCGTTTCTGCCGTCCTTCCTTCTGAATATTCATCACCTCATCCAGGGTAGAGATCAGAGACTCATTGGTCGCCTTCAGCGTCTCCATATCCACAATACCGCGTTCAGACTCCCGGGCCGTATCCACAGTCGCCATTTTCAGCTTCTCCGCGTTCTTTCTGAGCAGTTCGTTTGTCATATCCGTCACCTGACGCTGAGCCGCCGCAGCCTGAGATGAGTGTTCCACTCCCAGCGCCAGCACCATCTGGCTTTTCCACAGAGGAATCGTATTTACAATGGTAGACTGAATCTTCTCCACCATTAATGTATCGTTATTCTGAACAAGACGGATCTGGGGCGCCGTCTGGATAGAAATCATCCTGGTCAGTTCCAGATCATGAATTTTCTTTTCAAACCGATTACACATAGAATCCAGATCTTTTGCCGCCTGGGCATCTTCAGGAAGTCCGGAAGCCTGGGCCTTTGCCGTCAGTTCCGCAAGCTGAGTGCTTCTGACTTCGGCCAGCTTCTTCCTGCCCGCAAGAATGTACATGGACAGTTCTTTAAAATATGTGAGATTTAACTCATACATCTTATCCAGCAGGGCCGTATCTTTCATAAGCTGAACCTGATGTTTCTCCAGCGCCTTGACAATCTGATTGACATTTTCCTCAGCTTTTGCATATTTGGCCTTCATAGCCGCGATCTTATTGGACCCCTTTTTAAAGAAACCGAAAAATCCTTTTTCCTCTTCTTCATCAAAACTTTTCAGTTCCGTAACCACACCTGAGAGCAGATCCCCCACTTCTCCCAGATCTTTTGATCTCACATTTTCCAGGGCAGACTCTGAAAAGTCAGCCATCTTTTTCTGGGTCCCGGCCCCGTACTGCAGCACCAGTGTAGAATTTGTCAGATCAATCTGACTGGCAAATGCATCCACCTGCCTGCGCTCCTCTTCCGTAAGAATACTGTCATCCAGAGCCGGATCTTCCGGCTTCTGAGCCACCGGAGGTTTCTTCTCCTCCTGACTCTGAAAAGGATCCAGTGTCAATGTAGGTGCTGTGTCCAGATCTTTAAATTCATTGCTCATAATCTTATCCTCCATGAACTCTGCCTTCGCTTCCGCAGCCTCTCTGCCGTGCCGCAACTCCATTCGGCCGATTGCTCCTGCACAGTTATTATACCGTTTTTTCCCTGCTTCCGCATTATTCTTTTTATTCTTTTCCTGCTTCTATGGTTTCTTTTTCAGACCGTCCTCCGTCAGGCCGTCCTGCGCCAGCATCATCTGAAGCACTGAAATGTCTGATGACACATCCCAGGATGTATCCTGGAACAGATCGTCCAGAAGTTTCTCAAAAGCCGTGTTCAGTGTATCTATTGTTTTTTCAATCTCCCGCTTGGATGAGAGAATATTTTCTCCCTGAACCGGCTGGGCATCCAGGTCTTCATAAGCTTCCAGAAGTTTAATCGTTGTCGGAAGATAATATTCCATCAGCTTGCCGATATCATCCACGGAAGCCGGATTCTGTTCCACCCGGTCAAAAATGCGGTCCACCAGCATCTCCATTCTGGAGATCTTCGCGGATATTTCCTCGCCCGGAATGGCATCGTTGGCCTCCCGGATTTTCCTGACATATTCATCTCCTGCGGCCACAATCTTCTGAACCTCCGGAGACAGTCTGTCATACTCCTGCTTCGCTCTGGCAGCGGCGGCGTCCTTCTCCGCCTTTTCCCGCCGCATCCGTTCCATCAGGCCGGTATACTGCCTGTATGCATTATCGCTGACCATCAGACACGTCTCCTGTTCATCCAGATGGCCCTGCCGGAACCAGCCCTTTTTTATCATTCTTTTCAGATCTTTTACAACTGCCCTGACAGACCGTCCCGTCCGCGCGGCCAGTTCCTTCACGTCACAGTATTCCCGGTTCTGAAGAATTTTCACATACCGGCGGAACCGTCCGGCCTCCGAAGTCATCCCAAGGCCTGCTCCAAACATGACTGCAAATGCAATCGTAAAAATACCGATGGCGGCAGAGCCGGCTATGTTCAGCACGCTCCACCCGGCGGCAATGCTTGTGAAAACAAGGAACAGAAGAAAGGCGATGCTGACAATCCCGAACACCCCTCCTGTCACTGCCAGGAAAGCGCCTCCGATTCTTGCGGAGGTGCCTTTCAGATAAAGGGACGAACCGCTGTTTCCGGCCGCCGCTTTTCCAGTCCCGTAATTGCTTCCGTAACCCCCGCCGTCTGCCGGACCGCCCGGATTCTGTCCGGGCTGATTCTGCGTCTGATATTCGGGTCCGCCGGCAGGCCCGCTCTGTCCGGGCGCGCCCGGCCGTCTGTACCAGCCCCCGTTATTGAGCCCCCGGGAAATATTATCCATCGCCTGTCCTATCGTATCTGACACCGTCTGATTCAGCCGGCTGAAATTGCGGGAATCCACCGCATTCTGTATCGTCCTGCGGATATCCTCGCCAAATCTTTCCCACTCGTTGTTTATCATGGATTTCCTCCTTAAAGAGCTTGACTCTGAAAATCTTTTATATGATAATCAGTTTAGCCTCAGGCAGGAGAAAAGTCAAGAATCGAGCATGAGAATAAAGGAGACACAATGACCCGGATTACCGCACCCCAGATTATGTATGAAGATGCTGATATTATCGTTTGCCGCAAACCCGCCGGACTTCCCACCCAGACCAGCCGCGTGGGCTGCCGGGATCTGGTAAGCATTCTGAAAAATCATCTGGCTGAAGAAAACAGGAAACAGGCAAAAGGAATTTCCGAAAAAGGAAAGCGAACCGCACAGCAGCGGCAGGCAGAGCCTTATCTCGCCGTTATCCATCGGCTGGACCAGCCTGTGGACGGTCTCCTCGTCTTCGCGAAAACAGCAGCGGCCGCAAAAGATCTGAATCGCCAGCTCACAGGCTCTGATTTCGGAAAATAC
>CAMLYL010000157.1 GCA_946491665.1 uncultured Lachnospiraceae bacterium | reverse complement strand
GTCAGCTAAAGCTGACCCGAATCCCGCGCCAAGACCCGTGAGCGGGTCTTGAATCATAACTGGGAAAGGAAGGAATGAAAAATGTCAGAGGAAACAAAAGTGAAGAACAGGCCTTTTGTTGTATGCCATATGCTTCTTACATCGTTGGACGGGAAAATCGATGGAGCATTTTTCGGGGCTCCGGAAACAGCGCCGGCGCTGAAGGCATATGGAGATCTTCGTAAATTTTATCAGTGTCAGGCGGTTTTATATGGTACCATAACCATGCTTGGCGGCTTTGCGGAGGGAAAGGTTGCAGGTCTTCCGGAAACCGATAACTTACCGGAAAGAGAAGATTATGTCAATCCCGATGGCAGGGCAGTGGAAAACTTTATTGTTTCCATGGATCCGGAGGGAATATTAAAGTTTTCCTCCCACATTCTGGAAAAGAAGGGGCGTCCGGCAGCGCATGTTATTGAAGCGCTGACTAAAAAAGTGCCGCCGGAATATCTTTCCTATCTGCGGGGGCTGGGAATTTCTTATGTGTTTGCCGGGCAGAAACGGCTGGACTGCAGAATACTTCTGGAAAAGCTGTCCGCGCAGTTTGGAATCACCCGTCTGATGGCCGCCGGCGGAGGCGTGACGAACTGGTCTCTTTTACAGGAGGGGCTCATTGATGAACTGAGTCTGGTAATCGCTCCGGTAGCAGATGGCAGTACCAGCGCAGTGTCCTGTTTTGAGCGTGCGGATTTTATGCCGCAGCATGGCCCGGAGGCATTTCATCTGAAGGATATTGAACGGCTGGAGGGCGATGCTTTATGGATACGGTATGAGCGCTGAACAGAGACAGTGGCCAAAGGAAGCAGAGGATTCCGTAAATAAGAAAGGACGTAAGGATGAGAAAAGGGTTAAAAATACTGGCGGTTTTATCGCTGGCAGGTCTGGGATGGGGACTGTACAGAAAAAGAAAGTATCCTCTGGCAAAGGGATATCATTTGTTAAATCTTTTTGTTGTGCCTGGCTTTCTGGTACGCAAAAAAGTTGCAGAGTCAGGAAACCGCCAATTACAGAAAATGGGCCTTCCTCCAGTGGCTCCGGGGCTGAAGCGTCAGAGCATCCATGTTTCTCTGGAAAATGGAATGTCCGTTCCTGTGACTGTTTAATGAGCCTGTCGTGGTTGAGAAAGAGCTGCCCTGTCTTGTATATTTTCATGGCGGAGGATTTTGTTTCGCAGATGCCGGATACATCCATAAAACTGTTATGGATTACAGTCTCCAATCCGGGTGCAAAGTGGTATTTGTACATTACAGGACTTCTGACCAGGCTGCTTTTCCAGCGCCTTTTGAAGACTGCTGCGCGCCCTGCGCTATGTATGGGATCACAGCAGGCAGCTTGGAATTGACCGGAACCGGATTGCAGTAGGCGGGGACAGTGCAGGAGGCGCTCTGGCGGCCGCATGTACTCTCTGGGCGCGGGATGAGACTGATATCCGGCTTTGTTTTCAGATGCTGATCTATCCTGTTACAGATGCGCGGATGCGGACTGCTTCCATGAAGAAGTATACAGACAGCCCCTTATGGAATTCCAGACTGAACCGGAATATGTGGAGACTGTATCTGAGAAATGGATGTGGGAAAAATCCCGCATATGCATCTCCCATGGAGGCCAGAGATTTTTCCGGTCTTCCGGATGCTTACATAGAGGTGGAAGAATTTGACTGTCTCCATGATGAGGGGATTGCATATGGAAAGGATCTTGCCCGAGGTGGAGCAAAGGTCCAGATCGAACAGGAAAAGGGAACATTTCATGGTTTTGATGTGTTCCGGAATACGTCAGAGACAAAGAGGATGATCCGGAAAAGAAGCTGCGTTCTGCGGAGAGTGTTTTATATGTAAGTATTTAACAGAACAGATGATTTAAAGCAGCAGGCTTATAATTGGCAGAAGCATGATGCTGTCAGTTATAAAACTGTTTTCTGATTATGTAACCAGATGCTGAATAGAACCTGGCATGTATATAATGATTGACAGATACTTTAAAATTATTCATAATAGTATTATAATGAAGCGGTTATGAACAGTAATTAAAAACTATTTTTATTAAAGCTTAATATTTTATACTATAGACATATAATTGTTATTCTGTTATTATAATGACAGGCATGAATCGGAATGATCTGTTCCGGTGGAGGATCATCGGATTTCTTCTTTTCTATTTTTCAGAGACTTTTCGGTGCCTGTATCATTCACATTTATCAGATGTGGGAAGACTCCCGCTCTACAAGCGGTGAGTACAACAAATTAGTATCAGTGGCGGGAGTCAATTCCCCATCTGCTAAACGCTTCGCGGGGCGCTGAACGTCCAGTGGACGTTCGCTTAGCGCCGACCGGAGTGGAACGGAGACCGCAGGGATTCGGTAAGGAAGAATGTCAGTTAAAGCTGACCCGAATCCCGCGCCAAGACCCGTGAGCGGGTCTTGAATTGGGAGGAAACAGAATGACAGATGAATATGGGAGCAACGGGCTTAAGATCCGTTATGAAAAATACCGGGGAATCCTTGCCGAACTTACGATCATGGATGATATTTTCATGCGGAACGTGCTGAATCAGCCGGACTGTGCAGAGTATCTGCTCCGGACTGTGATGGAGAATAAGGAACTGAAAGTGCTGGAGTGTATCGTGCAGAGAGATTTTAAGAATCTGCAGGGAAGGTCTGTATCCATGGATTGTGTGATTCAGGATATTCAGAACTGCAGGTATGATATAGAAATCCAGCAGGATAATGAAGGTGCTTCTCTGAAAAGGGCAAGATATCACAGTGGTCTGCTGGATATGAACACACTGGAGCCGGGGCAGGATTTCGACGCCTTACCGGAAAGTTTTGTGATATTTATTACCCGGAATGACGTACTGGGGTATGGACTATCCATTTATCATATCGACAGAACAGTCCATGAAAACGGTAAAGTTTTTTCAGATGAATCACATATCATATATGTGAATTCATCAATCCGGGATGATACAGACCTGGGGCGGCTGATGCATGATCTGTACTGCAAGATTGCAGATGAGATGTATAGTGAGGTTCTGGCAAAGCGTGTCAGAGAACTGAAAGAGACAGAGAAAGGAGTGGAATTTATGTGCAGAGTGATGGATGAACTTTACAACGAGGGTAGAGAAGAGGGCAGAGAAGAAGGTAGAAAAGAAGGTAAGAGAGAAGTGGTGTTATCCATGGCGGAGATGGGAATATCGGTGGAGAAGATAGCGCAGGCAGCAAAGGAGAGCGTGAGTCTTGTCAGACAGTGGATCTCGGAAGGTACTGTGGTCATGAAATAACGAATATGAGTATCAGTTTTGTGTGAGATTTTACGAGACTGCAGTTTTATAGATGAAAAAATCTATGAAGCTGCAGTTTTTTGTATAATAAAAGATAGATTGATGTTTTCCAATGACGAGGGATAAGTTCAAAATTAGTATTTGCTGTCAGCACAAATTATTATAATGTTTCCGCATAAGATGAAAATAAAACTGTCAATAACTTTTGAAAATGTCACTTTTTAATATTAAGTTTCACTTGAGAAAAT
>CAMLYL010000156.1 GCA_946491665.1 uncultured Lachnospiraceae bacterium | reverse complement strand
GGCTGGGAGAGTACCGGTATTATGATATGGACGCAGTAATTGCAAGCGCTCTTGCAATGGCGGAGAAAGAATTGAAAGCGTAGCGGGGACAGAGAGGAAAAGAAAAGAACAATCCAGAATAGGGAAAGCTGAAAGCAGCAGGGACCGGTGCCAGGCGGAAGATATCTGCCGGAGCACAGGGGCCCTGCTGTATTTTTTGCAGGTCTTTGGAATGACCTGTTTATCATTGGCAGTCTGATGTCTCAGACAGCCTGCAGGGAAAATGCTCCGCAAAAAATACCCTTCCTATGTTGTAACAGAAAAAACAGAAAAAAGAAATCAGAATAATAAGAACAGAAGAAAAAAGGCATATGTTTCCGGCTCTACATCCGATTGATGAATTGCTCGACAGTTTGAACCTGACGGGCCAGAAGAAACCAGCGCTTTAGCTGAAAAGAGCTTTTTTGTTTCAGAATTTTTTCCTGAACTCCCAGAGGAATTCTGCCATAATCAGATAAAGTTTCCAGGATACATTCGGCCTTCCCTTCCGCCAGTCCCAGATCATGGGCTTCGGCGTGCAGAAGACAGCAGGTATCCGGATGAAATGCAGGCTTCTGCTGCATGGATTCTCCTCCTTTCTTTGGCGTGAATTTGGTACAGACAAGCGAAACGTGAAGAGCAGTGCGGCTGTGATGTGACTTCAGATTCGAAGATTTCCGTTAAATGAATTCGTTTTATGCGGATATTATAAACTGCTTAAAACGTAATATCAAGGATATAACTGTAAAAAGACATTGACAGACATTATGCGTCATGCGGGGCCGGAAGGACCGGGAAAGAAGGCTGAAAAGCGGCAGTAATGGAGCATATAAAATCAAACAGGTATGAAAAGGGAATCATAGCAGCAAAATGAGAAGGACGAAGAATAAAAAAGCAGGAGGTATTGATCAAAATGGAAGAACGAATTATAACGGAAGCCATGCTGCTGCGCTACAGAGCGTATCTGGAAGAGGAGGAGAAAAGCCGGAACACCATAGAAAAATACATGAGAGATCTCCGGGCTTTCCGGTCCTGGCTGTCAGACCGCCCTGTCAGCAGGCAGGAGACGGCTGCCTATAAAGAAAGGCTGAAGGAAATCTATACTGTGCGGAGCATCAATTCCATGCTTTCTTCTGTGAACAGCTTTTTCCGGTACTGCGGCTGGACAGACTGCTGTGTGAGGCAGCTGCGTGTGCAGAATCAGATCTTCTGCCCCCGGGAAAAGGAATTGTCAAAGGAAGAGTACAGAAAACTGGTGGAGACAGCCAGAAGGCAGAAGAAAGAACGTTTGGAAGCCGCCCTGCAGACGATCTGCGCCACAGGCATCCGCATCAGCGAGCTTTCTTTTATTACTGTAGACGCAGTCTTGCGGGGAAGCGCGGAGGTGTCCTGCAAGGGAAAATGCCGCCAGGTATTCCTGCCCCAGAAGCTGCAGCTGATTCTGAGACAATATATCCGCAGAAAGAAAATCCGTTCCGGCCCGGTCTTTGTGACAGAGAGCGGGAAACCCTGGGACAGGAGCAATATCTGGAGAGAGATGAAAGCGCTGTGCCGGGAAGCGGGCGTAAGCGCCGGAAAGGTATTTCCCCACAATCTGCGCCACCTGTTTGCGAGGACTTATTATAATATGAAAAAGGATATCGCGAAACTGGCGGATATCCTGGGACACTCCAGCATCAATACGACGCGTATCTATATTATTTCCACGGGGCGGGAACACCAGAGACAGATAGGGCGGCTGGGACTTGTTCTGTGAAATAAAAAAACAACATAATACCGATTATGTTGTACGTAGAGATTTTCTGAAATTTGACTATACATAGTTTACCATTTCCTGGCGGAAAAATCAACAGTAATAACGAAGTTTAAAAAGTGTTTTTCGTTGTACTTTCAAGAAAATATGCTAAAGATTTTGGAAAAACATATAAATTTTTAAAATTGCATGACAAATAACCGGTCGAATCAGGACCGGTTTGTTTTGCGTGAATTTCTTTTCAGATGTTTTCCGTGCCGCTGTTCTTTAGGCAGGCATCTGCAGCTTACTGTTTCCTGAAAGAATACAGTATCCAGGGAATGAGTCTCAGCTCCCAATTCCGGGAAAATCATCCAATTTCCATTAAAAACGTACCACATAATCGGTATTATGTGGTAGCTCTGAAAAATGACAGGGGGATCTAAATCTGAAAACGGAGGGAAAACAGTGAAGAGAACAAAAAGCCGCCTGGCGGTGTGGGGCGTACTGTTCCTTGCCGTACTGATGCTGCAGGGCTGTTCTTCCAATGAGAATTCTTCTGATGAGTTTCAGGATGTATGGGCGGAAGCCGGGGAAACGGTACATACACAGCTGTTTGATTTTACTGTCAGCGACGTGGCTGTGGTGGACAGTTATGACATTCTTGTACCGAATGATGGAAACCGGCTGGTGCGGATGGACTTATCCGTCACGAACACCAACAATGAAAAATACACAATGTTTGCCGAAGATTTTCAACTGCAGTGGGGAGATGGAAAGGAAGATTTCAGCACCTGCCTGGCTGCGGTAGACGAAGATATGACGCCTTATTCCTACACTCTGTACCCGGGTGACAGCTATGACAGCGTTATGGTGGTGCAGATTCCGGAGGATGCGGACAAGCTGACGGTCGCGTATCAGGAGAAGCTTTCTGATGGAGAAGACGGTTCTGCCTATTTTGTGGAGGCTGAACTGTGAAATGGATAAAGCATGGGGCAGGAATGCTTCTGTCCGCCCTGGGAGCGGCCTTGATTGCAGTTCTTATTTGGAAAGGGCCGGGGTGGGTCAGCGAATGGAGGCTGCGGCAGGAAAAACCGGAGACACCCGCTGTCACGGTGATTGAGCCGTCCGGAGCCGGAAATTCCGGTGATTTCGGAGAAAATGCAGAGAATGAACAGTCTGCGGAAGAAATTGAAGCGGCGCAGCGTGAAAAATATGCTTCAATTCTGGCCCGCAATCCGGATGTGGTGGGCTGGCTGACGATTGAGGATACGCCGGTGGACCTGCCTGTGCTGCAGACGACAGACAATGAATTCTATCTGCATCACAACCTGGACGGTGAGTATGATGACGCCGGACTGCCGTTTGTGGATTATGAATGCGACGTGAAAGAGGGACGTCATCTGATTATCTACGGCCACCATATGAGCAGCCGTTTTGATGCTCTGGCAGAATACTACGACCCTGATTATTATACGGAACATCCCGTCATTCAGCTGGACACGCTGTATGAAAGCAGTCTGTATAAGGTCGTAGCAGTATATGCAGTCACGGCACGCACAGAGGACGATGACTATTTTGCATTTAATACTTATGTAGATTTTGATACTGACGAGGAAGAACAGGAATATCTGGACGAGATAGAACAGAGAGCATTTTATACGACGGGCGACTACGTCCGCGCAGATGAAAAGCTGCTGTCTCTGTGTACCTGTACATACCAGATGGACGATGCCCGCCTGGTTGTAATGGCCCGCCCCTTAAGGGAAGGGGAGAGCCTCGAAGCCGGCACTGTCACGGTCAATCCTGATCCGCTTGTGC
>CAMLYL010000155.1 GCA_946491665.1 uncultured Lachnospiraceae bacterium | reverse complement strand
CCAAAGGGAAATTTAATGAGAGGCTTAATTCCTATGGAATGGTTATTTTGGATGAGTACGATATAATAGGACAAGTCAGAAGAAGACCGATTTTAAAGGCTTCCTGACCAAGTCCTATTTTTTTGACCTGTTACTGGAAGGTTGAGATGTGAGGACGGCGCCGAATTTACAATCGAATACCTGCACTGCGAAGGCGGAGGGGTTCCAGGCCCCGAATGGACGAGAGATGCCTTCATGAAGGCGGGGTGATGCTATTTTAGCAAAATAGGACTTTAATCTGCGGGGCATCCATGCTCCCTGGCAGGTTGAGGTCCTTTTTATTATTCAAGCGGCTGGATGCCGAAAGGGTATCCATGATCAGACAATCAATGGAGGAAATTTAATGAAGAAAAGTAAGGCATACAGAAATATGAAGATTCATGAAACAAGCGGTTACAACTATAAAGCAATACCGGCAATCGTGCTGAAAGGGCAGTGGCTGAGGGAGTTGGGATTTGATATCGGCGGATATGTTTCTGTCAGCTGTGAGAACGGCAGGATTGTTATTACTCCCGATGCAGAGTGGACGGCGCTGAAGGAGGCAGAGGAGTCATTTATGGAGAAGGAGACAAAGCTTTTGCAGAAGAGATTGGCATCAGAAAAGAAAAAGCTGCATGCTCAGTTCGTAGCAGAAAGAATGAAGCAGTATGGCGATGATGAGGAAAGGGAGGCGTGAAAGAATGGGGAAAATCATTATGGTTGGAGCAATGAAGGGCGGTGTTGGTAAATCTGTGACGGTGTTTAACTTGGCGTACTCCCTGCGAAAATACGGCAAGAAGGTACTGGCTGTGGATTTTGATCCGCAGGCCAATCTGACCACCTGCTTTGGGGAGGAAGATGCTGATGTGACGATCGGAGATCTGCTGCTTGCTGCGATTGAGGATGAAGAATTTCCAGAACAGGATACTTATATCCGGGAAAGAAAAGGAGTATATTTTATCCCGTCATCCATCGGTCTTTCTGCGGCGGAGGCGAAACTGAGACTGGAGATGGGGTCGGAGAAGATGCTGGCAGCGGTTTTGAAACCGCTGAAAAATGATTATGATTATATCCTGATTGATACTTGTCCGTCTTTAGGGGTGCTGAATATAAATGCTATGGCAGCGGCGGATGAGGTAATTATAACCGTGAATCCGCAGCTGCTGGCGATGATGGGACTGCGGGATTTCCTTAAAACAGTGAAGAAGATTAAGAGCCGTCTTAACGGGAAATTAGAGATAGCAGGAATCCTGCTTACGATGTGCGATGCCAGGACAATCCTGTGCAAGACAATCACGGAGCAGGTGGCGGAAACCTTCCAGGGACAGATTCGTATCTTCGGCAGTAAGATTCCGAACACGGTGAAGGTTGGGGAATCTGTTTATTATAGCGAGCCGCTGATCGAGTATGCACCGGAGAGTAAGGTGTGCAGAGCTTATGAGCAGCTGGCAGAGGAGGTGATCGCATATGAAAGCTAACGCGCCTAAAAGAAAAATATTTGATGCTGTAGATATGATGACGGCAGATGAAGCAAAGACGGAGTCCGGAAACGGTCTCCAGTACCTGCCGCTGGATGCGGTCAAGCCGTTTCATGGCCATCCTTTTCGGATGTATGAAGGAGAGCGGCTGGAAGACATGGTCCAGAGCATCCGGGAGCATGGAGTTTTGAATCCGGTGATCGTCCGGAAACAGGAAGACGGGTATGAGATGCTCTCCGGCCATAACCGGCAGAGGGCGGCGATGCTGGCGGGGATTGACAAAATCCCTGCCATTGTGAAAGAAAACCTTTCAGATGAAGACGCGATTGTCTATGTGATTGAAACTAATATGATCCAGCGGTCTTTTTCGGAACTGCTTCCGTCAGAAAAAGCGGCTGTCCTGGCGGTGCGGTATGAAAAGATCAGCAGTCAGGGCAAGCGGAATGATATCCTTCAGGAAATTGCGGCTTTGAATGGGCAGGATGGAACTTGTGGACATGATGTCCACAAGTCCAGGAGCCGGGATGAACTGGGAAACGAGTACGGCATGACGGGAAGGAATATCGCAAGATATATGAGGGTGGATAAGCTGATCCCTGAATTTAAAGAGGAACTGGATAATGGCGCATTGTCCCTGGTGGCGGCTGTGGATCTGTCTTATTTATCGGAAAAAGAGCAGAAGGCTGTGGCGGCCGCAGTGTCAGAGGATAAGGTGAAGCTGAATCCGAAAAATGCGGCGGCGATCAGGGCGGAGTCTGGAAATATTACGCAGAAGAGTATCCGGGAAATAGTGGATTCGGCGGACAGGCAGAAGAAAAAAGAGATGGTCAACATTAAGCTGCCGACAGCAGTGTACCAAAAGTATTTTGCGGATCGGAAGACGGCAGAGGCGGCAGATATTGTGGAAAAGGCGCTGGAAGCGTGGTTCCGGAAGGAGGCAGCGGATATTGTTCAGTAAAGAAGAATTGAAAAGCCTGGATAGGAAATATTTTGCTGTCATTGCGGCGGATGAATATGATGTAACGGTAATGTCCCGGAATACGGGGCATTACTGGTATATCCATAACCCGGAGTATCCGGGGAAAGGCAGCTGTGTTATCTTTCATAAGCATAAGGCATCACATCCGTATCACCAACATGGCAGGGCGGATACGCTGCGGCAGGCGGTGCGGAGCATCCAGGGGCATGACAGCTGGCAGATGAATGGGAGAAAATGGTGATATCATATAGAATTCTATTGAAAAAATGAATAGATGTGATATAATAGGGACGGTATAAAGTTTCGTGAAAGAAAGAAGAGATCGACCCGTGAATGAATTGGAAAAATTACTAACAATACAGGAAGTAGCTGATAAACTGAAAGTTACACCTCAATATGCAAGAAAGCTTATAAGCGAAGAAAAGTTACAAGCGACACGAATTGGAAAGCAATGGGTTGTAAAGCCGGAAGATTTGGATAAATATATAAAAGAGTATGATGTGTTGATTGAACCAGACGATCATGAAAGATTAACTAAGGATATCCCAGATATTGTTGCTTTAAGCTTTTTCTCTGGTGCGATGGGCTTGGACATAGGTATGAGCAATGGCGGGATTCATGCGCTTTTAGCGTGTGAGTTTAATAAATATGCAAGGATGACCATTGCGCAGAATGAACCAGATATAGCTTTGATTGGTGATATAAACAATTACGATGCCGAAGAAATTCTAAGAATGGCAAAAATACCGGAGGGTAGGAAGGTAGATGTTATCTTTGGTGGCCCGCCTTGTCAGGCATTCAGTACAGCTGGCGCAAGAAGAGCGTTAGATGATGAACGTGGAAATGTTTTTTTAAGATATATTGAGATTGTTGAAAAGATTAGGCCGACATATGTAGTTATTGAAAATGTGAGAGGATTATTATCTGCCCCTTATCCTTATAAGGATATTAAAGAGCCTATAAAGGGAGGTGCCCTGTGCGTCATTCTTGATCGTTTGAAAGCGGCTGGATATACAATTTCATTCGATTTATATAATGCAGCCAATTTTGGAGCCCCCCAAATTCGGGAACGTGTAGTGATGATTGGAAAATTAGGAGA
>CAMLYL010000154.1 GCA_946491665.1 uncultured Lachnospiraceae bacterium | reverse complement strand
GCAGTAGAGATTTGCCCACGAGGAACCGCGGTCGCCGATTTTGAAATTGCTGTCGCCGGGATTTGTCACTACGCCGCAGAACTCATGTCCCATAATAAAGCCGGAACTGTCCCTGTCACCCCAGCCTTCTCCACTTTTCCACATATGGATATCGCTTCCACATACGCCGCAGGCGGATACGTCGATTTCCATCATTCCGGGACCGACTTCCGGAACGGGGAACGATTTGATCTGGATATTCTTTGGTCCGGTCAATACAGCTGCTTTCATCATTCTCTGACTCATAAAGTAATCTCCTTTTGTTTCGATTGATTTTCCTATATTTGGTGTCTATAATAAATGTAAGTTTATGTTACTACTTAAAGTGCACTTTAAGTCAAGAAGAATTTTTCGGGGAGGATGCCGAGATGTGGTATACAGTTGGAGAAATGGCCAGAATGCTGGGAATTCCCGCTTCAACGCTCAGATATTATGACCAGGAGGGAATTATTCCTTTTGTAGAGCGTTCCAGCAGCGGAATGCGTATGTTTACGGAAAAGGATTATGAATGGCTGAAAGTTGTGGAAGGGCTGAAAAAGTCGGGTTTGTCCATTAAAAATATCAGAACTTATATTGATATGGTGCAGAGAGGAGATGATTCCCTTGGGGATCGTCTGACCCTGTTCCATTCCAGAAAGGAAGCTGTAAAAGAGAAAATGCAGGAGCTGCAGAAAATTATGGAGTTTCTGGATTTTAAATGCTGGTACTATGAGACTGCCCTTGCAGATGGGACGGAAGAGAGGGTGCGTTCACTGCCGCTGGCTGAAATTCCGGAGAAATACCGGGATACGAAAGCGAAGATGAATCTTCTGGATTCCTACGGACGGGAACCGCAGCAGATTCATGACTGTTAAAATGTGCGTCATCTGAAAACCGGGATGCTCTGGAACCGGGATAGACCTGCGGTCACTGCGAATTCTGTAAAACAGGGCGCTATAATCTCTGCCCGGCCGTTGCGTTTTTTGCTATTCCTCCGGTGGACGGCGTATTCCAGGAGAAATTTCCTCCCATACAGAGTAATATTTTATACGAATAAAAGGAAATTCATTCTACTGTATTTGCTACCGTGGATGATGAGGGACTTCCTCAGACCTGTGTCATAGATCTGATGCTGGCGGATGAGAATGGCCTGTATTTTTTGACGGCGAAGGGCAAAAGCTTTTACGGGCGTCTGATGAAACGGAAATATGTGGCGGTCAGCGGTATGAAAGGGCAGGGTACTATGTCCACGATTGCTATTTCTCTGCGGGGAAAGAAAAGTAGAATCCGGCATCCGGAAAAAGCAGTGAGGAACAGAATGCCCAATTGAGAGATACCATGGAAAAATGCAGGTAAAAAACAGGAGGCAGATTATGAACCAGAAGGAAAGAAGAAAATATTTAATTAAGGAGCTGCTGGCGGAGGTTCCGGGGTACAGTGACATTGTGATACCGGATGAAGAAGATGCGCAGAAAAGGCTTCTCCGGAGTCTGATGAATGTCCGGTCTCCACATCCGGTCAGTAGTGAATTTCTGAAGATACAGGATGAATATCTCAGTGAAGAAGTGGCTCTTAAAGGTGTGACAGACAGCGCATCGCTGCAGGCCTCGCCTCTGGACAGCAGGCTGATTCTGTGGCAGGGGGATATTACTACTTTGAAAATCGACGCCATTGTCAATGCGGCGAACAGCGCTCTCAGGGGATGTTTCGTACCCTGCCATTCCTGTATTGATAATATTATTCACAGCATGAGTGGAATCCAGCTCCGTCTGACCTGCGACAGGATCATGAATGAGCAGGGACATGAGGAACCCACGGGGAAGGCCAAAATCACGCCTGCCTATAATCTTCCCGCCCAATATGTGATCCATACGGTAGGACCTATTGTGACGGGAACGCTGACAAAGACTCATTGCAGACAGCTTGCGGACTGCTACCGGTCCTGTCTGGAACTGGCTTCCGTTTACGGACTGAAAAGTATAACGTTCTGCTGTATCTCTACAGGAGAATTCCATTTTCCGCAGCAGAAAGCCGCGGAGATTGCAGTAGAGACAGTGATGGAATTTCTGAAGACAGATACAGGGATAGAAAGGGTGGTATTCAATGTTTTTAAGGAGAGCGACTATGAAATCTACAGAAACTTACTCGGATAAGATCAGCAGACTGCAGCTGGCGCTGCAGGAGGCAGACGCGGTGGTCATCGGCGCCGGAGCGGGATTATCCACATCTGCAGGATTTGTCTATACAGGGGAACGATTTGAAAAGTATTTCAGTGATTTTGCAGATAAATATCATTTCAAGGATATGTATTCCGGTGGATTTTATCCATTTGAAACGTTAGAAGAGCACTGGGCCTATTGGAGCAGGTATATTTATATCAACCGGTATATGAATGCGCCGAAGTCGGTTTATGAAGAACTGTATGATCTGGTGAGGGATAAAGATTATTTTGTGCTGACTACAAATGTGGATCACTGTTTCCAGAAAGCAGGTTTTGATAAGCGTCGCCTGTTTTATACCCAGGGGGATTACGGCCTGTTTCAGTGCAGCGTACCCTGCCATCGGGCTACTTACGATAATGAGGATACGATCCGCAGAATGGTTGAGGCACAGGGCTATGTAATTGGGAAAGACGGTACTCTGGTGCTTCTGGACGGTATAACACCGGAGATGAAGGTTCCTTCTGAACTGGTGCCATATTGTCCGGAATGTGGGGCGCCGATGAGCATGAATCTCCGGGCAGACAATACCTTTGTCGAGGATGAGGGATGGCATGTGGCGGCAGAGCATTATTCTGAATTCCTGCGCCGGCATCAGAATATGAGAGTGCTATTTTTGGAACTGGCCGTTGGATTCAATACGCCAACGATAGTCAAGTATAGCTTCTGGAGGATGACGCATGACTGGCCGGACGCGACGTATGTCTGCCTGAATTATGGGGAGGCGTATGCCCCCGATGAGATCAAACGCAGATCCATCTGCATCAATGGAGATATTGGAGAGATTCTGTCCATGTTAGAATCTCAGAATCACTGAATAGTATGGACATTTCTGACCAAAAGGCGTTTAGCCATCTGACAGATGTCCTTTTTTCATACAAATTTTTAAGAATGGATCAATCCTGAACACGCAAATCATCGCCGTCACCAGTCAGAAGGGTGGCGTTGGCAGGATTGCTGCTGGTGCCAATCTGGGCATTGGACTGGCACCGGCCGGAAAGAAAGTGCTGCTGATAACTATTGACAGAAGAATTTGAAAAGTATATATACTATTTAGAAATATTTCTAAATAGTTGCAATCGGGAATCATCTATAAGGGAGTGTTAGATTGGGATTCGCGGAAACTTTTAAAGCATTATCAGATCCGGCAAGAAGACGGATTCTTGAACTGCTGAAAGACGGGTGTCTTTCTGCGGGGGATATTTCCAGGCATTTTGATATGACTCAGGCAACCGTTTCCTATCATCTGAAGATTCTGAAGCAGGCGGATTTGATACGTGAAAAACGAGAAAAGAATTTCATATTCTATGAGCTGAATCTGACTGTTCTGGAAGAAATTATGGTATGGCTGTCA
>CAMLYL010000153.1 GCA_946491665.1 uncultured Lachnospiraceae bacterium | reverse complement strand
GCGCGCCATTATGAACACAAAGAAATCGGTTATAATTATCGTATGAGCAATATCTTGGCCGGAATCGGCCGCGGGCAGATGAAGGTGCTGGAGCAGAGGGTAGAGCAGAAACGGAAGATATTCGCGTATTATCAGGAACATCTGGGAGATCTGGAAGGTATCTCCTTTATGCCCGTACATGAGGACGAGCGGGCTAACTGCTGGCTTTCCGTGATCCAGATCGCGGAGGACTGTCCGGTGAAGCCTCTGGATGTGATGGTGGCGCTGGAACAGGGAGACGTGGAGAGCCGTCCGGTGTGGAAACCCATGCATCTCCAGCCTGTGTTTTCTGGATGTGATTATATTGACCATGGCAGTGTGGCGGAGGCGTTATTTAACAGGGGCGTTTGCCTGCCCAGCGATACCAAGATGACGGAAGCAGATCTGGAGAGAGTCTGCGGGATGATCAGAGGACTGTGGGAGTAGAGTTAATTACGGATTTTGGATGAAATAAGAAGTGGCCTGTTCTGAAAGAGCGCGGTATAACAAAGGTTATATAAAAGCGTGCAATGAATAAAATATTAAGGTAAGCATTTTTGAAAGGAGCATACTATGAAAACACCTTATTTTTTGATTCATCAGAGCATTCTTGAAGAAGGGCTGGGCAAACTGCATACGGCATTGGAAAGCTATTGGCCTAATTCGGTTATCGGATATTCATTTAAGACCAATTCACTGCCCTGGGTGCTTTCTTTTATGAAAGAACATGGCTGCTACGCGGAAGTTGTGTCGGAAAATGAGTATGAACTTGCAGAATATATGGGGTTTGAGCATATTATATACAATGGTCCGGTAAAAGGAAAAGACAGTTTTCTAAGAGCCTGCGAAGCAGGTCATATCATCAATATAGATGCGTTAAGAGAAATCGAGTGGTTGAAAGAAGCGGCTTCCGCCGAAAAAACAATAAATGTGGGAGTGAGGGTAAACTTTGATCTGGAGTCCATGTGTCCAGGGGAAGCATCCGGAGGAGAAGAAGGCGGACGTTTTGGGTTTAATTATGAAAATGGAAGCTTTCTTCGTGCTGTAGAGGAATTGAAAGAAATCCGGGGGGTCAGACTGTCTGGGATCCATCTGCACTGTAGTTCCAAAACCAGAAGTTTGAATATCTACCGTGCGATAGCAGAAACTGCATGTAAAATATGCAAGGAATATGGCTTGGATCTGGATTATGTGGATGTAGGTGGGGGATATTTCGGCGGTCTGCCGGACAAGCCGCAATACGATGATTATCTGGGGGCAATTTCTGGGATATTAAGAAAGTATTTTGATCCGAAACGTACCTGTTTGATTGTTGAACCGGGAACATCTCTGATCTGCCCTCCAATTGATTATGTGACAACGGTGACGGACGTAAAAGAGAGCAACAGAAATCGTTTTGTAACTACAGACGGGAGCAGGATCCATGTGGATCCCCTGATGAGAAAAAAGGGATATTTTTATCACATTGAGCCGATGAAGCCGGAAAAAGAGACTGTAAAGATGCAGATTATATCAGGATTTACCTGTATGGAAGACGACCGATTATTCCGGTTAACAGACGCACCCGCTCTGCAGTGTGGAGATCAAATAGTGTATGAAAAAGTGGGGGCATATACTATGTGCTTAGCGCCACTGTTCAGTGGCTATTACCCGGATGTATATCTGGAGGATAAAGGAAGGATTACCTGCATGCGCCGTAGATGGGGCGTAAAAGAGTACGTGCAGGGAACGGAAAAATGAATGTACTGATTCTCAGTTGCGGAACCCGAAACAAAATTATACAGTATATGAAAAAAGAACTCGCCGGAGAGGGTATGGTAATTGCGACGGACATGAGTCCTAATGCACCGGCACTTTATGAGGCGGACAAGTATTATCTCGTCCCGCGTATGACGGAGCCAGGGTATTTAGAGGTGATTCTGGATATTTGCCGTAAGGAGAAGATCGACGGAGTGTTTTCTCTGATTGATCCGGAATTGTCTCTTTTGGCAGAACATGAGGAACGGTTCGGGGAACTGGGAGTCAGGGTGATCGGATCTTCTTACGAGCTATGTGAGAGGACGCTGGATAAATGGCAGATGTATCAGTGGCTGTCAGATCATGGATATCGTTGCGCCAGAAGTTATGTGGATCCGGATGCTTTTTTCAAGGATGTGGATCAAGGATTGATCAGTTATCCGGTATTTGTGAAACCTGTACGTGGAAGTGCCAGTATCGCGATTTCGAAGGTGTATGACCGGGAGACGATAGAGCTCCTGTTCTCACATTCGGAAGATTTGATGATTCAGGAGTACCTTCAGGGGCAGGAGATCGGGGCAGACTGTTATATTGACTTGATCAGCGGCGAGCTGATTTCTGTATTTACAAAGAAAAAACTGGTAATGAGAGCCGGGGAGACGGATAAAGGACTCTCTTTTAAAGACCAGGAATTATTTGAGCTGATCGGCCGGTTTGTGAAGGAGAGCGGTTTTTCCGGACAGATCGATATTGACATTTTTGACTGTGGCGGCCAGTATTATATTTCAGAGGTAAATCCCCGCTTTGGAGGCGGATATCCCCACGCATACGAGTGCGGGGTAAATCACATGGCGTATATTGTGCAGAACCTCCGGGGAGAGAAAAATATCCCCCGGATCGGAGCATATGAGGATGGATGGGTCATGATGAAATATAACGAAGTCATGATGCGCAGAGAGGATACAAAATAGTGAAAAACGGGATATACGCCAGATATGGGAAACGGGTATTTGATGTGTTTTTTTCCGGCGGAGCGCTGGTAATATTAAGTCCGGTACTGGCTGTAACGGCCGTGCTGGTGCGCATAAAACTTGGAAAACCGGTTGTTTTCTGTCAGGAGAGGCCCGGAAAAGACGAAAAAATTTTTAAAATGTACAAGTTTCGAACTATGACGAATACTTGTGATGAAGAAGGAAATCTGTTGCCGGACGAGAAACGTTTGACACCGTTCGGCCGTATGTTGAGAAAAACGAGTCTGGATGAGCTTCCCGAACTGTTTAATATTTTTAAGGGAGATATGAGCATCGTGGGTCCCAGACCGCTTTTATGCAGCTACCTTCCGTACTATACGGAGCGCGAAAAAAAACGGCACAGTGTGATGCCGGGACTGACCGGGCTGGCTCAGGTGAATGGAAGAAATATGCTGGCATGGGATGAACGGCTTGAACTGGATGTACGGTATGCGGAGAATATCACATTCATTGGTGATATGAAGATTATAGTACGTACAGTGACGAAAGTGTTTGCCAGTGAAGGGATTGCAGTGGACACCGCTGTGGTAGAGCCGAATCTGGCAGAGGAACGAGAAGCAAGAAAACGAAAAGAGCAGAGAACACGATGAAAAAATTGTGGATATTAAATCATCATTCCGGGCTGGAAGGTGACCGCCACTTTGAACTGGCGAAGGAATTTGTAAAAAAGGGGTTAGAGGTAGTCGTTTTTATGTCCGGATACAGTCACCGGGGAGAGAACTATCTTTATGAGAAGGAAGCGGTAGTCCGGAAGGTGGCGGATGGTGTGACTTATGTCTGGCTGCATACGTCCCCTGCCTATCATGGCAACGGCGCTGCAAGGATCCTGAATATGATGGATTACAGCCGTTTGATGAGAAAATACAAGAAGAAATTT
>CAMLYL010000152.1 GCA_946491665.1 uncultured Lachnospiraceae bacterium | reverse complement strand
AAGAGACAAAATCTCAAGTGAATCCTAAGGAGACATTATCACAAGTTAATAACAAAATATGACCGGAATAATTGACTTTTCAAAAATAATGCGATAAAATAAGCATGTATTTTGTAGACTTATGCGTAATTAAGAACTTG
This sequence comes from uncultured Lachnospiraceae bacterium, assembly GCA_946491665.1. Classification (GTDB taxonomy): domain Bacteria; phylum Bacillota; class Clostridia; order Lachnospirales; family Lachnospiraceae; genus Eubacterium_I. The sequence continues at coordinate 3,654 of CAMLYL010000152.1, read as the reverse complement.
CAGTTCTACGCAGTCAACAAGATGTAACTCCAGTAAATGCGTATGGAGCGTTTTGCTCCATACGCTTATTAAATGTTAAGTTCTTTTCACATAACCTCCTGCACTGTGTCTGCGTGCTCACATATCTTGTGTAACCAAACTAACACACTCTTCTTTAAAATTCATTAAGTTACAAACTGATTGACAAAATCAGCAAGCATATATAGATTCATAAAAAAAGAACCTCCTGGTTTCCCATTTGGTTCAATTCATCATGCATATTTAATATTTTCCGATCACTGATATTTTATTTTTGTATATACTCAGTCGTTCTTTCTGCAAAAACCGTACCCGTGCAGGATCTGCTTTAAACAAAACAATCCACTGGTCTCCCCTTGCCTGATCCGACGCACAGATCAGCTGTTCCATTGACACATGCAGGAATCGGGATAATGCATAAAAATTATCCAACGAAGGCATATTTTTCCCACGAAACCAGTCGTAAACAGACTGAACAGATGAAAAATTCATATACTCCCTGATCTCTCGCGCAGATATTCCGTTTTCCCGACAGATGCTCTTTATTTTCTCACCTGTGCGCTTCATATCAATTACAGGATATTCCACTCTGTGTCATCCCCCTTATTTTCACCATACATCCTTTCCCATAAAAGGTCTTCTCCATATCTCCAAACAATCTCGCCTGCAGTTTTATATTACTATAACCCCAAAAAAGACGCAAGATGATTCACCGAATTATTTCGGAACACACATGCTCTGTCCGAATCTGATATTTCGCATCTTTACAAAGCAATCCCCTGTTTTTATAATGAGATTATTATATAAGAAAAAACAGAATTCGAAGCGGATCGCATACTTTCCGGAAATTCCACGGACTCTTTGATTCCCGATTTCTGTACCAACAATATCTATCACTCAGAGCCAGGAGGATTCCCATGCCCTTACAGATTGTCAGAAATGATATAACAAAAATGAAAACAGATGCTATTGTCAATGCCGCAAACACTTCACTCCTGGGAGGCGGAGGTGTGGACGGCTGCATTCACCGGGCCGCTGGTCCGGAGCTTCTGGCGGAATGCCGCGCACTGGGCGGCTGCGAAACCGGCAGCGCAAAGATCACCGGCGCGGGAAAACTTCCCTGCAGATATGTGATCCATGCGGTCGGCCCCCGCTGGAAAGGCGGGTTCCACGGAGAGAGAGAACAGCTGGTCTCCTGTTACCGTACTTCTCTATCCCTTGCAAAAGAAAAACACTGTGAAAGTATTGCATTTCCGCTGATTTCCTCCGGCATCTACGGATACCCGAAGGATCAGGCTCTGCAGATCGCGGTCAGTACCATCAGCGAATTTCTGTTGGAAAACGATATGACTGTTTACCTTGTTATCTTTGATAAGAAGTCATTCCAGATCAGTGAAAAACTCTTTACCGGTATTGCACAATACATTGACGACCATTATGCAAAAGAACACAGCGACAATCATTCCGAACGGCTCCGGCGGCTGAATCAGTTCCGGAAAAAGGAATATTCCTCCGATGAACCCCAGGCTCCGCAGTCTGATTTTAACAATACTTTCATGCCCCGGGCTGCCGCTCCTTCGGCTTCCTCCATGCCTGATCCGGACGCCGCTCCGGCTTCCCCGGAAGCACAGCAGGATTTTTCTTCTGCATCGTATCGCGCAGGAAAAACGCCTGTATCCGCGTCCCGCAGACTGCCCGGAAGAAAAAAAGCCGGCTCTCTGAAGGAAGCCCTGGGACAAATCGATGAAAGCTTTTCTGAAATGCTGCTCCGAAAAATTGATGAGAAAGGCATGACAGACGCCCAGTGCTATAAAAAGGCCAATGTAGACAGAAAGCTTTTTTCAAAAATCCGCAGCAACCCACTGTATAAGCCCAGCAAACCTACAGCTATCGCTTTTGCTATTGCCCTGGAGCTGTCTCTGGATGAGACAAAGGATCTGCTGATGAAAGCGGGATTTGCACTGTCTCATTCCAGTAAATTCGATATCATCATCGAATATTTTATAGAAAATGAAAATTATAATATTTTTGAGATTAACGAAGCTCTGTTCGCCTTTGACCAGAGTCTGCTGGGAGCCTGATCTGCTGAACACTTATAATAAAACTTGTCGCTTCGCAGGCGACCACCTCCAAAACATTTTTTACTATGATATGACTGTAAGGAAACAAAACCCGGCAGTCATATTTTTTATATATTAAAGGAGGTTCATACCATGAAAAAGAATCTGACAGAAATCATTTTTATCCTTGACCGCAGCGGCTCCATGTACGGTCTGGAAGCCGATACCATCGGAGGTTTCAACTCCATGATTGAAAAACAGAAAAAGACGGATGGCGAAGCTCTGGTTTCCACCATTCTCTTCAACCAGGAATGCAGTGTGATTCACGACAGAGTAAATATCCGGAAAATTGAGCCCATGACAGAGAATGACTATATTGCCAGCGGCTGTACCGCTCTTCTGGATGCCGTAGGCGGAGCCGTTCACCACATCGGAAATGTACACAAATACGCCCGGGAGGAGGATGTTCCGGAGCACACTATTTTTGTGATTACCACTGACGGACTGGAAAATGCCAGTCACAGATACTCCATTGATAAAGTCAAAAAAATGATTGAACACGAACAGAATAAGTACGGATGGGAATTCCTGTTTCTCGGAGCCAACATTGATGCAGTAGAGACAGCGGGAACTTTTGGAATCCATAAAGATCACGCTGTGAATTATCATTCGGACAGTCAGGGAACGGCATTAAATTACGAGGCTGTCGGACAGGCTATCGCCTCAGTCCGCTGCGGCGCTCCTATTCAGGAAAACTGGAAACAGGATATTGAAACAGATTATAAAAAACGCAAAAGGAAAAGCGGCCGGCGCTGAACCGGTATCCAGACACTCTTTAAACACACCCGGAAAAATCCATACAGCCCCGGTTCAGATCCCCATTCATAAACTCTGACATCATACACACCCCTGCGGCCCCCGCTTCCAGGCAGGAGGCCGCATTCTCCGGGTGAATCCCGCCAAGAGCATACACAGGAATGCTCACACCACGCACAGTCTCCCGCAGATAGGAAAGTCCCCGGGGCGCCAGCCCTTCTTTGCATGCGGTGGGGAAAATATGGCTGGCAGTTACATAAGATGCTCCCTGCCTCTCTGCCTCCCTGGCCTCTTCGGGGGTATGAGTAGATACGCCGATTATCTGAAAAAACTGCCGCTGCTTATTATCCAGTCTGAGAAACGCCGAATAAGGAAGATGGATCTTCCGATATCCCAGCTCCATTGCCGCATCTGCAAAGGTATGCAGAATACACGTCTTTTCATACTGGCTGCAAATAGAAGACACCTTCCAGGCAAGCTCTTTGTACTCTTCTTCTGTCAGATCTTTTTCTCTCAGAATAACAGCATCTGCCCAGTCCAGCGCGGCGATCTGTTCGATCCGCTCAAGAAAATCCCCCTGCACCAGATGGCGATTGGTAATACAGATGATTTTGTGCCGTATTTTCTGCTGCATGTTCCCCCTCCTCTCTGTATGACACCTACGGATTGCTCCGCACTCTGTGCTTCCGCAATCCTGCAAAATAATCGGATTCCGCGGCACACCGCTCCATCCTCATATTTTGGCGGGTTTCTAAAGCAT
>CAMLYL010000151.1 GCA_946491665.1 uncultured Lachnospiraceae bacterium | reverse complement strand
GTCATCAATCAGTTTCCTGAGACGCCCTGACTGATTTCCCGCGAAGAATCCCAGAGGCAGATTCAACACGTGAGCCATAGCAGTACGTCTGATGTTCCGGGCGGTTCGGAATGCGGCGATATGAGTAGACATGAGCGCCGCAAAGTACAGGACGATACTGCCGATGGCAGTCCATACCGCACTCCAGCCCCAGTGGGCCAGACCGGAGGTCCCCTCAAGGCCGGGCCAGGACTCCAGCACATTCCTTGCCGCCAGCCAGACGCACACATAAGGGATCAGTCCCAGTACCGCAGACAGGGCGGAGAGGATACAACCCAATAGGGTGAGGTTTTTGTGCCCGCCTGCATAACTTAAGATGCGGGACAGGCTGCGTTGCTTTCTTTGTATCACAGGAATACCTCCTCTACTAATTGAAAATATTTATCATAAAGTTAGTATAAACTAACTATCATACAAAAAAGATCGGGCCTATTGCCCCATCAATTTCAGCCATCCGGCTGTGTAAAAATCCCGCAGCTGATCCACATAGCGCAGGGCTTTATCCTTTGGCATATTGTGTACCACAATCTCAAATACTCCGTTAAACATGCCGCTGGCAATGATATGGCACATCTGCTTATCCAGTTCCGGGATGTTCCGTCCGAGACGGCGGAGGACTTCCATATATTTTATCGTATATTCTACTTCCACCTCCACCATGTTGTGGATAAAATGCTCATAGCTGGTGCCCTCCGACCGGCACAGCATCAGTTTCACCGGTTCCCGGTGCTGACAGATGTATTCCACCATCCAGTGGATACAGTTCGAGGATTCCACTCCCATGTGGTCTGGCTGCTGTTCTTCGGGCAGCTCGGCGAAAGAGGTCTGAGTCTTCATAAACTTCCCCATGAGCGCGGCGGCATGAGGTTCCACAATGGCGTTAAACAAAGCCTCTTTGCTGGAAAAATATCCATAGAAGGCGCCAGTCGTCACGCCGGCTTTTTTTACGATCTGACGCAGGGATGCGCCCAGAAAACCTTTATCAGAAAATTCCTCCATGGCGGCCTGCACAATGTTTTCTAATGTGGCAGATGACTTCTCTTCCATAATACCCTCCATATAACAGTGTCATATAACGATGTTATTATATGTTGCAGAATGAGATTTGTCAATAGGAGAGTACTATAAAAAACGAAGATTAGAGAAATTAATCTCTGTCCGGCAGGTTTCATTTGTTTTTTTCCAGTTCCAGCCATATAAATTGCAGTAAGTTACAAGTTCGGCTTACCGGATAAATCAGACTGGCATAGGAGGCATGGGGTACTGTACCGTATATCGTTTTTTAATTACATATATTTTACGTAGTATTTACTGTTGTGTGGTTTCGATTTTTCTTTCTTTCCTATAGAATATAAAGCACTGTGTCATTTGAAAAAATTTTTCAAAAAATCATCTGATACCCCTTTTTTTAAATATCATTTTCGTATTCTATAGTAGAGAAGGAGTGTAGTCATGCAAAACGAGCATCAGATCATCAAAGCGGTCTATGCGGCAAAAAACGATTTGCAAAAAGCAGATGATCTGATACGGGATTATATCCCCTTTATCCGATCAGAAGCATCCAGGTGTACTTCGAGGTTATGTACAGAGCAGGACGATGAATACAGCATTGCCATGATCGCTTTTCATGAAGCAATTTTAGGGTATGAACGAAATCGCGGTACGTTTCTCAGCTATGCTTCCATGCTGATCCGCAGCCGTATTATTGATTTCCAGCGAAAGGAATCACGCCATCAGGCGCACCTTTCTTTACATGCTGAAAATGATGATACAGGACGCACAATTATGGAGGAAGTGGCGGATGAACGGGATCATGCGGAGGAGTCAGCCAATCTGGAAGCAACAAAACAGGAAATAGAAGAGCTGTCCGGAGTAATGGCGAGATTCGGCGTCAGTTTTTCTGATGTGGCGGATAATTCTCCGAAACAGGAGAGAACCATGGCGGCATGTATGGCGGCGATTTGCTATGCTGCCGAGAACAGTCATCTTCTGGACGAGCTGCTGAGAACGGGCAGACTGCCGCTGGCACAGCTGGTGTCGGGTTCCGGCGCTGAGCGAAAAACGCTGGAACGGCACAGAAAGTACATATTAGCAATGCTCCTGATTCAGACCAATGGATATGAGATGATCCGCGGACATTTACGGCATGTCCTGAACAAAAAAGGAGGTGTGCCGGTATGAAATATATAGTAATGGAATGTCATCCGGGGTATGCGGTTGTTCTGGACGAGGAAGGGCGCTTTCTGAAAGTGGCAAACCTGCAGTATGAAACGGGGCAGACGGTAACGGATGTGGTCGAGATGGAGATTTCGCAGGCGGCGCCACAGAAGAAGAATAAAAGAAAGAGATGGCTCTGTTCCGCGGCGGCAATGGCGGCCTGTCTGGCAGTAGCGGCGGCATCGATCTTACAGACAGAACGGATTACTTATGCATCTGTCTATATGATGATTAATCCGGAGGTAAGGATTGATGTGAACCGCAAAGATGTGGTTGTCGGGTTAGAGGGCGCAAATGCGGACGGCGAGGAACTGATCGAGGATTACAGTTATCAGAAGAAAGATCTGGATCTCGTCATGGATGAACTGGTTGACCGTGCTATTGACATGGGATATCTGCATGAGGGAGGTCAGATTTCTCTGACGCTGGACGCTGAAAACGACGAGTGGATTGTAGATCATAATGATATGCTTGGTCAGCATCTGATAGAACATATGGACAATATTATGTCCGTAACGATTGAGGTGGATGGTGAGGTAAAACAGAGCAATATTTTTACGATTCCTGTGATTCCTGAAACGGATGACTATGAAGAAGATGATTATGGAGATGATACAGTTTCTCCGGATCCGTCTGCTGCAGAAAATACTCCGGCGTCTGCGAATCCTTCTGCGTCAGCCGATACTCCGGCAGTCTCCGAAGGCGGCGACAGCGGATATGATGACGGACAGACGGATTATGGTGATCAGAGCGACGATGATTCTGATGATGACGGTCAGTCAGAATATCAATCCTCCGATGACGATTCGGAAGATGACTAAAAAATTGAAAATATTTTGAATCCTACCCCGGTTTGTGAAAGGAGCTCCCGTAATCTATAAATGTAAGATGAAAGGGAGCTCTTAATCTACACAAAACCAATTGAGTACATTGTTAGGAGGATAAAAATATTATGAAAAAGAAATCTATTATTGTAATCGTTATGGCCCTGGTAATGAGTCTGGCTCTTCTGGCAGGCTGCGGACAAAATGCGGCGACCGCCGGAAGCAGTGTCAGCGCGGAAGCAGAGGTGGCTTCCGGAGGAGTACTGGTTCTGAAAGTAAATCCTGAAATTGCCGTATCTTATGATGACACAGGAGCAGTTACCGATGTTTCGGCCCGCAATGACGATGCGAAGGCAATTATTGAAAGTTGTGAAGGATTAGTGGGACAGCAGGCCAGGGACGTTGTGACACAGCTGGTAACCGCGATCGGAACAGCAGGATATTTTGCAGAAGAGATTGAGGGCGGAGCGCGTCAGATTACAATTGAAATTGAACCTGGTTCCCAGCTGCCCAGCGATACCTTCCTGGATGAAGTAATCACCGGCATCCGTGATTGTGTCAGCAGCAATAACTGGCAGGCTCCGCTGGACGTAGAGAATGAAAGTGATTATGGTATGGAAAATTATGTGGATACTGATTACGGTCCGGAAAATGATGGAGCGACGAATTATGATGATACAGATTACGGCCCGAATAATGACGGCGTAACAGATTACACCAATACCGGTTCCTCTTCTGCTTCCGGCACGGGATCCGGTCAGAGCAGCAGCACGCCGGTGAATTATGACGATACAGACTATGGTCCGAATAACGACGGGG
>CAMLYL010000150.1 GCA_946491665.1 uncultured Lachnospiraceae bacterium | reverse complement strand
TATTCTCCGGCTCTGGCCCTGGCATAGCTTTCCACGGAAGGAGTCGCCGATCCCAGCACCACGCCGGCTCCGCACATGCCGGCTCTGGCAATTGCGGTCTCCCTGGCATGATAGCAGGGTACTGTCTCGCTTTTGTATGCTGCCTCATGCTCCTCATCTATAATTATAAATCCAAGATTCGGAAAAGGTGAAAACAACGCAGATCTCGGACCGATGACCACATCCAGCTCACCGTTTTTCGCCCGCTCAAACTGATCGCAGCGTTCCCCGGCGGACATTCTGGAATTCAGTATGGAAACCCGGTCACCAAAGTGATTATAGAACCGCATCACCGTCTGAAAAGTAAGGGCAATCTCCGGAATCAGGACTATCGCCTGCTTCCCCTGACGCACTGCCGCCTCAATCAGCTCCATATATACTTCCGTCTTTCCGCTTCCGGTTACGCCATGGATCAGACATGGCTTCCTGTCTCCGGCCTGCCAGTGTCCGATAATATCATCTGCGATCCGGCGCTGCACAGAATTCAGAGAAACCTTTTCTCCCTGCTTTTTCATCCGGTCCAGAGGATTACGGTAAGTCCTGACAGTCTCTACCCGGACAATCTGTCTTTCCTCCATGGCACGGATCACCGATGATGTAACATTCAGCTTTCCCGTAACCGTCTCATAGGGCAGAGGCGACTGCCCGATCAGAGCGCCAAGAAGTCTCGCCCTGGCAGTCTGATGCTTTTTTTCCAGCTGCTTCAAAAGCCGTTCTGCCTCCTCCGTTCCCGGAATCAGATGAATCAGCCGCTGCTGCTTTCCGGCAGTCTTCACTTTCACAGGAAGCACAGTCTTCAGCGCCTGATTCATCGTCCCGCCGTAATTTTCCCGCATCCATGCGGCCAGGGCGATCAGCTGCGACTCGATGGGAATGCTCTTCTGCACCACAGAGATAATATCCTTTATCCGGGCTTCATCAATCTCCGGCCGGTCTGTAACCTCTATGACATACCCCTGGATCCTTCTGCCGCCATTCCCGAAAGGGACCTCCACAAGAACCCCCGGACCGATCTGCGCCGCCAGTTCTTCCGGAATCCGGTACTGAAAAGTCCGGTCCAGCTTTCCCAGAGAAATATCAACAATAATATCTGCATATTCTGCCATGAAACACCTCTCCCGCTGCGTTCACAGCAGCCTCAGAACTTCCGCAAACCGATGGTTCCGTCATCTTGTGTATTTTCAATCGAGCGGATCTCAACATAATATCCCGCATTATCGTTAATCTTTACAAAAACGCGGTCTCCTGCCTTATGTCCCAGCACAGCCTTTCCCAGCGGAGATTCATTGGAAATCCAGTGTTTCAGAGAATTCGCCCGGACCGTAGTAACGATGGTATATTCTTCCTCCTCGTCATCCTCTTCAAAATAGAGAACCACCTTATTATTCATACCGACCTCATCGCTCTTTGACTGATCGGATATGATCACATCTGTTTTAATCATCCGTTCCAGATAACGGATTCTCTTCTCATTTTCATTCTTAAACTGTTTTGCTGCCTTATATTCGAAGTTCTCACTCAGATCTCCCTGGGCCCGGGCTTCTTTTACCGCCTCCAGAGCCTCCTTCCGGACCACCAGTTTGCGGTGCTCGATCTCCTCTTCCATTCTCTCGATATCCTTTTGCGTTACCTTATCGTACATCTGACGCCTCTCAATCTAAGAATCCACTTTACAGATAATGTGTTCCATTATAACACTATCCGCAAAGTGGATTCAATACTGTTACTATATTTAATGCTTACTTTCCCGGATAAATAATCACGGAATCAACATCATAGCCCTTCAGTTTCTCCCGGCCTTTCAGTCCGGCCAATTCCATCAGAAAGACTACCTTCACTACCTGGCCGCCCAGCTTTTCCACCATTCTGATGGAAGCCTCCACAGTCCCTCCCGTAGCCATCAGGTCATCCACAAGAACCACCTTCTGCCCCGGCTGAATTGCGTCTTTATGAATCTCGACTTCCGCAGTGCCATACTCCAGCGCATATTCCTGGGAAATGGTCTCCCGGGGAAGCTTTCCTTTTTTGCGAACCAGAACAAAGCCTTTTTTCAGATCTCTGGCAATCGGCGCGCCAAATACAAATCCCCGTGATTCGGCGCCTACTACAAGATCAAAATCAACGCCCTCCAGAAACTTTTCCATGCCGTCAATGGCCATCTGAAAACCTTCCGGATCCTGAATAACGGTAGTAATATCCCGGAAAATAATCCCCGGCTCCGGAAAATCCGGGATGCTTGTCACATAATCTTCTACTGTTTTCATAACAGCTCTCCTTTTCACATTCTAAAAATAATATAAGGTACCCACGCCGACCGCCACACCGACAGCGATCGCGATAACGATAATAACGATATAAAGCACCAGAGCTACAATACCCAGAATCTTTCCCACTCTGGCCATTGTATTCATGCCATTGTCGCGGATGGATTTATTTCCAAACACAATGGCAAGAATTCCGCCGATAATCGGAAGCAGGAAAAATGACACGATTCCCAGAACCAGAGACGCAATCGCAAAACCGTCCGGTTCCTGTCTCACCGGCTGCTGCTGATACTGGTACGGATCTCCGCCATAAGAATCCCCGCCGTTATACTGGCTCTGACCGCCGTACTGATACGGTCCTGACTCCTGCCCTCCGGTCTGTCCGGTACTGCTTCCATAGTGGTACGGACCCGACTCCTGTCCTCCGGTCTGCTGAGATTGACTCCCATAATGATACGGACCTGACTCCGAAGCGCTTCCCTGCTGCGCGCCGTCTGACTGTGCCCGCTTCACCGGCTGTCCGCAGTTCGGACAAAACGATGTGCCTTCTCTGAGCTCTGTTCCGCAGTTGCTGCAATACATATGTAACCTCCTTTGTATGCCCCCAGGGGCAGATCAAACTGATGATTTCTCATAACTCTTTTCTGAATCAAGTAGAGTATAACATAAAAACCCGCACTTGCAAACATTTAAGATATGGCTATTCTGTCCGCAGTTTTCCTTCGGAGTCGAAGGAAATATCACTGTAAGGGGATGAATACTCATTTACCTGATCAATAATATTCTGCTTCGTATCTCCGGAAGCGATTACCGGCTGATAATCATTATATCCGCCGGAAGAGCTCAGTCGGCAGGGAATGATCTTCGCATCAAGCTGATCCGTTTTCACTTCCCCGTTCTCAATCGTAAATGTCTGCTGGAACATCATGGTATTTTTGTCAGAAGGATTTTTATTGCCTCCGAAGCAGAAGTTTCCCAGACTGTAAAGAATCAGTTTCCCATTATATTCCTCCACCCCCTGCAGCACATGAGGATGATTCCCGATAACCAGATCCGCCCCTGCATCGATCAGATCATGAGCTGTCGTCTGCTGATAATCTGTCGGATAATATTCCTTTTCAATCCCCCAGTGACAGCAGGCGATCACCACCTCAGCGCCTTCTTTCCGGAGATTATGAATTCCCTCCTTCAGCATATCTGTCCGCTCGGAAGACTGAGAAAGCAGGCTGGAAGAGACAATTCCGACTTTTACTCCGTCCTGTGTCGTAAACATTCCCGTCTGCTGAGTGTAGGCATAAGTGATCCCGGCATTCTCCAGAACATCCTTTGTTTCCTGAAAACCGGATTCTCCATAATCATAGGTGTGATTATTCCCCATAGAGCATGCCTCCACCGAACTTCCGGTCATAATTTCCACATATTCCGGTTCTCCCTTCAGATTAAAGGTCTTTTCCACCCGATCCTCCGAGGTGGTCAGCACACACTCCAGATTTACAATCGTCATGTCATCCTGTTCAAAAACACCGCGCACATTATCGAAAAAATAATCCGGTCCATAGGAATCATAATAAGCATTAAAAGATCCCTCATAGCTCTGATCCTGGGTCTTTCCAAGCGTACAGTCGCCGGTAGCCGTGATCGTCACTGTCTTTGTCGTATTCTCCGTAACATCAATCGGCTCTATGGCGTCTGTCTCCGGCAGGCTGTCCTCTGC
>CAMLYL010000149.1 GCA_946491665.1 uncultured Lachnospiraceae bacterium | reverse complement strand
ATGTAGTAGCGGTTAAGACAAGCCGTATGGTTACGCTGGAGAAGTGTTATCAGTCTGCACTGGATTTCGGAATTACGACGCTGACTAAAGAAAATGATATGGTAGAGGCTCTGCCGCTGGGCGGTATTACCGACGGCGTCACGAATGTGGAACTGACGGCGGCATTTGCGGCGATTGCCAACGGCGGCGTTTATAACGAGCCTGTTTATTATACGAAGATTGTTGATCATGACGGCAATGTTCTTCTGGAAAAGACGCCGGATTCTCATCGTGTCATTAAGGAAACAACGGCGTTTCTGCTGACTTCCGCCATGCAGGATGTAGTGAAAGAAGGAACCGGACGGGTAGCGAATTTCAGCGGAATGTCGATTGCGGGCAAGACCGGTACGACGACTTCAACCAGAGCGTCCTGGTTTGTGGGCTATACACCCTATTATACCTGTGCCATCTGGGGCGGTTATGATGACAATACAGAACTGGAGTCCACCAGATTTACCAGAGTGTTGTGGAGAAACGTCATGTCCCGGATTCATGCGGGGCTGGAGGATACAGGATTTTCTATACCGGAGGGCATTACGCAGTGCAGCGTCTGCTCGGTATCCGGAAAACTTGCTCTGGAAGGTGTCTGCAATGAGGTGCAGACGGAATATTTTGCCGGAGATGATGCGCCGACGGAGACCTGTGATATTCACGAGACTGCGCTGATCTGTACGGTATCCGGAAAGCTGGCCGGCGAATACTGTCCCGATGAGGTGTGCCAGCAGCAGGTGTTTGTAAAGAATGCCGCAGACGGCAGTTCACAGATGCCTACTGAGATTTGTGATGTGCATACCAGCACCGGGCTGCTTAATGATTTTCTGAATAATCTGCAGCAGGGAGGAAGCAGACCGACCGGATAGAATGCGGTACCTTCTCCCACACCGGAAACAATAATGTAATAATATAGAAATAAAAATCCGAAGAGCTGACCGGCTTTTCGGATTTTTATTTTAGCGTAGCCGCTGTCTGTTCTGTTCCTGATAAGCCGTCTTGTTTTGTTTTCTGTACATATACCAGCTTATTCTTGACAGATAAAGGTCTCCTTGATATAATCGAAATCGTAATAAATGTAACAATTATGTAATATTTTTTAATCGAAATATAATGAAAAGAAAAACAGGAGACACAAATGAAGGAGAGACGGATGAAATTAACGGCCTGCCTGCTGGCGGGAGCAATACTTTTTTCGGCGGGAGCGGTTCCAGCACTGGCTGATGAGACAAAATCCAATGCTGATCTTCTGCCGGCAGGATTTTCTCTGGCGCTGACAGATATTGAGACGGATGCAACAGATGAGCTGAGTGAAGATATCCAGCGAGAAGCAGAGGAGGCGGCAGCTGCACAGGCGGCAGCTGAGCAGGCCGAGGCTGAGGCTTATGCGAAAACAGGAGTTGCCGTTGTAAATGATTATGTGAATGTAAGAAGCGGTTCTTCTGAGGACAGCGAGATTGTGGGCAGGATGGAAAATCATGCGGTAGCTCAGGTGGAAGGAGAAGAGAATGGCTGGTACCGGATTACATCCGGTTCCATCTCCGGCTATGTAAAAGCGGATTATCTGACCGTGGGAGACCGGGAACTGATTGATTCTGTCAGAATCCGGATGGCGGAAGTGCAGACAGAATCCCTGAAAGTTCGGACAGAGCCTACGACAGAGGCTTCGGTACAGATGCTGGTGACAACCGGCGATCAGCTTGAAGTTCTGGACGAGAGTACAGAAGGATGGGTGAAGGTGGCAACCTCCGAGGGAGAGGGATATGTGTCTTCTGATTATGTAACTGTGGCGGATACCTACCTGTCTGCAAAAGAGCCTGAGGAGGTTTCCGGAGGGAGCGCCGTGGCTGATTACGGACTTCAGTTTGTGGGTAACCCTTACGTATGGGGAGGAACAAGCCTGACAAACGGAGCTGACTGTTCCGGATTTGTAATGAGTGTGTACGCACATTTCGGTGTATCACTTCCGCATTCTTCCGCGGCTCAGCGGAATGTGGGAAGAGAGGTAAGCTACTCGGAGGCTCAGCCGGGAGATATCATCTGTTACAGCGGACATGTGGCGATTTATATAGGCGGCGGCCAGATTGTACATGCGGCCAATGAATCGACAGGCATTACTGTTTCTTCTGCAACATATAATAATATTTTATCTGTAAGAAGAATTTTCGATTAGACAGAGGTGAAACCTGCATTTGTATTTTACGAGTGCAGGTTTTTTCATCTTTGGGAAACTCTGTTTCCTATAAGACAAAAACGCTCCGCGGGGATCGTTCTTATGAGAGTGATTTTTGGTGGAAATCGTCAGACTATTTGCTGTTGTATACATGAATTATGAGTGGTTTGAAAATAGTGTCTGACGTCAGAAAAAGAATGGAAAGGTGGTGAAATCTGGAAAAACTATCAGTTGTGCACAAAACATGTGTTCCTGTGAGAGAAGAGGAAAACTCTGTTTTTTTCGCTTTTTTCTGTGGATAATGTGTATAACTTTGTGCAAAACTCAGCGAAAATGGCTTTTTTTCTAACAAAAGCATTGTGGATAACTTTTTTTGTGAAAAATGTTTTTGTGAATTATTTCATATTGCAAATTGTGGATTTGTGTATTTTGCCAATATGAAATTTTGAGATAAAATAAATCTTGACAGATTATTTTCCGGGAATTGACAGAGAATTTATGGAGAGAAAAATCGGTCCTTTTCTGCATTGGTAAAACATTCTTTCGCAGTTTTCCGCCTGTTTTTTTAAAAAGATGTGAACAAATTCTAAAATTTATGGGAAATGCATAAATTTTTTTAGATTTCCTCTTTACTTCTTTGGGGGTTTTGTCTTAAAATGTAGCTGTGTGACTGGAAATATTCCTATAATCTATTTTTACGGATTGTGAATATTGTATAATGACCGTTGAAGGTTCATCAGACAGGAGATGGTTCCCGTTCTTTGCGGGCCGGGAAGCATTAAATAATAAGAATAAACAGGATACAAGGTTTTGAAGGGGGAGCAGTAAATGATTTCAAATCAGATTTTACAGACCACGATTGACGGGTTAAAAAATATTACCAGGATTGATCTGTGCGTGATTGACACGGAAGGAAAGATTCTGGCCAGCACTTTTGCCGAGGCGGATCAGTATGCAGATGCAGCAGTGGCTTTTGTGGATTCGCCGGCGGATAGCCAGGTGATTTCCGGATGTCAGTTCTTCAAGGTTTTTGACGAGCATCAGATGGAATACGTTCTGCTGGCTTATGGAGACAGCGATGATGTTTATATGATCGGAAAGATTGCCAGTTTTCAGATTCAGAACCTTCTGATCGCTTATAAAGAGCGCTTTGATAAGGATAATTTTATTAAGAATCTGCTGCTGGATAATCTCCTTCTGGTAGATATTTATAACAGAGCGAAGAAATTACATATTGAAACTGATGTGCGAAGAGTGGTATATATAATAGAGACCGATCATGACAGGGACGGCAATGACCTGGATCGTGTCCGCAGCATCTTCGAGGGAAAGAATCAGGACTTTGTTACTGCTGTGGATGAGAAGAATATCATCGTGGTAAAAGAGGTCGGACAGAATGATACGCCGGAGGAACTCTTTAAGACGGCGGAAGTTATTTACGGTCTCTTCAAGGGAGACAAGAATATTCATGTAGCTTACGGCACGGTGGTGAATGAGATTAAAGAGGTATCCCGGTCTTACAAGGAAGCCCATATGGCTCTTGACGTGGGCAAGATCTTTTTCGAAGATCAGAATGTGATCGCCTATGCGAACCTGGGAATCGGACGTCTGATCTATCAGCTCCCGATTCCACTGTGCAAGATGTTTATAAAGGAGATCTTTGACGGGCGTTCCCCGGATGAGTTTGACGAGGAGACTCTGACGACCATTAATAAGTTTTTTGAGAACAGCCTGAATGTTTCGGAGACCTCCAGACAGCTTTACATTCACAGAAATACGCTGGTTTACCGGCTGGATAAGCTGCAGAAGAGCACGGGCCTGGATCTTC
>CAMLYL010000148.1 GCA_946491665.1 uncultured Lachnospiraceae bacterium | reverse complement strand
TCCGGAAGCAGGGTTCTCTGATTGCCTTCGAATCCGGAGAAGCCGTTACCTACGGACTGTTTTCCGCTCAGCAGAGGGGTACTCTCTTCATCGGCCCCGGCGAAAAAGTCTACGGCGGCATGGTGATCGGCCAAAACGGCAAGGCAGAAGACATCGAACTGAACGTCTGCAAGACTAAACACCTGACCAACACCCGTTCCTCTTCGGCAGACGAAGCGCTGACCCTGACGCCTCCCAAGATTCTTTCTCTGGAGGAAGCCCTGGAGTTTATTGACCGCGACGAGCTTCTGGAGGTCACGCCCAAAAGTCTGCGGATTCGGAAACGGATCCTGGATCCGAAGCTGCGAAAACGAGAAGCGATGAAATAGAAACCGCGCAGCTGCGCTCAGAAAAACGGAGATGCTGATTCGCACAACACGAACGAGCATCCCCGTTTCTTTTACGCATTTTCTTCCAAATCTGTTTTTCTGTGCAGCTCCCGCTACGCGTTTTTTTCCATTCTCAGCTTCTTCCGAAAACGCAGCAGAATCACAGCCGCCATCACGCCGCACAGCAGCGAGGTCAGCGGAAAATTCAGCCAGATGCCATCCAGTCCAATGCTCTCCAGCGCAACCAGCAGGATCACCGGAAACACCAGAGCTGTGGAAACAGACAGCAGCGTGGCGTAGCCCGGCTTTTCCACCGCGGACATAAAGCTCTGGGTGGCAAAGGACAGCCATCGCGTCACATAAGTAAACGCAAACAGCAGCAGCGCATGTATCGTCATCTGCATCAGCTCCGTATCTGAAGCCTGTACAAACAGCCTGGCAATTCCGCCCCGAGCCAGCAGAATCACTGCGGCCATAGCTACAGACACTGCTGCGGCCATGGAAAAGCAGCGTTTCTCAATAGCCTTTACCCTGGCTGTGTTGCGCGCGCCCCAGTTATATCCCACCGCCGGCTGCAGAGAGTCGCACATACCGTAAAGCAGCGGCTGCACAAACCCGTCCACATACATCAGCACGCCATAGACAGATACCGCCGCCGCACCGCCCAGCCGCAGCAGGAAAATATTCATTACGATAGAGGTAATCCTTCCGGCCAGATTGTTCAGAAAGCTGGGGCATCCATTTGTAAGGATGCTTTTCAGTACAGCGCCGGACATCTTCGGCCTTCCGAAGCGAAGCTGCATCCGGCCTTTTGCAAAAGGAGCAAAGGCCAGCACAGCGCAGACGCTCATGCCCAGGCAGGTGCCCAGAGCCGCTCCCCAGATTCCGAACCGGAACACATACAGGAAAAGAAATTCCAGGCCTGCGCTCAGGCCGGACATCAGGATATTCAGCACCATGCTGTACCGGATCCGTCCGCAGATCCGCAGGTAGTTGTCCATGGCGAAAACAATAGTCGTCACCGGGGAGCAGAGCGCGTATACCCGGATGTACTGTGATGCCTGGGTAATCAGGCTGCTCTCAGCTCCCATAAGCCGCAGAATGTCATCCGTAAAGAAAAACAGCACGGCGCCCAGCACCACGGCCGCTCCCACAATCAGCAGACAGGCGCTGGTAAAAATATTACAGGCCTCCTTTTCCTTCTTTTCGCCCAGCCGTATGGCTATGGGAACTGCGGATCCCACGCCAATCAGATCGGCCACTGAAAAGTTGATAATCACAAAGGGCATGACCAGATTCACCGCGGCGAAGGCATCCGCTCCCAGAATCTGTCCCACAAATATCCCGTCGAACAGCTGATAAAAGGATGAAACCAGCATGCTGATGATTCCCGGCACTGCCACAATGGCAAACAGCCTGCCGACAGGCGTCTTTTCATACAGAACCTTATAGTCCATGATTCTTCCTTCCAACCTCCTCATTTGCAACAGGCGCAGGGGCCCTCCCCAGACAGCGCGTCATTTCCCTGCGAAAGCCTTCCGTATATCTCCGGTTAGCTTCCAGAAGAGCCTCCCGCAGCGGCTCCGGCAGCTCTTCAAATACCTTTTCTTCTACTTTAAATACAATATCAATATGCGACCGGACGAAATGCAGCCCTTTTTCCGTCAGAGAAAGCAGCTTGGTCCTCCGGTCTTTTTCCGATATAGTCAGTGAAAGCAGCCCCATGGCTGCCAGCTTTTTTACTTCATTATTGATCGTCTGCTTTCCCATTGCCCATCGCTGATATATCATCGTCTGGGTGCAGGGTCCGACCTCCCGCACTGTATACAGAACCCAGAATGCCGCCTCCGGCAAACCGGAAGTCCGGGCAAATTCCCCGTACAGGAAATCCATTTCCCGAAAGAGCGCATTATATTCATTGAGCTGTGCTCTGGCTTTTTCTTCCAAAATTTCACCCTCTTTTTATTAGTCCATTTTAGGACTTTCATAAGTCTAGCATAATCTCCTGATACTGTCAAGAAACTGCAGGTAAAATATACGTATAAACCCCGGCTGCCGCTCCTGATACATACGGCTTTCTTTCTGGCAATTTTCTGTTTCAGTCAAAACCCGGCAGCAATATGCTGCAGGCAACTGTCGCAAAAGCGGTTTTAACATGTAAATAGAGGCTGTCCTGAAAACATTATTCAGTGCTCCGCTATAAACAAACATCCTAAATAAGCTCGCCTTTTGGCGGGCTTATTTCCTTCTCTAGTGTATAGTTAAAGAGGATCATTGCGGCTGAATAATTACATTCACCCCTAACTTTTCTAATGAATGAATATTTCTCTTGATTATCTTCTCTTGATTAATAACGGAGTAGTAATCCGCCCCAAGGTCGTGATAAGGAACTTTTTCTTTTAGTATGTGATAAATAGCGATTAGCATGGTATGAGCTACTGCAATTAAAGCCCGTTTCCCGCCTCTGCGTGCAGCAATTCTTTGATACCGCGAGTAAAGATAACTTTGCTTATTTCGTATGGCAGCGCGAGCGCATTCCACCAGGGCTGCTTTTAGATATTTATTTCCTTTCCGTATCCGAGTGCTCATCTTTTTTCCGGCACTTTCCTTACATTCTGGCACAAGTCCTGCCCATGAACTAAAACGGGATTCATTTTGAAAATGTTCCATCTCAATCCCTGTTTCTGCTAAGATCCGTTCTGCGCTTTGCTTTCCGATGCCGGGCATGGCATCTAAAGCCTCGACTGCCCAGTTTATAGATTCTGTTTTTTTTTAATATCTGCATCTAAATCCATAATTAATGCAGAAAGGCTTTCAATATGTATCAGTTGATGCTTCAGCATCCTTCTTTGATGCTCCAAAATCCGCCCTTGTAAAGCTTTTTGCATTTCTCCGATCTTATTTCTGGCTTTTCCTTCTGCAAGTTCACTTAGGATAACAGGGTCAGATTCTCCAGTTACAATTGCCTTTAAAATAGCCATACCGCTTTTCCCGCTGATGTCCGTAATCACGCTGCTTAGTTTCACGTTACAGCCTTCTAATACTGCTTGGATTCTATTTAATTCACGGGCACGTTCTTCAATTATCTCCTGGCGGTAACGAGTTATTTCTCGCAGTTCTCTTTGCTCCCTGTTTGGTATGTAACTTGCCTTTACTAATCCATGGCGTACCAGATCGGCAATCCACTCAGCATCTTTTACATCCGTCTTACGCCCGGGAACTCCTTTGATATGCTGCGCATTCACAACCATGATCGGTATCTGTTCTTCTTCGAATATGTTATATATAGGTTTCCAATAAGAGCCCGTACTTTCCATGGCAGCCATCTCACAATTCGTTTCTTTCAGCCACAAAACTAATTGGAGAATATCTTCCGTCATTGTTGAAAACTGGCGGATTTCTTTTTTTCTGACACTCGTAAAAACACAGGCTACCATCATATTTTTATGAATGTCAATCCCACAACACCGCTTATACAATACTTCCATAAGGCAAACCTCCTTCGCATAAGCCGATGCAGCTCCTTGCTTAATTGTTGGCTGTCCTGCGTCCTCATCAAAAACCGATGGAAACAAAAAGTGGTACACCTAAGGAGCTGAAAATCAGTCTGTCGCACGGGCTTGGAAGCACCAATCCTCTTCCGACCTTACTCGGCATCTTTAGTATACCACTATCTGGAATATAGTCAGTATCCCGTTTTCATTTATTGTGGTGAGATTTTCTCATGATTGTCT
>CAMLYL010000147.1 GCA_946491665.1 uncultured Lachnospiraceae bacterium | reverse complement strand
GAGACGCTGTTTTGCTCTGGTCATTCCTACATAAAACATCCGGCGCTCTTCTTCCAGATCTGCGTCAAGCACTGCTTTTTTATAAGGCATCAGCTTTTCGTTGACATCCACAAGAAATACCGCCTCAAACTCCAGGCCTTTTGCCCCATGCAGGGTACTCAGGCGGATCGCCGGCTCTGATATGGATTTTCTGACCGATTGCTCCTCCCATTCCCGCTTCAGCTCTTCCACATGCTCAAACCATGCCTCACAGGACTCATATCCTCTGGCATCCTCGTGAATCTCTTCCAACACATCGAGAAGATCATCCAGAGGAATTTTCCTGTATTCCGCAAAATCCTTCAGAAAATCTTCATAGGCAATCCCTTTCCGGATATAATTAACGGCTGAAAAGGGACGCATTTTTCCTATCACCTCAAGATCTACCCGAAGCTTTTCCAGACGCTGAACCATCCATCCCTGATCCCTGTAGTAATCCTTCCAGGTGTCAAATTTCACCTGCTCATAGGGAAGGCTTTCTCTGGACAGATAGCGTTTCGGCCGGTTCATCACCCGCAGAAACAGAGACCTGTTATTCTCTCCCTGAGCCAGCCGCAGATAAGCAAAAATATCTGCCGCAATCCAGTGATCGTAAATATTCGGCAGATGCTCTCTTGAAACGAAAGGAATGTTATTGTCAAAAAGCTGCCGGATCAGCATGCCGGGCTGCGCATTTGTGCGAAAAAGAACAGCAATCTGATCATAGGAAATGCCTGCCTCTCCATGGAGTTTCCTGATTTCCCGTATCACAGCCATATTCTGTTCCTTCTGATTTACAAATCCCTGTGTCATTACAGGGATTCCCGTCTGCTGATCAGGACGTATATTTTTCTCAAATCGGGTTCTGTTGTGGGAAATCAAATTCCCCGCCGCTTTGACGATTCCGCTCCCCGAACGATAATTGATATCTAGAAGTATTTTTTCCGTTTCCGGATAATCCCTTTCAAAATTCAGCATAATCTCAGGCTTCGCCCCACGAAACCGGTAAATAGACTGATCATCGTCACCTACGATAAACAGATGATTTTCCGGCGCAGCCAGCATTCGTATAATATCGTACTGAATCTGATTGATATCCTGGAATTCATCAATTAAGATATAACGGAACTTTTTCTGCCAGACGCTCAGAATATCCGGCCGCTTTTCCAGCAATTCCTTTGTATAAACCAGCATATCATCAAAATCCAGCAGCCGGTTCTGATATAAATATTCCTGATAGGCATGAAAAATCCGGCGAAATACTTCTTCCGGACAATTTGCAGAATAATAATGTTCCAGATCCAAAGACATATTCTTAATGAGACTGATTTCTCCCAGAAGGTTCTGAACAAACTCCCCCTCATCTTCATACTCCAGCCGGAGCCGATGGATGAATTCCCGCACAAACTGTGTCCGCTGTTCCTCTTTCGCAATATTTTCTGCTGTGTATCCGTAAGCCGCTTTTAATATATGAAAATACACCGCATGAAAAGTTCCGAAGGTGACAGCTGTCCGCTTTCCGCCCATCAGTTTCTCAAACCGCTGCCGCATTTCCGCTGCCGCTGCGCGGGAAAAGGTAATAACCAGTATTGCTGAAGGGTCGATCTTCCGCTGCCGGATCAGATATTCCACCCTTCGGGTAATCACTGTAGTTTTACCGGAACCGGGTCCTGCAAGAATCATTGCAGGCCCCCGGTAATGTCTGATTGCTTTTGTCTGTGACTGATCCAACTTCATATAACTACTCTAACTCTATCTTCCTCAATTCTTTCGGCGGCAGCTTTTTCGATGAATCGTTCACGATCTTCTGCACTTCCTTCTTCGCGTTCGCCACCGGAAGAAGTGTTCCCGCTCCTGCCACACAGCCGCCGGGACACCCCATACCTTCAATGAGGTAGCCATTCTTACGCCCGGCCTTGGCCTGAAGCAGAACCTTACGGCAGTCAGCAAGCCCCTCCGCATGCTCTACCAGCACCTCCGTACCGGGATAATATTCATTAATACATTTCACAATTGCGTCTGCCACTCCGCCAGCCACACCATATCCTCTTCCGGCTGCCGTAGCGTCATGGAGATATTTTCCGTGATCCATCTTTGCCGGATCAATCCCTCTGGCTGTAAACATAGCGTCCAGTTCCTCAAAGGTGATGACAAAATCAACATCGGAGCGGACTGTTTTTCTCATAGCCTCCAGCTTTTTCGCCGCGCAGGGACCGATAAATACCACTTTCGCATTCGGGTGCTCCTTTTTAATGCTCCTGGCAGTCGCTACCATAGGAGTCAGTTCCTTGGAAACACTGTCGATAATCTCCGGAAACTGTTTCTTGGCCAGCATCGCCCAGGCCGGGCAGCAGGAAGTCAGAAGAAACGGAAGCTTTCCCGTCTTTACATGATAAACATAATCATGGGCCTCTGTGACAGCTCCGATATCTGCGCCGAGGGCAACCTCATATACTTTTGAAAAGCCCAGTTCCCGCAGCGCCGCATGGATTTTTTCAGGCGTAGCCCCGGGGCCAAACTGTCCCACATAAGCGGGCGCAATCTCCGCAATCACTTCCCCGCCGTTTTTCATACAGCGGATCAGCTGAAAAATCTGGGACTTATCCGCAATGGCTCCAAACGGACAGTTTACCATACACATTCCACAGGAAAGGCATTTTTCCTGATTAATCACCGCCCTCCCGTATTCATCCGTCCCAATAGCATTTACGCCGCAGGCAACGGAACACGGCCTCACCTTCCGCCCAATCGCATCATAGGGGCAGGCTGATTTACATTTTCCACATTTAATACATTTTTCTTTGTCAATATGTGCCTGTCCGTTCTCATGAGAAATCGCGTCCCTGGGGCAGACCTCCATACACTGATGAGACAGGCAATTCCGGCAGAGATTGCTGACCTCATATACATTGTCCTCACAGGCATTGCAGGCAGACGGAATCACCTGCATCAGCGGAGGCTCATAATACACCTGATCAATGGTACTTTCCTCCAGACCGCTGGTAATATGCACCGGCTTGTTCGCCGGACGCAGAGATAATCCCATAGCCAGTCTGGCCCGCTCCGCACTGATGGCCCGCTCACGATAGATGCTTTCCCGAAATCTGGGGACTTCATCCGGCGAAAGCTTATAGGGGATCGCCTCAATATCATCTTTTACATTATCTGATTCATAGGCAATCCTGGCAATCTCAACAAAAACATGTTTTCTCAAATCTGATACCTGCGTATGCAGTCCTCTCATAAATAAAACCCCTTTCCTGATCCGGCTCTTTCCAGACTCACGCAGTCCCAAAACAAACCGGACACAAATAAAATGTTCTTGTTAAAATATTATCAATTCTTTTGTATACAATATATACTAGCTTCTCTTATGCAGACGGTCAATAGAAAATAACTGAGCACTGAATAAAAAACAATGCATACAATATAATAAATTCATTTGAAAGGATTTCAGCTTTGAATTGTAATTGTAATACAGGCAGCTCTTCCAGCATGCGGATGCGGGAAGATATGCAC
The DNA here is from genome assembly GCA_946491665.1 of uncultured Lachnospiraceae bacterium. GTDB lineage: Bacteria > Bacillota > Clostridia > Lachnospirales > Lachnospiraceae > Eubacterium_I. The sequence continues at coordinate 879 of CAMLYL010000147.1, read as the reverse complement.
TTTTGCCTTGACCGGCTTCCGGTAGCCATGGCCTACGTGCCCTGGCAGACCTTCGGACGTACCTTTGATCTGGACCGTGCACTCCAGATCGGGACCATATTCCCCGAACTGAACAAACCATTCCGCGGAAACGGAGGTAACTGCTGATGAATATGTCCTGCAGCAACAATAACAACAATGAACGTATGCGTCTGCTGAATGCAGTGAGCCAGTTTGGCTTTGCACTGAGTGATATCACTCTCTATCTGGATACTCATCCACAGGATCAGGAAGCCCTGGATTATTACCGCCGTATGAACCAGATGTACCAGAAAGCTTCTGCCGAATATGAATGCAAATTTGGTCCTCTGACCCAGTTTTCCGGTCAGAATGAGGATATCTGGAAATGGTCCACACAGACCTGGCCCTGGGAAAGGGGGTTTTATTAAACTATGTGGAATTATGAAAAAAGACTGCAGTATCCGGTAAAAATTACAAAATGTAATCCGCAGATCGCAAAGGTCATCATCACACAATTCGGAGGTCCCGACGGGGAACTGTCCGCTTCCATGCGTTATCTGTCCCAACGGTATGTCATGCCATATAAAGAAGTGGCGGGACTGCTGACTGATATCGGCACAGAAGAACTGGCCCATATGGAAATGATCTGCGCCATTGTAAAACAGCTCACCCAGGATCTGAGCCCCGAAGAAATCAAGAAAAGCGGCTTTGATACCTATTACGTGGATCACACTCTGGGGCTCTGGCCCACTGCCGCTGCCGGGATTCCCCAGAATGCCTGTGAATTCCAGTCCAAGGGAGATCCCATTACAGATCTTTTCGAGGATATGGCTGCAGATGGTGCGACTTTGTAAGAACAACATTGAAGTGTTAGAAGAT
>CAMLYL010000146.1 GCA_946491665.1 uncultured Lachnospiraceae bacterium | reverse complement strand
CTTTTTGTCCGCCACCACCCGACGGATCACTTCGTTCGCCCGGTAAGCCAGAAAGATCGGTCCTGTCTGGGCGCCGCAGATATCCACATGGCAGATCCGATCCCTTTCCTTTTCAGCCCGGGTATTCTCATGCTTCTTGATCACGCCGCTCTCATAATCGTCAATAGACGCGCAGGCCACAATCCCCGTCTGTATTCTGCCGTCCATAGTCAGTTCATAAATATAATAGCAGGATTTCTGTTCCCGGATAAAATCACCGTTCTCCACCATCTCCCAAAGAATATCATGGGCTTTCTGATAAACCTCCGGCGCATACGTGTCCACGGAATCATCAAACTGCGTTTCCGCACGGTCAATTTTCAGGAATGATTCCGGTTCCCGCTCCACTTCCGCTTTCGCTTCCTGGCGGTTATAAACATCATAGGGCAGGGCCGCAATCCGTGCTGCTTTTCCGCGGCAGGGACGAATCCCCGCAAATGGTCTGATCACTGCCATCTCAAAGTCTCCTTTCCTCACACCTCTGTCTGAAAAAACGGGAATCCCAGGCAGATTCAGTTCCGCCGAAATTCCCGTTTTTCAACAATCTGTTTTATTTTACTACTCTGATCTTCAACACGCCTTCGATACCAGACAGTTTCTCAATAATCTCCGCTGTTGCCGGAGCATCCAGGTCAATCAGAGAATACGCATATTCGCCGCGGCTCTTGTTGGTCATATCAGAAATATTAATGCCTGCCTCGCCCAGAACCGTGGTGTACTGGCTGATGGTATTTTTCACATTCTTATGAAGAATTGCAATCCGTCCTGCACCGGAGCAGACACCCATATTACAGTCAGGATAATTCACAGAATGAGTAATATTGCCGTTCTCCACATAATCAATCAGTTCATTAACAGCCATAATCGCGCAGTTATCTTCAGACTCTTCTGTAGATGCGCCAAGATGAGGAGTTACAATACAGTTCTTTACACCTGCAGTTGTGGGGTTCGGGAAATCCACCACATATTTGCGGACCTTACCTGCCTCAAGCGCTTCTACCATAGCGGTCTCATCAACCAGTGTGTCACGTGAGAAATTCAGCACAACTACATTTTCCTTCATGGAGGCAATGGCCTCTCTGCTGATCATGCCTTTTGTGGAATCCAGAAGAGGCACATGAATTGTAATAAAATCACACTCTTTATAAATCTCCTCTGCGGAAAGTACATGCTGTACATGCTGAGAAACATTCCATGCCGCATTTACAGACAGATAGGGATCATATCCCAGCACCTTCATTCCCAGTTCCACAGCCGCATTGGCAACCCGTACGCCGATAGCTCCCAGGCCAATGACACCAAGAGTCTTGCCCTGAATCTCTGTCCCTGCGAATGCTTTCTTTGCCTTCTCAGTTGCTTTTGCGATTCCCGGATCATCCTTGTTGTCCTTTACCCACTGAATGCCGCCGGTCAGATCACGGCAGGCAAGCAGCATTCCTGCAAGCACCAGTTCCTTCACACCATTCGCATTCGCGCCGGGTGTGTTAAATACTACAATTCCCTTTTCTGCACATTTATCCAGGGGAATATTATTCACTCCCGCGCCGGCACGCGCAACTGCAAGCATGGAATCCGGCAGATCCAGATCATGCATGGCTGCACTTCTCACCAGAGCAACCTCGGCATCCGCAAAGTTCTCTGTTTTCTCATAAGTATCCGGGAATAAATCCAGACCGCAGGCCGCGATCGGATTTAAGCAAGTATATTTTGCCATTTCATTTTTCCTCTTTTCCAACTGTTCTATTCCAACTGTGTTAACTGTGAAAACTCTTAAGCGTTTTCAGCTTCAAATTTCTTCATGAACTCTACAAGAGCTTTTACACCTTCGATCGGCATCGCATTGTAAATAGATGCTCTCATACCGCCGACAGTTCTGTGGCCTTTCAGGTTCTCAAGTCCCGCAGCCTTGGCTTCTTTTACAAATTTTGCTTCCAGATCCTTGTCGCCGATTACAAAAGGAACATTCATAAGAGAGCGGTCCTCTTTCCGTACGGTACCCCTGAACATGGTGTTATTGTCAAGGTAATCGTACAGAATCGCCGCTTTCTCTTCATTTCTCTTCTTCATAGCTTCAAGGCCGCCCAGACTCTTGATCCACTTAAACACCTTGCCGCAGATATAAATGCCGTAGCAGGGCGGAGTATTATACATGGATCCCTTATCCGCCATCATCTTTAAGTTCATCATCGTGGGAACATAATCCGGCAGATCCTCACGGAGAAGATCCTCCCGAATAATCACAATCTGAACGCCGGAAGGTCCGATATTTTTCTGTACGCCTCCGTAAATCACCCCATATTTTTCCACATCGATAGGCTCAGACAGGAAACAGGACGAAACATCCGCTACCAGCGTCTTTCCCTTCGTGTTGGGAAGAGTATGGAAAACTGTACCGTAAATCGTATTGTTCTGGCAGATATAAACATAATCCGCATCCTCAGAAATCGGAAGATCAGAACAGTCCGGAATATAAGTGTATGTCTTATCCTCAGAAGACGCAACCACATTTACTTTTCCGTATTTCTTTGCTTCCTGATAAGCTTTCTTTGCCCACTGACCGGTGATAATATAATCGGCTACGCCGTTTTTCATCAGATTCATGGGAATTGTTGCAAAGTGAAGGGTCGCTCCACCCTGCAGAAATAATACTTTATAATTGTCCGGAATACCCATGAGGTCTCTCAGATCTGCCTCTGCCTCATCGATAATTTCCTGGAACATGGAAGAACGATGGCTCATCTCCATCACGGACATTCCGCATCCGCGGTAATCCATCATCTCTTCCTGTGCCTCTTTCAGCACTTCCTCCGGCAAAACTGCCGGACCCGCCGAGAAATTGTACACTCTGCTCATTTTTTACCCTCCTGTTATAAAGTCAGACACACACACAACATGCCTGACAGTTAAAATATATTTGCTGCCTCTGTCCGCATACCGGATGCGGACAGAAGTAGTAGTCTTTAGTTCTTCTGAGTCTCCGCCTCAAGATCCTGCTTGTCAAAAGCCTCACTGATGGGCGCTCCCGGCGCAACCATGGGCCAGACATTATCATTGCTGCCAATCATACAATCAATGACAACAGGCGTTTCCATTTTTAACGCCTCTGCAAAAGCTTCCGCAAACTCTTCCCTCGTTGCCACGCGGATACCTGTCGCTCCCATGCCCTCTGCAATCTTTACGAAATCCACGCTGTCGCCGAATACAGTACTGGAGTAACGGCCTTCATAAAACAGCTGCTGCCACTGATGAACCATGCCGAGCACACTGTTATTGACTACAATCTGAATCAGCGGCAGCCGCTGACGCACCGCCGTCATAATCTCATTCATGTTCATACGGAAACATCCGTCTCCGGCAATATTAATTACCTGCTTATCCGGATTGGCAATCTGCGCTCCGATGGCAGCTCCCAGGCCATATCCCATGGTACCCAGTCCCCCTGATGAAAGGAATGTGCGGGGTCTGGCGTATCTGTAATACTGAGCAGCCCACATCTGATGCTGTCCCACCTCTGTGACAATAATCGAATCTCCCTTCGTCTGCCGGTAAATCTCTTCCATGATGAAGGGACCGGTCAGTCCAGGTTCATCATACTGCATGGGATATTTCGCTTCCAGCTCTTTTACCTGCTGCATCCATTCTGAATGCTCCTGCTGGTCAAGCATCTTATTTAAACGGATCAGAATCTCATTAATGTCTCCGATTACGCTTGCATCTGTCTGGATATTCTTGTTGATCTCCGCAGGATCTACATCAAACTGCAGAATCTTCGCATCCCGGGCATAACGTTTTGCATCACCGATTACGCGGTCACTGAAACGGACGCCGATGGCGATCAGAAGATCACAGGTGCTCACTCCGTAATTGGACGCCTTGGTCCCGTGCATTCCCAGCATGCCGGTATAGCGGGTGCTGGTGCCGTCAAAGGCTCCTTTTCCCATAAGAGAATCACAGACCGGCGCGTCAATCAGCTCTACAAACTTCGCCAGCTGACGGCTGGCGCCGGAAATCACGGCGCCGCCGCCCACAAAGACATACGGCTTCTTCGCCTTCCGGATCAGTTCAACCGCAGTCTGCAGATCTTCCTCCGTGATCTGCTCTGTAGAGCGCTTCACAGGAACTGCCTGCTGGAAGGAAAATTCCGTTTTCGCCGCAGTTACATCCTTGGGAATATCCACAAGAACCGGTCCCGGCCGCCCCGTACGGGCAATCCGGAACGCCCGGCGTATCACAGCCGCCAGATCCTTTACATCCTTTACAATAAAGTTATGCTTCGTAATCGGTGTGGTGATACCTGTAATATCCACCTCCTGAAAACTGTCCTTTCCCAGAAGAGAGACTCCCACATTGCAGGTAATCGCCACCAGCGGAACAGAATCCATATATGCGGTGGCAATACCGGTCACAAGATTGGTAGCTCCCGGTCCTGATGTGGCAAAACACACGCCTGTCTTTCCGGTGGAACGGGCATAACC
>CAMLYL010000145.1 GCA_946491665.1 uncultured Lachnospiraceae bacterium | reverse complement strand
CAATTTCAATATCGGCGACCGCGTTACCTTGTGGGCAAATCTCTACTGCGGCAAATGTGATATGTGCCGTGCCGGAAAAGAGCATCTGTGCCGTGAAGTCAACGGCACACGATACATCGGATTTGTATGCAATGGCGCCTATGCAGAAAAGTTTGTCGGACCATATTCCAATGCTTATCTTCTTCCAGACAGCGTTTCCGATATTGCCGCCGGTCTGATCGATCCGCTGATGGTGGCCTACCATGCCATCCGCAATTCCGGAATCAGACTACATGATAAAGTACTTATAGTCGGAACTGGCATCATCGGACAGTTTATCGCCGAACTGGCAAAAAAATCCGGAGCATCCTATGTGGCAATGGCAAAAGTAAATGATATCAAGACTCAGCGAGCAAGAGAACTCGGTATTGTAGATGAGTTTTTTGACGGAACAGATCCCGGACGGGAGGAGCTTTTCAAAAAAGCAACTGGCGGCGGCTTTGATATTGCTTTTGAGGCGGTGGGACTGGGCGACACCCTGGACGAGTGCATCAGTGCGGTTCATCCAGGCGGTAAAGTCGTTATGATCGGCAATTCCATTGATCCCAGAGTTTCCTTTTGCATGAACCGTGCTGTACTGCAGGAAATCCAGCTCATCGGCAGTGTTTCCTGCACCCGGACAGAATTTGAGGAAACCATAGATCTCATCGCCAGAGGCATGATTGATCCGGAAAAATATGTCACAGACATTCTCCCGCTGGAGGATCTGCAGACTGCCATGGAACGGCAGATTGCACCGGATGATCCGTTGTTAAAGACAGTAATCAGAATGCATCCGTAGCTTCCCGGCATGAAACAACCGCTTTTACAGGACAGTTTTCAAAACAGCTCCCGCAGTGGAGACAGTGCTCCTGCATAATGCGGTACGGCCCCGCCTCTCCCTTCTCTATGGCTTTCTGGGGACAGACACTGAGACATTTCCCACAGCCGATGCAGGCATCTGTGATCTCATATCCTTTTTTATCTGCATGGACGTCGCCGACTTCGTAAGTCTCCCGGAAAATCGGATTCACCCCCAGATTAAAATACTCGATGCTGAATCCCCTGATACAGAAAACAATTCCGATTTTTTTCGTATCTCCGGGATACACATTTTCCAGATAGGGCTGCTCCTCAAAAATAGTCCGGATCCATTTCTCCCGCTCCTCCTCGGGAACCGGCGCCGCCCGGCCCGAGAGACGGATATTCTCCTTATACATGGTATATCCGGAAATCTGGACTCTTCCGTCCGCCAGAAGCTGTCTGCAGAATTCCTTACCCCTGGCCGTGAAAAAATAAAGGGCATCGGGTTCATAGTGAATGGCGCTGATATTCCGCACCTGGGGAGCCCCGTTTTCATCCACGGTAGCAAAATACAGGACTCCTATATAGCTTAATTTTTTTACACAGGTTTCCGCATCCATAAATTATACCTCCTTCCAACACTGGGGATCCGGCGCATACATATTTCCGTGATAGCCCGCTGCCACCGCAGGGCATCCCCGGCAGAACCGCAGCAGCTCACATCTGGAGCATTTCTCAAACTTTTCATACTCCCGGTAAGCGTCCATCTCCGGTCCCGTAAACAGATCATAGAGATCATCCATAAGGGCATTTCCCACCTTGCTGTTCACGATCCGTCTGCAGGCGTACACATCGCCATCGGAAAGAATCGTAAAATGGCAGTTTCCGCAGTTGCATCCGTCATACACATATTCATCGTCGGGGTAATCCTTCGGATCAAACAGACCCTTTTCATATTTAAACAGTGTCCACAGATGATCCTTCAGATTGAAGGTCGTCTCACTGTCTTTATATTGTTCAAACTTCTGCCATGCCTGCTCCATCATCCAGTGATACTCCTCCGGAGAACAGCAGGTTTCCTTATCCTCCGCCGAAGGACAGTATCTGGCAAAAGCAAAAATGTCTACTTTATTTTCTACAACTACATCAATCAGCTCCGGCAGTTCCTTATAATTCCATCTGGAAATCGTACACATCACCGCCACATCAATCCCTGCCTTCTTCAAATAGGGAATGACCTCCAGCGTTTCATCAAAGGAACCCGGTCTGCGGATCCGGTCATGGGTCTCCCGCAGTCCATCCAGGGAAAGCTGATATTTTCTGCATCCGCAGTCCGCCAGCTTCTGACAGACTTCTTCATTCAGATGAAATGGATTTCCCATAATTGCAAAGGGTATGCCGGCGGTTTTCAGAAGTCTGGCCAGTGTCCAGAACTGCGGATGCATAATCGGATCACCGCCGGTAATATATAGATAAGGAAGCCGCTCTGCTTTTCTGCAGAATTCCTGGCAGTTTTCAATGACGGTGATCATATCCTCCAGCGCCATTTCCTTAAACTTTGCATGACTGCCAAGGGCATAAATATAACAATGTTTACATCTCTGATCGCAGGCCTCTGTGATGTGCCACTGAAACGCAAAATACTCCATTCCATTTCCTCCTTCTTGGCCGATTTCTGCCCATCCAGGTATCCTCCTAAGGATTTCTTCTTTTTCTAGACCCCGGCCTCTTAATAATCTTCCGGAATACCAGCTTCTGCCGGGATTACCTATCTGCAATTACAGATATATTTTTAATTTTTTTTCTGACATCCGTAAATTTCTCCTGGCATTACGGTTATATTTCCAGTTTCTTTTCTGATATCCGTAATTCTTTTTTCGAAATTACAGATATATTTCAGAGTTTTGCGCTGGTGTCCGTAATTGTATTTCAAAATTACGGATACATTTTTAATTGTTCTCACGACAACCGTAATCATTTCGTTACAATATAATTCTTTTTCCAGAATAATTATATTCAAGCATATAAATCCGAAAATTTCCTATATCAGACCTTTCATAAACTATTCCGACAGATATCAGTCTGATTTGTTCTCCGGGATCTGCATCAGCAGATCCCGTTCTCCCACTACTCACTTAATTATTTATCTCCCGCCCCACAGGCTGTTCCGCACGCTGCCGGTTTCTTATCTCCTGCTCCGCAGGCTGTTCCGCACGCAGTTCCATTCTCTGCTTTCTTTCTTCCAAAAAGATTCTTCAATGCCATAATAAATTCCTCCTGTTCTGCTTTTGTTGTAATTCTTTTTATTACAATAAAGATATTAGCATATCACAGTTGTAATGTCAATAGTTACATTATGCTTTTTTAATTTTATTTTTTTGAATCTCATGTTCCCGCTGCTTCTGCACCTACATATACAAATAACAACAGATGCCCGGAAATCATCCGTTTTCATACTCTGAAATAAACAGAACTGACATCATCCCTTCCTCACCCACTGTTCTCAGACCTCTCTCTGCACTTGACAGAAAAATTTCAGATCTCTATAATGAACATTGTTCAGTTTGTGAAGGAGGAATATTCTTTGAATAAGACGATTACTTCCAGAGATGACATTCTAAATGTGAGCCGGGATCTGATCCGGACACAGGGCCAGACTGCCTTCAATATCAGAACGGTTGCCGCGGCCTGTCAGGTATCTGTGGGCTCCATATACAATTACTTTGAGTCAAAAGCGGATCTGACTGCTGCGGCCGTGGAAAGTGTCTGGCATGATATCTTTCACCTTTCCGGTTGTCCGGAAATTTCTGAGAATTTTGAGGCGTGCATTTCCTGGATTTTCGACTGTCTGCGGCAGGGCAGTGAAAAATACCCCGGATTTTTTACGCTTCATTCCATGAGTTTTCTGGAAGAGGAAAAATCAGACGGAAAACGGCGGATGAATCGGGCCTGGGAGCATATCCGTGTCCGGCTGCATACCGTATTGATACATGATAAAAACATTCGTCCGGATGCTTTCGATAAAAAGTTTACTCCGGAAAATTTTGTCAGTATCGTCTTTTCTCTGATTGTCTCCGCTCTGCTTCAGCAGAATTATGACTGCAGCGCAGTTCTGGAACTGATCCGGAGAACGGTCTACTGATAAATATTGTTTTTCAGATATAATTTCGCGCGAAAATGAACACTGTTCAGAAAGGAGCTCTGTGATGAAAGTAAAAAAGAAAACACTTTTACTGATTGCCTGCTTTGTATGGATCGCAGCCGGATTTAACATTGCCCGGATTGGCATTCTGGCTTATCCCGCCTATGTATCAGTCCTCAATTTTATTCTGTCCGCCGCTGTATTTGCAATATTCCAGAAATTTATTTTCGGCCGCCTGGTACGAAAGCATACCGCGAGAATTACCGGCTATGCAGAAGAATATCAGTTTTTCTGGAAATTTTTTGATCTGAAAGCATTCATTATTATGGCGGTTATGATGACAGGAGGAATTTATCTCCGGGTATCCGGACTGGCTCCGGACCGCTTCATTGCTGTATTTTATTCGGGACTGGGAATATCCCTGCTGCTGGCCGGCGTCCTGTTCGGCTGGAATTACTGCAGAGTTCTCCGTAAGAATTAATCAGATGTGGGAAGACTCCCGCCTCTACAGGCGGTGAGTATAACAAATTAGTATCAGTGGCGGGAGTCAATCCCCCATCTGATAAA
>CAMLYL010000144.1 GCA_946491665.1 uncultured Lachnospiraceae bacterium | reverse complement strand
TGCTTTTTTCAGAACCTCCTCCCTGTCCCTTGCATTGACCCACAGCATTTCCATTGCGGTGGGGAACATTTCCTCCAGATCATGCTTCGGTTTTTCAGGATCCCGCAGGGGCCAGAATCCGCCTTCCGGGAACAGCCATTTTCCTGCTGTCTGAGTAAATCCGTCCTTCCCCGCCTTGCAGGCCAGATAGGGCCGGTGGGTTTCCGGGTGCCCCCAGCACTCCACCGATGTGGATACGATTCCTCCGGGCACATTGGCCGCTCCCATAATCTGATTCAGAAGATCCATGGCATAGATGGTATGAAAACCATTCTTGTGCGTACCGGCGGAACGGATATTGTAAGTAGCCACCGGACGGAACGGCAGTTCTTTCCCGTCAATCGTAATCGTTTCTCCGATTCTCGCCGCCTTTGCAAATTCTGTCGCGATTCTTCTGGTTGTTTCAGCCGGCACCGCCGTTCTCTCCGCCACATTTTCCGGCGTATACTCTGCAAATCGCTCCCGCATAAGAACCCAGGAGGGAACGCACCTGATTCCGTCCACCACGAACTCTCCCTCCAGAGCGTAATCTTCAATTCCCTCCTCATCATAGGATCTTGGCCGCTGCTCCTTTGCATCCCATACTAAAGGTTTTCCGTTTTCAGCATCCCTGACATATTTTCCTGTTTCCACATTAATCAGATAGGACGCATTTGTTCTTTTTTTCAAATGCTCTCTGTCATAAATTTCCAGTTCATTCACAATCACATTCAGCATTGCCAGGCAGATCAGTCCGTCGGTTCCCGGTATTATAGGAATCCACTCATCTGCCTTCGCTGCAGCCGAATTGCACATGGGATCAAACACCACCATTTTCATTCCCCGCCGTCTGGCCTGCGCACAGTTGTGAGTCGCCCACTGCTGAAAGCCGCCATTGGCCGCATTTGTTCCAAACACAATCATATATTCGCAATAGTCGAAATCCGGGAAAATGCAGAAAGCTCCATACTGCGTGCTGTTCAGGTAATGTCCCATATTCCCGCACATGGATCCGGCAGCATTAATATGAATCGGCGCTCCTTTTTCATTGGACAGCATCGCAATCATCGGCACAAAGAAATACGGTATGATCTGGTTTCCGGCCACAATCCCATGCTGCACGATAATTTTGGAAGGACTTTTATCATATGCCGCCTTCATTTTTGAAACAATGATATCCAGCGCTTCCTCCCAGCTGATCCTCTCCCATTTCGGATCTGTTCCCATTCCCTTTTCCGGGTTCGTCCTTTTCAGAGGATAATTCAGACGATTGGGATCATACAGAACCTGGAGTCCGGCCATTCCCCTGGGACATACCCCGCCCTGGGATCCTATACTGGAATCCGGCACACCCTCCAGCTTAATGCATACGCCGTCCACCACATGGGCGCGGATGCCGCATTCACTCTGACAGCGGTGGCACTGAGTGTAAACCCATTTATCTTCTTTTATCTGTGTACTGCTCATTCTTTTCACCTCCATCAGTCTATGTAATATACAGACGGCCGCGCTCCTGTTTCCGGGCACAATGTATATGCATGATGATTTTTTATTAATCTGGATACCTCACTGTCCGGATCATCCAGATCACCAAAAATACGGGCCTTGGTATAGCATGTATTGACACAAGCCGGAGTCGCCTCGCGGTCAATGCCCGGACGGAGTCCCTTTTTCAGACCTTCATCTATCTTTTCCATACAGAAAGTACATTTCACTACCGTCCCCTCTCTGAAAGGATTCAATGTCTCTCCCAGTTTTTCCCGGGGTGATCTTCCCTGTTCATAATAAGAAGAATCCGCAGATTCCACAAAATTTCTCTGATGATACGGGCAGGCCATAATACAGTACTGACAGCCGGTACATTTATCGGCATCCACCGCTACAATCCCGTCCGCCCGCTGATAAGTCGCTCCCGCGGGACACGCCTGAGCGCATACAGGATCCGCACAGTGATTGCACAATGTAGGAACCATCAGCTTTTTCACGTCGGGAAATTTCCCGGTCTCTGTCATCACCACATGATTAAAAAACATGCCGGGAAGCAGAAAATGCTCCTGTTTGCAGGCCAGAACGCAGGCATTACATCCATAACATTTCTTCAGATCTATCACCATTCCCCATCTCACGGTTCTTTCCTCCTCCCTTTATAATTTCAAATCCCAGAACTGCTGCCTGTCGTCCTGCAGTACCATCCTGCCGGATTCCAGGGCTGTTTTCGTCGGCATCCGGTATATCCCGCTCCTTCCGATCCAGGGAGATCCGGCCTTTTTCAGCTTTACTGCCCCTTCCAGCATCTGAACAGCCACGGACATAACATCCATAACAGGAACACCATCTATGGCTGTAACGCCACCGGGATATTCCTCTTCACATCCCGGCGCCAGTCTGAGCGACGGCGACATCAGTCCGCAGCATGGAATCAGAATTTCTGCCCCCAGCGCAATCAATTTTTCTGCCGCCTCTGTAAAATATCCGATCGTATCTTCCGCATGAATAATTCCTCCTGGCTGCTTTTCCTGCGGCTCTTTTGTCGCCACAATTCCGGCGCAATAATCTGACAGACCAAGCTGATCTACTCTGTGCCAGGTTTCATAAATATTTGCCTCGGAAATTGTCACAAGACCGAATTTCTTTGCCATAACAGAAGCGATCCGCATTGCAGACTCCCCGATACTCATCACCGGAATATCCACCAGACTCCTGATCTGATCCAGCATGGGATCCCCAAAACAGGTGATCAGAATACCGTCATAGCCTTCCTTTTCTCCCTGCACACAGGCCTGAAGAACAGCCTGGGCATTCAGCATATCAATTGCCGGATAACAGAAGCCCTCCATACCTGCAATTCCCCAGTTACAGAACTTCGATATAATCTCTGTATCCTTATCCTTTACCAGTTCAAAATTGCGCTTCCAGATTTTTCCCAGACAGTTTACCGCAAAATCATCATCTTTTTCTGCAATAGCGACATTCGCCAGCATTAATTTCATAAAAGCTGTCACTCCTTTCCGTCAGCAGTTTTCGGCTGTTTTTACTATAGCATCGATCTTTTCCGCAGCACAGCGGGATTCCTGCATAGCTGCATGCGATTTTGCGGCTCTGACGAATCATCGGCCAACACTACCGTAATGCGCATATCAGCATCGAAAAATTGCATGCTGATATTCCCCATTTTTCTGCAAAATGCGATATACTTTCTTATAAACGTATTTCGTGTCTATACGGATCAATTACAGAACTATATTTATTTTTAAAGGAGACAGTTATGAACTCAAAACAGATTGAATGTTTTTTATGTGTAGCCGACTGTCTGAATATTTCAAACAGTGCAAAAAAACTTTATGCTTCCCAGTCTGCAGTCAGCCGTCAGATCAGTCTTCTGGAAGAAGAGCTGGGCTTTCCTCTATTCGTCCGGGGACACAACTATCTGCGCCTGACTCCCTCCGGTGCCGCCATGTTTCAGGCATTTCAGGAAATGTCACATATGTTCCAGAATAAACGGCAGACTGCGGCTCTCCTGAATGAGGGAAACGAGGGCACTCTCAAAATCGGTTTTTACTGCAATATGCAGGTAGAAACATTTTTCACCTCCATAGTTCAGAAATTTCATCAGGAATATCCGAATATTGTACTGGACTATGGCTGTGCCCCCAGTGGTCCGCTGGATTCTTTTATCCGTTCCAACTATTTTGATGTGATATTTCTTCATGATTTTGACAAAATCGACAACTCGGAATTTTTATATGAGAAAGTGTGCTGCTCGCACCAGAAACTGGTCTACGGGGCCAAACACCCTCTGTCTGAAAGTCCAAATCCAAAATTCACGGATTTTAAAGATGATCTGTTCTGGTGCGTCAAAGACCGGAACAGTATAGCTCACACCAGAAATCAGGAAAAAATTTTTGCATATTATGGAATTGAAAACTGGCATCAGACAGAGGCTCCAAACATCGATACTGCCCTGCTGAACGTCCGGCTCGGAAAAGGCTGCATTTTTCTGGATCCTCTTACTCATTATCTGAACAACGAATGCTACCGCACGCTGGAACTGCCCGAAGATATTTCTGCTGTAGAAATTGTCCTGGCCTGGGATAAGGCAAACCTGAATCCCGCAATTCCTCTTTTTGTTAATCAGTTTGTCTGTCCCATTGACTGAGATTTTATTATCCTTCCGATATTACATAATGCCCCGCACAGATAGCTTTACTGAGAAAGCTATCCATGCAGGGCATTTTATTTCCACTTCAGTTTACACAATTCCCGGAAACAGGCTGCAGAGAACCGCGCAGACCACTGTCCCCACAAATGTCCACAGAACCGTCTGGAAGAACATGGCTTTATAGGAATCTCTGTAAGTTGACCTGGCAAGAGCAATTGTCACTACGCACATTCCGTTTACCGGAAGCGTCTCAAAGGTAGAAGCTGCAATAGCTGCCACACGACCAACGGCTTCCACATTAAAATCAATGCCTTTCTGTGCCAGAATTCCCACAATGATCGGCAGACCTACATACAGCGCAACCGGCGGTGCGCTTGTAATGGCAACTACC
>CAMLYL010000143.1 GCA_946491665.1 uncultured Lachnospiraceae bacterium | reverse complement strand
ATATTATATTGATTCTGGTCAAGAAGCAACAGAAACTTTTTCATTTGGGTTTAATCCTGTTTTTCGTAATACCACTTTTGATTTCTTGCACATGACAACGATCACGGATATTGAAGTCAGTTTTTATGTCTTGAAGTACTGGCAGGATCCTGGGTCTCCTTACGTTCATAATGAAGAGTTGTTTGAAAGTGACATTGCAGAACTGCATACTTCGGAATATGAAAATGGTCTCCAAACCGCTGCTATTTCTGGAGGTGTAGAGGTTTATAACAAAAATGGAATTCAGATAATTGCAAAATGTATTCAGTATGATTCTGAAGAATATGCTCTGGACGCAATGGTTTTTGTCAATAATCAGAGTGATCAGTATGTATATGTCCGCTCAGAGGGAGTCAAAGTTAATCAGAGATCTTTTATGGCGAATATGAGATGTGGAGCAGATCCGGGTTATACGACGATGAGTCTGCAGCGTATAAATAAGAACGATCTCCGTTCAGATGGGATTTTACTTGAACCCCGCACCTTCAGCAGTGCTTTTTCAGTTCTGGATGAGTTTCATGGTAATGTTCTGGATCAGATTTCATTTTCTGATATTCCACTGGAAGCGGAGTAGTTGTTGCGCGGATTTGGTATATTGCTGTTATATGTAAATTTAATAGGGACAGTTAAACTGTCCCTATTCAGACTGTAGACAAAGTTAGTGCCGGAGCTAAGCTCCGGCACCAACTTTGTCTACAGTCTGCGATACTTTTATAAAAAAGTATCAGATATTATTTTTTACTAAAGGATTTAATTACCTGCCATCCGGCATCTGGTTACAACGTATCGGCATATATGTTGATATACGGGAATAAAGCCAGAGAAAGTGATTGTTCTTTATTTCCCTTCCCGTTGTAATAGAAGTCAACCAAACCAATGCGGCCGAATATAATAAATGGAGTAAGAATTCGGTGATTATAATGAGCGATGGAAAGCTGGAGCTGTCAGAGGAAGAGTTTATCACTAAATGTCATATAAACAGAGATGTTATCCTGGATGCGGTATATGGGTATCTGATTTCCGAAAATCTGCTGACTAAGACAGAAGCAGATTTGTTCCGGAAACAATGGCTGTTAAAGGAAGGGAACGGGAATGAAGGATGAACTGAGGGCTGTCATTTACTGCAGAGTGTCCACACAGGAAAAGGTTCAGATAGATGCGCTGCAAACTCAGATCAGGGAAGCCCGGAAAACTGTGGCAGATAACAAATGGCTCTTGATTGATCAGTACATAGAGTCTGAAAGTGCGACGACGGCAGAAGGGAGAAGAGAATATCTCCGCCTTTATTCAGATATGAGCACAGGTAAATTTGATATTATTGTTATAAAATCAGAAGACCGGCTGAATCGTAATGTAAAAGACTGGTACTTATTTCTGGATGAGCTGACGAAAAATGATAAACAGCTGTATCTGTACCTTGACCGGTCATTTTACAAACCGGATAATACATTATTAACAGGAATAAAAGCGATTCTTGCAGAGCAGTATTCCCGTGAGTTAAGCAAAAAAATCAATAATGCGCACAGATACCGGCAGGAGCATGGAACTACGGCTCTGATTACAAATGCCACTTTTGGATATCATAAGGAGCCGGATAAATCTGTGAGTATTATGGAAGAAGAAGCTCAGATTGTCCGCAGAATGTATGAACTGACGGCTGCCGGGTACGGATCCCGATCTGTAAGCATAATGCTGATGAATGAAGGAATCAGGAACCGGAACGGCAATCAGTTTACAGATACAACCATACGAAGGATTATCAGAAATCCATTATTTAAAGGCGTCGTTGTGATGAATAAAAAGCATTTCAACTTTGAAAAAAAGAAAATGATTCAGAATCCGGAAAGTGAATGGATTTATCATAAGGGTCTGGTTCCGCCTGTTGTGGATGAAAAATTATGGGAAGATGCAAACCGTATGATGGATTTAAACAGGAGGGGCAATCTATCTTCCCGCCGGAGGGGAGAGAAATCAGATATGTTTGTTTTTACAGGGAAAATATTCTGTGGCTGCTGTGGATCTGTTTTTTATAAAACGTCCCGAAGATCTGCCGGCGATCCTTCCGTCATAATAAATGAATGGAAGTGTTCTGAGTATCTGAGAAACGGGAGAGTAAAGAAAAGCAGACGGGATCAGATCCGTGTTGTACAAAAAAAATCAGATCTGGGATGCGATAATATTCATCTGAAACAGGAGGAGCTGATTCAGATGATAGAAGATCTGGCGGTAAGATATCTGGGGAATCCGGAAAATAACCTGACAGATCAGATTATGCAGACTCTGCAGGACGTTCTTTCCCAACATAAGAATTCAATCCATATTGATTTTCTGGATCGGCAGCTGGAGGGGATACGGAGAAAAAAGGGAATCCTTCTTGATAAATTACTGGATGGAGTGATTGTTGATCAGGATTATAAAGATAAACTGGAGGATCTGAATTTAAAAGAGAAATCTGTAAAAGAGCAGAAGAACCAGTTTAACAGAAAAGAAATCGAGACACAGGAAACCCGGGAAAGATTAAACAGCATTTTTCAGAAACTTCAGGCGGACGGGAATAAAAAGATTATGTCAGTAATTATGCTGAAACTGATCCGGAAAATCATTGTTTATCCGCAGAAACTTGTTCTGGAAATGGATGTTTCAGATGCGGTTTCAGATCCGGAAAGAATTGATCTGAGCGGTTATCAGATTACGATTCCGGTAAATGAGTATTTTTCGAAGAAAGAGACCATTCGCAGAGAAAAGCAGAGACAGATGCTTCAGTTGCTGGGGAAGAATCCGGACTGGACGATTAAAAAGCTGGCGGAATCACTGGAAGAGCCATATGCAAAGGTAAGAAGATGGATCGAAAAGTACCGGAAAACGGGGCAGGTAAGATTTGTCGGAAAAGGAGGAAAGGGGTATTGGGAAGTGTCGTTAGAAACTGCTTAAAGTATGAGTCTGACTGTCCGAAAAAAATGCCTTCTGTTTCCGTTCATTGTCTGTTTGCGGGCGCCTGTGAACTGCGGCGGCCGCATTCCCGGCTGGTGCGTTGAAATCTTCTTGACGAATCTGAACAGGCTAATTATAATAACAAAAAAACTATGAGAAAGCGGAGTAGTTTTTGGTAAAAAGTGCATCAGATATGCAAGGAGGAGGTTGTGCGAATGCATGCAAGAAAAGACGGCGGTGCAGACAGGCTGGCGGGTTCACAGAACACAGCTGCACCGTGGAGAAAAACTGTTCTGTATTTTGTTACAGCAGCTGTGATTACGGCATCTGTCGGAATGCTCACGGGCTGCGGGAGTTCTTCATCCGGCGGGACAGAACCGGCTGATACGTCTCCCGAATATGAGGAGGATACCTCTGGCGGCGATGCCGCTGATGCGGATATCTCCGAGGAAGTGGAAGACATGTCCCAGTTTGACAGTTACACAGTCGCGTTTGAGGATATGACGCGGGGCGAGGGCGTGTATGTTGTTAACTCTGACAAAACACAGGCAACCCGTCTTTGGGATAAGCCTGGTCATATGAAGGTGAATTATTTCGACGGCATCGATTATACAGTTGAGGATGCCGATTGGGATGGCAACAACAGACTGGAAGGCGCTTATGTCGAAAATATTGTGGGTGATCCTGCGTATGTAAATATTTCAGCAGGCGAGGAGCTTGCGCTTGTTCTCTCCTATGATCCATATATCCGGATGTATCAGGGATCGTTCATAGGATACGGCAACTATGATAAGTCGGATGAACTGACCGGCTATGAGGAAATTTCCGGTGTTGATCTGTCAGATGTCGAAACTGTTGCTGAGGCGAATGAACGGCTTGCGGATACAGGTCTGCGTTTCCATGAGTATGAGAGTTCTTCCTATTACGATTATTCTCTGCTTCTTTCGGATACGCGCGGTGAACAGGTGACAGTGGGTACTTACGCAGGTACGGCGTTTGAGGAAGAAACTTACAGTTTCGATAATGCCTTTTATCTCTTCCAGGTTACGGGTCTGCAGAAGCCTGAAATTGAGAAGACCAAAGACGGATACTTTACCATAGATCTTTCCGGCATGGCTCCGGGCATCTATTATTTAGATATTGCGGCAGGCGAGCAGACCACTGGTCAGGAAACTTTTATTATTGAAATTGCCTGAAATCAGGGTGTTTAGATATGTCATTTGTTACTTTGGGCAGAGCCAATTTTTGAGGTTCTGCCTTTGTTTGTATTATAATGCAGTTTCCAGACATGGATGCGTTTAGATTTATGAAATTTGTTGCAGGAGTTCCGAAGGCGTAAGGAGTGGAATGTCAAACTCCTCGAAATCCTTTTTATTACGCGTAATGATATAATTGCAGCGGATGGATTTTGCGCAGGTTGCAACAAGGCAATCTTCAAAATCTTTTGCTTTTCTCTGGAATGCAGTTAGAACATCATTGTTGGTAACGCCGCACACCTTTACAATTTCCAGCAATTTTCCAATGGCTTTATAAGCAAGGTCGGTGCTGTGCGTGTATTTTCTGACCAGATAATAAATGTCGGTAACAGAGGAAGCAGATACAAATCCCTCCAATCGGTGTTCTTCGCAGAGACTTAAGACCTTGCAGGAGTCATCGACAAATGGTTCCCGATCCAGAAGGACGTCTATGAAGTGAAACATATTTATGTAAAAGTTGTGACTTGAAAGAGTCCGAAGAAAAAAGA
>CAMLYL010000142.1 GCA_946491665.1 uncultured Lachnospiraceae bacterium | reverse complement strand
AACTTTGAAGATATGATGACCTGCATCTACGATGCCTGGGCGTCAAAAGAAGGTCATAAAAACATCCGCCTTATGACAGAGCCGGTCTATGAGCCGGAACTGTTCTGCGAATACCGCCATGTGGACGGAGACTCTGAAAAAAGCAAAAAAGTGATCCGCTCCGTTCAGAAGCAGATCAGCTTTCAGGCTTATCAGATGATTTTTCGCTGCGCCATGTCCTGCCTGCCGGACAAGCTGGACCGGATCTACCGTTTTCTCCTTCTGGGCTTTTCCTGCCCGAAGGAAGCGGTCTCCATGCTGCAGCATCCTTATGTATTTCCGGTCTTTGAAGCCAGCAGAACCGTACAGAACGAGACCCATCAGTTCCGGGAATTTCTGCGTTTTCAGGCTCTGCCGGGGGAGATTCTGACGGCTCACATTGAGCCGAAATCCAACATACTCTCTCTGCTTTTTCCCGCCTTTGATGACCGGCTCCCATCAGAGAACTGGATGATCATTGACGATACCAGGAGAATTGCCGCTGTTCACCCCGCCGACGGCGAAACCTATCTGACCGTTTTAAGCGCAGGTGAATTTGAAAGACTTTCACACACGGAGGGAATCGAAGATCCCTTTATCGATCTGTGGAAAACCTTTTTCCATACTATTGAAATCAGGGAACGGGCCAACCCTGTCTGCCAGCGGACACATCTTCCCAACTGGTACCGGAAACATATGACAGAGTTTTCCCGCTGATCTCTAATCTGCATAACAGCTTCTTTCGAGCCCCAGCAGAGCCGCGGCGCAGCATCCTGTTGTCCCATAAAAGTATACCGGTTTTCCGATATCCAGGTAGTTTACGATCGTTCCGTTCCCCAGTGTGCTGCTGGTGCAGAATACAATGTCCGCCCATGCAAGAGCATCCTCACATGCCTCGATTCCGTCCTCCACTTTCACACCGTAACGGATCTGCCCGATATTATCCGGATTCAGATCCAGAACGCGTACCGGAAATTCCTGAGAAAATTCGTCCAGAAGGAAAGGCTGATACCCGATCTCCGTAATTTTCGGACATCCATAATGTTCACGGATCCAGTCTCTGGTCTTTTTCGCACACTCGTTGGGACCCTTATCTTTACAGTGAACCGTCCTGTCGCACTCTCCGCTCTTTCGCATCAGAGCATTCAGTGTTGCAATGAAAATCGCCCGGTTGTAACTGTCCTCCACAATCTCCATTTCCATGATATCGCGGATGGTTCCCTCATAAAAGCTGGCTGTACTGGTAAAAGCCTGTCCGATATACCCGTCTACCTCCGCCTGGATCATTACCTCCTCACCGTTCAGAATAGGAAGATCCTTCCGATCCGTCTCTCCCACTGCTTCCTTCGGCGACAGCCCTCTGCATTTTACGCGGACCTGCTCATCTGTAAAGCTGTTCTCCTCCACGATTTTCCTGAAATGCTCTTTTAATACTCCAAACAGTTCTTCCTTTGTCATACGCTCCTGTACCCTCCCTGTTCTCTCTTCCTCCTGCTGAAGTCAGAGGTTTTCCGCTTCTTGCTTATTCCTGTATTATATCATTTTCTTTCCAAAAAGAAAAATGTTCCGATAATCAGGCAGAGGGACGCAAAAACGCCCCTCCATCCTTTCACAATCATTCTGTTTCAATTACTGCATGCTTATCTGCGTGTAATTCTTCTTCTGACCATAACACCCACTGCCGCGCAGCCTGCCAGCGCCACAACAACATAGAGATACAATGCATTTGTATCGCCTGTCTTTGCGCCGACTGTTGTCTGCTGTGCGGATGTTCCGTTGGATCCATTTGTCTGATCTGTAGACTGTGCCGGATTCTGATTATCAGACTGTCCGGGTGTCTGTCCGGACAGAGCCGGGATCTCATTCTGAGCAACCAGAACCTCACCGCAGATTTCACAGTGACTTCCTTCTGTCAGACCGGTATCCGTCTCGGTTGCCGGAACTGCAGGATCAGTCACCGGAACATGAGTATGTTCCGCATAATTGATCTCAGCATCATACTCCTGCATACGAACTGCAATGGTCTCACCAGCCTTCGGATTGTCAGCCGTCACAATAAAGTATGTATTTCCATCCGTATAGGTGGTAGAGTAACCGTCATAACCGTCAATTGCGGACGCCATTGCGCTGGCAATCGCAGCCTCATCAATTGTGGTATAGAAGTTATGCGCATGGCTTACGGAAGAGCCGATCACGGTCTCCTGTCCGTCAACAATACTTACCAGCTCAAAGAAATACATACCGCGCATATTTGCCTTATGGGCAACATTTACATAAGTGCTTGCACACGCAGTATCTGTTCCCTGTGCCAGAACATCGTTATTTACAATAATACCGATGGGGATTCTTCCCTCCAGATGATTTACCAGAACCTCTTTGTCGCTGCCGTCAGCCGGGGTAAGTCCGGTGATTTCGGAACCGTCAATTGTGAGCATACCGTTATAAATAGCTGCCCAGTCAGTGGAAACCATGGTGATAATCAGCTGGTTGGGATTCTCGGGATTGATCTCGTAAGTCACATTGCGGGCTGTATCTGCAACGCTTCCGCCTGCGATCCGGATATCCAGCTCATTTGCAAGCTGCTCTGCGTTCATCTGAATCGGCTCGCTGAAATCGATCGTAGCGATGATTGTCTGATTCAGCTCGCCATCTGCATCATCATGCTCTGCGTTGGTGATATCAAAATCTGTCACTGTGATGGCTTCATCTTCAGGGATCCAGCGGGCATAAAGTGTAGTATCTTCCTCTACAGTGCCGTCGTTGCTGTTGAAATCAAACCGGTTGGTGCACTCCGGATCGGTATACCAGCCGCCGAATACATAACCGTCTCTGGTAGGAACTTCGGGAACGGTAATGGAATCTGCTGCTGTGGAAGGCTCTGTCTGATGCTCATCGCCCTGTCCGCGGTAAATTACAAGAGAATTTGCCCAGTAGCTGGATTTAATTGTTGTGTTCTCTGTAGATGTCATCAGATGAGACAGTACTGTCTGTGAAGCCACATCAGAACCGCCCTGAGTATCAAAGGTTACCTCACACTCATCCTGTGTCAGAGAAATGCCGTAGAAGAAACGGAACTGATTCTCATAACAAATCAGACTATTGTATTCTGTATTCTCCTCCGTAGGCATTACCGCAGAACCGATATTGTCTCCGCTGATCAGAGACTCCACATAATTCACATTGATGCGGGGCTCTACTACAGACTCGTCTTCCAGACACTGCTCAGCCAGATAACGGCGCAGCGCGCGGTTTGCGCCCGCTTCATCGTCCTGGGATACCAGTTCATGATAGATATCTTCAAATCCCTCGTCATAGATGCCTTCCAGGAAGTACCGTGTGGTTCCGAAAAGCTGATCGTAGGTAAAGTTGTTTCCGTAATGATCGGAAGTATCCAGCAGGAAGTAATCATCCTCGGAAACTGTCACACCGGCATCTTCCAGCAGATCCTTCAGGGTAACGCCCATTCCGCTGAATGTACGGAATCCGGTCATACCGCACTGGGAAGAACCGTTTGCGAAAGTCGCCATCTCCTGAATCTCCTCAGAAGACCAGCTCGCTACTGTTGCCTGTGTTCCGTCTTCCTCTTCAATAATGATAGAGAATGCAGGAGCGGTTCCGGTATAGTAGGTTACATAACCGGAAGCGGTTTCATAATTGTCAGCTTCCACTGTCACCTTGTAAATCTGGGACTGAGGATAAGTAACTGTACTCCATCTTCCGACAATTTCAATCGGCTGATGCCCTTCCATTACATAGGCAACAGGATCTTCCGCCGTACGGTTAAAGTAGATATTATTTCCGCTGACAGAAATATCATCCGCACCCAGTGTAATCTCCTTGGGAGCCTGAGGATATTCCCCGCTCTCCGCAACGGTAGGAGTATCATCTTTATCCTCTACCGGAGTAAGGGTAACGCTGGTGATATGATCAGCCCAGTCCTCTGTCACGCCATTAAACTGAATATAGCTGCGTCCGGTGTCGCTGGTCTGACGGAGAGAAACCTTTGCGTCTGCATCGGTTACCGGCGCTTCAATCAGGTTATCCTCTGCAGCAACCAGGAACTCGGCTGTCAGAGTACCGCGGTAATCACCTGTACCTTCAATGGTAACGGTTGCGGTTCCCGCTTTGTCATTATTTTCGTAAGATACTGTAAAGTCCTCTCCCGCAGTCAGTTCCTGGCCTAAATAAGTCACAACAGGAACCGGCTTTGCCACAGGGTTCTCCGCTGTCAGCATCTGAGATGGAATTCTTGCCACACTGGTGGTTCCCTCCTGCTCCAGATTGCCTTTCTCTACTGCAGTTACATCTGTTACCTTAAATCCCCATCTCTGTCCGGTGCTGTCAGAGGTCAGACGGATCGTAAAGCTTGAGGTGGGAACTGCCACCTTTGCTCCCGCCAGAGCGGTGCCGGTGTACTCGCCAACCGTATTGCCGTTTCCATCCATGATATAGATGAAATCATAGTTGTTCTCTGTTTCTGTCTGAGCGTCAAAGGTGATGACTACGCCGTCATTCGCATTTTCCAGAGAATACGCCCAGGTCTGATCCGCATTATTTTCATAATCATGCGCGCTCTCCGGCAGAACATTTTCATCCTCAGCCTGAGTGGAAACCTCCGGTGTCTCCCCTGTTTCGCCGCTCTGAATTTCAACTGTTTCATCTGTTCCGGCAGTACTCTCTTCTGTCAGAGAATCCTCTGAAACACCGGAAGTCTCATCCACAGTTGTCTCTGTTTCTGCTGCTGTTCCTGTCTGCTCACCTGGTTCCGCCGCCAGGGCGGAAGTG
>CAMLYL010000141.1 GCA_946491665.1 uncultured Lachnospiraceae bacterium | reverse complement strand
ATCCATCCTCTGTCTCCTTTTTCTCTCTGTTTTATGCCTTTTTCATTTATTTCTGTGCGGAACAGGACACGCCGCCGCAAATACCGGAAAAACACAGCATTTCTTCACGCAGCGCCTATTTCAGCCTTGCCGGAATTCCGCAGGTCATACGATACACCGCCTGCGCTCTTTTTGCCAGTTCACAGCAGATACGCCCTGTAACCTCCCGCCATTCCCGGTCAAAAGCATCCACGGGAACAATCCCGCAGCCAAGCTCCTGAACCGTCAGAATCAGCCGGGATTCTTTTTTGATCAGACTCTGAATTTCCTCCCATGGATCCCGATCTGCTCTCAGCATCTCAGCAATCCTCAGATGTACATCCTCCAGAATAGTCCAATGCATATTCTCCTGCATCCCCGGTTCCTGCTGTCCGCTCTCCCGATTCAATTCTCTGACCAGCTGCTGTGCAAACCCGGACTTCCCCTGATAAGCTCCGCCGGTAATCAGAATAAGCTGTCCAAATTCTTCTGTCTCTGATAAATAATTCTGCAATGTTGCATCTCTCCCTGTCTGTTCTGAAACCATCATATATGAAAACCATACTGCAGCCCCACCATGACATAAGCCATGGCCAGCTCACATATCTGCAGGAAAAATCCCTGAATATCTCCGGTAATACCGCCAAATTTGCTCAGCGCCATCCGACGGCAGAGCAGACATACGACAATCGCCGCAGCCGCCGCGCAAATCCCCCGCCGCCAGTCCAGCAGGATCATGACAGCAATGCACACAGCCGCTTCCAGCGCCAGGCAGATACGTGCTTTTTTCCGGTCCGCTCCATTGGCAAATGTGGCCGCCAGACCGATATTTTTCGCACAGGGGAAAGTACAAATGCCAAAACCGCTAAGCGCCCGGCTCAGCACAAAGCCCAGGCCCAGAATCACTGCAGATTCCGCGTTTACCTCTGTCCAGACAGCGAACGAAGCAAGAAAATAACTGCAGCACACAATAATTGCGAAAGCCCCCGCATGGGAATCCTTCAGAATCTCCAGCCGCCGTTCCCTGGTCTGCCAGGAACTCAGGGCGTCCGCCGTATCCAGAAGCCCGTCCAGATGAATACCTCCGGATACCAGTATCGGAATCAGTACAAAAACTGCTGCTCGCAGAGCTGTTCCCACGCCCGCCGCTCCTGCAGCCAGACTCCACAGCCAGACGAGCAGCCCGGTCACGACTCCCACTGCCGGAAACCAGCACAGAGCATAGCGCATATTCTGTTTATTCCACTCGATCTGCGGCACAGGTATCTTTGAATACATGGACAGCGCCACAATCAGACTTTCCAGCCATTTCATATCTTCCTGCCCTCACTCTCGCCTTTCTTCAGAAAAACAGGAATTCCGTGTACAACCTCTACCACTTCATCCGCAATCCGGGCAATTTCCTCATTTACTCTGGCCATTACAACAAGATAGCTTTCTGTTTCAGGAGAATAGGAAAGCCCGTCAGAAAATACCTGATTTGTCACAATCACCACATGCTCAGCCTGCCGGATCAGTCTGTGTACGCCCGACAGAATAATTGCCGCCGTATCTTCTTTTCTTCCCGCCGGAGAAAACATTTCATTGGCCGCCAGATTGGACATGCATTCCAGAAGCACAGTGCTTCCCGCCGGAATCTTTGCTTCCTCCAGATGCGTATAACAATCCAGCGTATCAAATCCCTTTCCCTGGCGCAGCCGCCGGTGTCTGGCAATTCTGGTCAGACTCTCCTCACCAAAGGGTTCCATAGTGGCAATATATAATTTTTCTTTCATATTAAGCTGCACACAGCGCCCCTCGGCATATTCCGATTTCCCGCTGCCGCTGCCGCCAATGACCAGAATAACCATTTATATCCTTTCAATCCCTGGATTCCATTACCAGAAGAATCCCCTCCTGAAAATCAATGACCGCTTCTTCCGCCTGAATCTCATTGCTGATTCCCAGGCTTGTCCCCGCCGTCAATGTCACATTGTCCACGTTATAGGCAAATCCCCGGAGGGTCAGTCCTGTTATCTGTGAAGTAAACGGAACCAGAGAAACATATTTTCCAAACTGTTCTTTTTTCTTTAATTTCAGCGTTCCCGCAGTCATCCGTATCCTGTTGTGCGCATCTGCCAGAACGCACTCTGCTCCCGCATCCAGCGCTTTCTTGAGAAGATGAATATTTCCCATCACATGATCCAGGCGGGTTCCCGTGCCTCCCAGAACTGTAATCTTTCCTGCTCCCGCATCCAGCGCCTTTATGATCGCCAGTTCCGTATCCGTCCAGTCCTTTCTGGCCGGAAATGTCTCAATCCGCTCCGGACACTCCTTTTGAAAAAAAGCCAGTGTCTGAGGACTGGCTGAATCAAAATCTCCCAGAATCAAATCCGGCAGAAGCTCTGCCTCCCGGCAGAATTCCATACCGGAATCAGCAGAGATCACCATATCAAACTGCCTCTCTCTGATATAAGCCCGGGCAAAGGCAGCATCTATACTTCCCCCGGAAATAATCAGAACATGCTTTTCTCTGTCTGATGCAGCCATTTACGCCTCCATAATCTGCAGAAAAGCTTCTACATTTTTCTCAATATCGCCCTGGAATACGGCGCTTCCCGCCACAATAATGTTGGCTCCCGCATCCAGTATCTCCCGCACATTGTCCAGCTTGACGCCGCCGTCAACCTCGATATCGGTCTGGCAGCCCTTCCGGTCAATCATCTCCTTCAGATCACGGATCTTCTGCGTCATATAGGGAATATATTTCTGACCTCCAAAACCGGGATTCACACACATCAGAAGCACCATATCCAGATCCGGCAGAATATACTCCAGTTCAGTGAGCGGGGTGGCAGGATTCAGCGCCGCCGCCGCCAGTATTCCTCTGTCCTTGATGGCATGAATCGTCCGGTCCAGATGCCGGCAGGCTTCCACATGAACCGAGATCAGATCCGCCCCCACATCCACAAAATCATCAATATAACGGATCGGTTCCTCGATCATCAGATGGACGTCAAAGATACGGTCCGTACAGGAACGGACAGACTTGATCACCGGCATTCCGTAGGAAATGCTGGGTACAAAGCTTCCGTCCATTACATCAATATGAACATACTGGGCGCCTGCCCGATCCAGCAGCTCAAGCTGCTCTCCAAGTTTTGTAAAATCTGCCGACAATATGGATGGCGCTAAACAATTCATGATATTCTCCTCTTGTTCTCAATCGTTTCAGTATTTTTTTCTGGACTTCAGTTCCTCATAAATCTGAACATAATTTTCATATCTGCTCCGGCTGATCCTGCCTTCATCCACCGCCTGTTTTACAGCACAGTCCGGTTCATGGATATGGCTGCAACCGGTAAAACGGCAGTCCCCCTCCAGTTTCGCGATCTCCGGGAAAAACTGTCCCAGAGTCCTTTCATCCACCGGAAGAATCTCCGCCCCTGCAATTCCCTGAAGCCCCGGATTATAATAATCCACCGAAAGGGAACTGAATCCCGGCGTATCAAAAATAAAACTCTCCTGATCCAGTACAATCAGCTGAGAATGCCGGGTAGTATGCTTCCCTCTCTGAATCTTCTCGCTGATTTCACCAGTTTCCATCACCGCCTCCGGCGCCAGAAGGTTGATCAGAGTGGACTTTCCCACGCCTGACGGCCCCGCCACCGTGCTTGTCCTTCCGGAAAGCTGCTGGCGGATCCGGTCAATCCCTTCCTGCTGCTCCGCGCAGAAAAAGAATACCCGGTATCCGCTTGTCTCATAGGCAGACCGCAGTTCGCGGATCCTCTCCTCAGAAACCAGATCCGTTTTATTAAAACAGATCACCGTGGGAACCTGCTGCTGCTCCATCATAATCAGAAAACGGTCCAGCAGATTCAGGTTCGGTTTGGGAGAAGCCACCGCAAAAATCACCAATGCCTGATCCACATTGGCAACTGCCGGGCGGATCAGGGCATTCTTCCTGGGTAAAATCTCCACTACATTTCCAGTCCGTTCTTCACGGCTGATCACATCAATTCCCACATCATCCCCTACCAGGGGCTTCATCTTCTGTTTTCGAAAAAGTCCTTTTGCCTTACATTCATAGATACCGGATCCCGCTACGTAAACGTAGTAGAATCCGGCAATCCCTTTTACAATCTTACCTTTTTCCATATCTATTCTTCACGGAAAGTAATATCCGCAGTCTGATTGGAGCTTGCATCATCGCCGTTGGAATCCGTGAAATACCAGGTAATCTCCAGTCTTCCCTTGTCTGCGCCTGTAATACCATGCGCCTCCACAGTAAACGGGAAGGAAGTGATACCGGTCCAGGAATCAATCACTTCATTAGTTCCTACCTTATACAGCGTCATATCCGCTGAAATATTGGTAATATCTCCCGTGGGCGCCGATACACTGGACTTCACGTAATAAGTCTTTTCCTCCGGTCCCCTGCTGATCACCAGATCCACTCTGGTTCCCTTATCCACATATCTTCCTGCAGCTACACTCTGATCAATCACCCGGCCAGCCTCTACGGAATCACTGTATTCCTCTGTAATGGAACCGATATTCAGCCCCACATCTCCCAGCGCAGTCTGAGCTTCCTGCTGTGTCTTGCCTGTCACACTGGGCACTCTGGCTGATTCCGTTCCCTGGCTGACATAGATTGTAACCGAACTTCCCTGTGCAGCCATGCTTCCGCCATCCGGAGTCTGGCTGATGACCTTTCCCGCTTCCACAGAACTGTCATACTGGAACTCTCTGGTCACTTCGAATCCGGCATCCTCCAGAGTACTCATGGCAGAATCGGAATCTTCTCCAACCACATTGGGAACCTCTGTTTCCTCAGCTTCTGCCGCCACTGTT
>CAMLYL010000140.1 GCA_946491665.1 uncultured Lachnospiraceae bacterium | reverse complement strand
GAACAGAAAGGAACCACAATCATACTGATTACTTCCGGACATATCTTCTTAAAGAATTTTTCCAGGTAAACAAGAACAAATCCCGCCATCATAGCCGCGATTACCTGTCCCTGGTAGCCGATCATCTCCACCTGGGCAAATCCGAAATCCCATACGGGTATATCGGCCGCCGCAGTAGTGGCAACATCAAAACCATTGAGAAGCTGGGAAGAAACAAGGGTCAGACCAAGAATAATACCCAGAATCTGAGTCGTTCCCATCTTTTTCGTAATAGACCAGCAGATACCTACCGGCAGCAGGTGAAATACCGCCTCACCGATCAGCCACAGGAACTGATATGTACCAGCCCAGAACTGATAAAGATCCGCCAGACTCTGTGTTCCATTGTTGAAGAAATTAATCTCTCCGATTACGTTCCGTAAACCTAAAATCAGACCTCCGCAGATCAGCGCCGGAATCAGAGGCGCGAAAATCTCGCCCAGAGCGCCCATGATTTTCTGGAGCGGATTCTGATTGGTCTTGGCCGCGGCCTTCACCGCGTCCTTGCTCACGCCCTCGATTCCCGCAAGAGCAGTGAATTCCCTGTAAAACTGGGCCACATCATTTCCGATAATCACCTGATACTGGCCCGCCTGTGTAAATGTGCCCTTGACACTGGGAATTTTTTCAATTCCTTTTTCATCCGCTTTCTTCGGATCCACAAGAACAAAACGCATTCTTGTCATACAGTGGGACACTGCCTGGATGTTTCCTTTCCCTCCGATGAGGGTCAGGAGTTCTCTGACGTCATTTTCATACTTCGCCATCTTCCCTCTCTCCTTCTGGTCATTGTTTTGGGTCTTCCACACGAACTTGTTTGAACAAGTAAAGAATATCACACTTGTTTGAACATGTCAACGAAAACTTGTTTAAACAAGTGAGTTTTTTCCTCTTGACTTTTTTCCTTTCACACACTTATAATGATTAGGGTATTTTATTTTCACGAAATTATACAAAACTGGATGTGATGAATTTTGCCGAAAAATAAATATGATTCTATTTACAGAGATTTAAAAACTAAAATTGAGAATAAAGAATTTGCCTATCAGGATTTCCTTCCATCGGAAAATACTATGGTACAGACCTACGGCTGTTCCAGAAATACGATCCGACGGGCTGTCTCCCAGCTGGTATCCGACGGCTATGTCCAGGCCCTGCAGGGAAAAGGCGTCCGCAATATTTTCCGTCCGGTGGAACAGGCTTCCTTTACTACCGGCGGCATTGAGTCTTTTAAGGAATCTTCCCTGCGGAACCACAGAAAAGGACGGACGAAGGTTCTCCAGTTTATGGAGCTGACCGCAGACGAAAAAATCGCCGGACGGACAGGATTTGCCGCCGGCGCAGAACTTTATTATATCCAGAGGCTTCATTTTTTGGATGAAAAGCCTCTGATCATTAATCATAATTATTTTTTAAAAAGCGCAGTACCGGGACTTACCCCGGAAATTGCTGAAAATTCTATTTATGAATACCTGGAAAATGAGCTGCACATGACCATTGTCAACAGCCAGCGTGTCATGACCGTGGAGAAAATCACCCAGATTGATGAAAAATATCTTCATATCAATGTCAATGACTACAACTGTATGGCTGTCGTAAGCAGCCACACCTATAACAGCGACGGAGTCATGTTTGAGTTCACTCAGTCCCGGCACCGACCGGATTATTTTCGCTTCCAGAGCAACGCGGTGAGAAAGAGTCCTGTATAATCACAGTATATTTCCTCAATCTTTCAGATCCGCAATTTCTCCCATATCGGGCAGCCATACGGAGGAGGCGTCTATAAAACTGCTCCGGTCTTCCATCTGACCCGCGATTGTGGACGGTATTGTTCCATCCAGCTGTCCGCGGATACTTTCCGCCCGGAGCAGACAGAAGTCCGTGATTGTGTCTGCCCCCAGTAAAAAATCATCATAAGAGCAGAATGCAGTCGAATCCTTCTCCACGTAGGGTGCAATCATTCCGCGGGTCTCCATTATAAAATTCTCAAAATATCCGCTTTCAAAATAGCTCTCAATCAGATAATTAAAATATTCATGATATTGTGCGAAATATGCGTCATTTTTCATAAGATTATGGTACAGCGGTCGATTTTTCATAATTTCACCGCTGGCCGGCGTGTTAATCGGATAATTAACATACAGGGTTGAATCATTGACAGGATCAGGCATACCCAGGCTGTAGGTGGCAAAGGCCAGATTATAATCCCAGGGAATTATACTCAGAATACCGTCCTCTTCATAAAGAAAATAGTTATGTCCTGTTCTTCCCAGATAGCTGTCCATATTCACCACAAATACCTGAACCGTAAAATAGCGCAGCACCTCATCCACATCAATGGCAGATTCCAGATTTTCTCCGCTGTCAAGAACCTTCAGCGCATTTATTACCCGCTCCTTATCTGCATCTGTAAGATCAAACCTGGCATTGCGGAAAATATTATCATAACTGTCCGGATTATCATCTGTATAACGAAGATGTACATCCGCATTTTCATCATTCAGAGATCTGTAATCCGGTTTATACAGCTGCCCGTAATCTGTTCCGAAATTCCGTCTGGCAAAAGCTTCTTCCGGTTCTTCAATGGCCAGAAACAATCCCCACGGTCTGCCGTTCACATTTACCCAGGTATAACTGCACAACGGCGCGGGTACTCCCATATGTTCCATCATATCGTAAGTAATCCAGGTCTTCATGTAGCTGTTATCCTGAAAAGAAGAATCCAGAGAAAACTTATCCAGGCCGTAGTAAGTATTATACGTATAGTGATCAAACTCTACCTTCAGACTGTAGCGTTCAAGACCATATTCCGATGTCAGCCGGCGGGAATTGTTTCCTTTTACCCGCAGCCCCACGTTTGAAAAACTTTCTCCGTCAATCACAATCGTACATGAGCTGTATTCCTCTTCATCTGCCGTATCCAGAAATGCTTCCCAGTCATCGATCAGAATATCCACTGTATGTACTCTGGATTTGTCAAAGAGACGGGTTTCATATCCAGGCGCGGCATAAGCAGGCGTCAGCCCCAGCGCCTGCCCGTTCATAAATAGAATGGTTACAATAAGAGCCGCAGTCATGATAATGATACAAATCCGGTTAATATATTTATGTTTCAGCATGGCTTTAATTCATGTAATCTCCATTATAAGATACCATTGCCGTATGGCTGACACCGGGCATCTTTGCCAGATCGTTAATAAAATCCGTGTCGGCATCTTTCAGACGAACCTCATAGTTCAGTTCAATGCATCCGGGAGTCACGCTTTTGCTCTTCAGAGACAGTTTATGTACTTTCCCGGATATCAAATCATGAGCCTCTTTCTCCGCAGCGGAATTTTCACAGTGGAGAAGCAGAATATACGGCTTTTCAAACCCTTTGTGCTGTGAAAAAATCAGAAGAATCAGTCCGATAAAAAGACTGCCGATGACCGCCAGAGGAATAAAACCCGCAGCCAGAACGATGCCTGCCGCAATCGCCCAGAAAAGAAACGCTATATCCGACGGGTCTTTAATTGCTGTACGAAAACGCACAATCGACAATGCGCCTACCATACCCAGCGACAGCACAATATTGCTCGTCACTGCCAGAATCAGCAGGGCCGTAATCATACACAGGGCAATCAGCGTGACGCCAAAGCTGGCAGAATACATAACGCCCGCATAACATTTTTTATAGATAAAGAAAATAAAAAGGCCGACTGCAAAGGACAGCGCCAGCGCCAGCACCATATCCAGAACAGTAATGGATGCCGCGTTTTCCAGAAAGCTTGATTTGAATATATCCTGAAAATTAAAAGTCATGGGTTTTCTCCTGTGTTAATCGTATCTGCGGCAGACAGCATACTTGGACCAGGCTGCTGCCCGCCGGTTCGGAACCTGCACCGCCATGGATACAAGCTCCGGCAAAAATTCATCATATTTAACCTCCAGAACCGACAGGCCGTCGGCAACAGGAATATGATACAGCTCCGGATCCAGAAAATTACTGTTTCCCGAAGCGGAACGCAGATTCCTGTCAATGGTAATACGCACATTGCCCGG
The DNA here is from genome assembly GCA_946491665.1 of uncultured Lachnospiraceae bacterium. Taxonomy (GTDB): domain Bacteria; phylum Bacillota; class Clostridia; order Lachnospirales; family Lachnospiraceae; genus Eubacterium_I. Next base: position 786 of record CAMLYL010000140.1, on the reverse strand, counting down.
TTCATAGAGAAATGCCTCCCGCTCATAGGTGACTATTGTTCTGGGTCCCAGAAGCTGCCCCCGCAATTTACTGTAAAATTCCAGAAGGAGCGGATTCCCGCTTTCCAGGAGAAAATCAATATCTCCCGCAAGAATACGTTTTACCTGTTCTTCTGTCACCCTGGCGCTGTGCTTTCCGCACAGTCCTTTAATCTTAAATTTCTTCTCCAGGCGGATAAAGGAAGTATCCGCACCGTAGTATCTCAGCCGGAATTTTTCACGGCAGTCAACTCCATCCAGTTTCTGTCTCAGAGCTTTATCATAAGGGGTATCAAAATAAAGGCTGCTCACACGGTAAATCCCGTGTGAGTCAGCGTTTGCATCATGTCTGAACAGTTTTTCCAGTCTGGATGCCAGAATCAGAGCATCCTGAAAATTGATGCTGTGTTTCAATTCATGACGCAGTTTCAGCGAAGGCTTTATCTTAATCATCATAATCAGACTGACCATCGTCATAATTGGACTGGCCGTCGTCATAATTGGACTGACCATCATCATAATCGGTTACTCCATCATTATTCGGGCCGTAATCCGTATCATCATAATTCGTCACGCCATCGTTGTTCGGGCCGTAATCCGTATCATCATAATTGGTTACCCCGTCGTTGTTCGGACCATAGTCCGTATCATCATAATTTGTCACGCCATCGTTGTTCGGACCGTAGTCCGTATCATTATAATCCGTAACCCCGGCGTTATTCGGACCATAGTCTGTATCGTCATAATTCACCGGCGTGCTGCTGCTCT
>CAMLYL010000139.1 GCA_946491665.1 uncultured Lachnospiraceae bacterium | reverse complement strand
TCGAAATCAAGTTGTCGGGCAACCGGCACGTGGGTTCGAATCCCACCGTCTCCGTTTCTGAAATATGGGTCAACACTCATATTTTATTCAGCTGCCAGCTGCAACCTGGCAGCTTTTTTATTATGTGAGTCTCCAGCAAAAAAGCCAAAAGATAAACGGACTGATACACCATTATTATGCTGCTTTATTTCGGCTAATTCCAAAGCCTTTATCATTGTAAAAACAAGCTCCTGCTTACTTGGAGAAGCGTCTTCCCAGAGAGCTTCAATATCCCTGATCGTCGTGATTTCATTTTCTGTCAGTTCATCTTGCAGAAGATAATCTGGCGAAATATGCAGCGCATTACATTAGTTCACCACATTTTATTTAACAAAAAATAAATTCGCGCACAGATTTTAAACAGTATTGAAAATCGCGGGGCCGGATGTTATGCTGTATACAGAAGTAAAAACGTGATTCCATATGGAGGTGAAGCAAGATGAAGTTCAGCAAAACCAGAACCCTGTTATGCACCCTCGGCGCCGTATTTCTGTGCTCGGCTTTCGCCGCAGTTCCCGCCAGAGCGGAGACCGCGTTCGATCCGCATTATTATTTTCAGAAATACCCGGATGTGGCCAATGTGACCGGATTTGATCCTCAGGCCCTGTTCAACCACTACGAATCTTTCGGGATGGCAGAAGGGCGTTTCCCGAACATGCAGGCAGAATGGCGGGATGCCGCCGGGATCGTGGATACGGAAGAAGACCGTACCGCTTTCCTCATGACCAATTATCCATCTGATCCTGACAATGCCGACAGCGATCTGCCAAAGCTCGATCCGGTATTCTATTACAATACCTATCCGGATGTGGCGGAGGTGATCGGAAAAGACCCGGTAGCTCTTCTGAACCATTATTTTGCCTACGGATACAGTGAAGGCAGACTGCCTTTCTACGGTGCGGAACCCTGTACCGAAGTGCAGACCTCTTTTTAGCATGAAACGAGCCGCCTGTCCATTTCCGGCCAGGCGGCTGTTCGTTATTCACCGGTTTTCATATATCCAGTCGGCCCATTCTGCATAATATTTGCCCATCAGATGCGCGTCATCCGCCGTGTACTCTTCTGCAAGATTCCCTTCGCCGTCATCAAACCGTTCATTGATATCAATACAGGCAAGGCCTTCCTCTGAAGCGATCTCCCGGATTCGGTTATTAAACGCGTCTATGTTTGCATTATTATAAATAGAGTCTGTTTCTGATCTTTTTTTCGAGACATGCATATTCATTTCCAGAATGAGTCGGGCCTGAGGCTGCGACTGTACCAGATACCGTACCAGTTCCTGGTATTTTTTTGCTGTCGCTTCCTGATCGTACCCCAGCTCATTAATGCCGAGCATCAAATATATGCGGCCGTACTGTCTGTTCTCCAGAACTTCCTGCAGTGTTTTTTCTCCCTGGTCTCCCATTGAAAGACGCACTTCCATCACTTTATAAAGACTCATTCCCGAATCGGCAAAAGCATCTGCCGCCCCCATGTCCGCATACTCGAAAAGTCCCACTGTTCTGGAGTCCCCGATGAACAGAGCATCATCAAAAAAATGTTCTCTGGAAATCATTTCCGCTTCTGCAACTTCCTCCGGTTCTCCATCCTGTGGATTCTGTCTCTCCGGGTTCTGCGGAATCTCCGTCGTTTCAGCACTTTCTTCGGACTGGAATTCCTCCGGTTCCTCCTCACTTTCCATGATTTCCGGAGAATTTAAAATATCCGGCTGTGAAAATGCCTCCTGCGCAGGTTTGCCCTGTACAATCGCCTCTCTGACCGGTGTGAACAGCATAGCCGCGCAAAGACTGATTCCCAGCATACAGGTATATGTATATTTCATTTTTTTCCTTTCGTATCTCTAAAAACTGAAGTACAGGAAGGGATCATCCATACCCTTCCATATGCAGTAAATACTGAACCAGAAAATGACCAGCAGTACTGCCGCGGTAAGGAATCTGTGTCTACGTCCCAGAAGTTTTTCAGGAAGCGCGCCAATACACAATATGCCCAAAAGCAACGATATACCATATATTTTTCCATATTTTAGATAATCTCCGGAAAATACCGCCGCCGAGGATTCGCCCAGAAACGGAAACAGCCGCGTCAGATAGACCCACAGCATCGGAAGATCCTCTACCGCGAATATCAGCCAGCTTATGGGAATCCAGAAAGCCATATACAAATGTCCCAGAATATGGTATCTCTCCAGGATCCGCAAGAGTCCCAGTTTTTCTATGGCAATGATCAGGAAAAGGACAACTCCCCACAAAATATAATTCCAGCTGTCTCCATGCCAGAGTCCGGTCAGGAGCCATACAGCCAGAAGATTGCGAAGCGTCCTCCACGTCCCGGTCCTGCTTCCTCCCAGAGGTATGTATACATAATCCCGAAACCATTCTCCCAACGTTATATGCCATCTTCTCCAGAACTCTGTCATGGACACAGACAGATACGGCTGCCGGAAATTATCCGGAAAATGGAATCCCATGATCCTCCCCAGTCCGGAGGCCATCATAGAATAACCATAAAAATCAAAATAAATCTGAAGAGTATACCCAATAAGTCCCAGCCATGCCATAGGAGTAGATATGCTCTCAAAACCGATCGCCGTTGTCTGCCGCCACAGATTTCCCACCTGGTTGGCAATCAACACTTTCATTCCCAGACCTACCGTAAAGATTCTGATTCCCTCTTCAAAGCCTTCCATGGAGTGTTCTCTTCCTTTCCACTCCCTCACCAGCTTTCCATAACGGATCAATGGCCCCGACAAAAGCTGCGGAAACATACAGACATAACCCATCAGACGGAATAAGGACCGCTCCGCACGAATCGCGCCGCGATACACATCCATCAGATAAGAACATATCTGAAACGTATAAAAGCTGATTCCCAAAGGCAGCGAGGGTCTGACAGAAGGAATCCGCACGGGCACGCCGGCCATATTCATAAGCAGATTTATATTTTCTATGATAAAACCCGAATATTTAAAAACCGCGAGAACTCCCAGGCTGTATCCCAGCCCTGCCAGTAAATATATTCTTTTTCCGCGTTTATTCCGGCTTTTTTCTATACCTCGGCCGGCCAGATAAGCAGCCGCGGAGGAAAAAAGAAGCATGCCAATATACAGAGGGTGACCCTGAGTCCCGTACAGATAGAAGCACAGACTCCCGCCAAATAAAATCCAGTTCTTGCAGGAAAATGGAACCAGAAAATAAATCGCCAAAAATACCGGGAGGAAATGAAAAATAAAATCGATACTGCTGAAAACCATGTGTTATTTCCTCTCTTACTCATTATCAAAGCTTATTATATCTGTCCGGTTTTCTCTCCGCAATATGCCCTTCCCATTCTTCATAATTCTTCACAATTATGCTTGCATTTTTTTCCGGCGGAGGTATACTAGTGCGTATGAACAAGCGAAATTATCAAAAAGAACTGGACCGGGAAATCCAAAAACTGGAGGAAGGACATGTTCCTTCTCTTCTGCTGCACAGCTGCTGCGCGCCCTGCAGCAGTTACGTGCTGGAATATCTGTCTGAATATTTTTCCATCACGGTCTTCTACTACAATCCAAATATCTATCCCGAGTCGGAATACCGGACCCGGGTACAGGAACAGAAACGTTTTATAGGCTCGCTCCCGGCGAAATATCCTGTCTCTTTTCTGGAAGGAGACTACATCCCTCATGATTTTTACGCATGCGCCAAGGGAATGGAGCATCTGCCGGAAGGCGGAGAACGCTGCTTTGCGTGTTACCGGCTACGCCTGGAGGCGGCTGTCCGGATGGCAAAGGAAAAGGGCTATGACTATTTTGCCACAACCCTTTCTATCAGTCCTTTAAAAAATGCGGAAAAATTAAACGAAATCGGAGAGGAGCTGGCCGCCTCCCATGGAGTGCGCTGGCTCCCCAACGATTTCAAAAAGCGGAACGGTTATAAACGTTCCATCGAACTCTCACGGGAATACGGTCTGTACCGCCAGGATTACTGCGGCTGTATCTATTCCTGGAAAGAGCGTCATCCAGAGATCTCCTGACTATCTCTCAGGAGCGATCTCCTATATATTTTTGCATATCTGGAGGAAGCGGACTGACAAACTCCATCGGTCTTCCCATAATGGGATGAACAAATGACAGTTTCCAGGAATGAAGCGCCTGCCGCGGCATCTGTTCCTCCCGTCTCCCGTATAGGAAATCTCCTATGAGAGGATGCCCGAAGCTGCTCATATGAACGCGGATCTGGTGCGTCCGTCCTGTCTCCAGCCTGCATTCTATCAGCGTCCAGTCTTTTCCGTGCCGGACCGGACGGTAATGGGTCACCGCGCACTCTCCATGTTCCAGATCTATCATCCGTTCAATCGCGGAATCTTCTTTTCTTCCCACAGGAAGGTCTATGGTTCCTTCTTCCCGGATCATTCCTTTTACAATCGCCAGATATGTTCGGCGAATCTCTCTTGCCCTCATCTGTCCATAAAGGCCTGTCGCGCTCAATATATGCTTTGCCAGAATCAAAAGTCCAGTAGTATCGCGATCCAGGCGGTTCACACACCGATACACGAAACTGTCTCCCTTTGTCCTTCCATACCATGCCGCCGCGTTAGCCAATGTATTATCATGATTTTTCATGGATGGATGAACCGGCATATCTGCCGGTTTATCTACGACCATCAGGTCGTCATCTTCATAAACTATGCCGAACGGAAGTTCTACTGGTTCTATCTCCTCCGGCACTTCTTCCTTCAGGAACAGATCCATACGATCCCCTTTCCGAAGGGGCTGACTAAGATACACTTCTCTTCCGTTACAGAGTATTCCGCCTTCTGTCTGTTTCAGTAAAGTCAGGGCGTGACGCGAATAACCCCGCTCTTTTAGAAACTGCCCTACGGCCATCCCCTGCTCGGCTTCCCCTGCCATATATGAAAAACGGCGCTCATTGTAGAACGGTTCCATCATGTACTCTTTTCAGCGGATACGGTCCGGGAATCCCACTTTACGCTGTACTTTCCGCAGGGTTTTCGTCGCCACATAATCCGCTTTTTCAGCATTTTCCTTGATAATCCGGTCAATGTATGCCTTATCCTTCTCCAGCTGCGCATAACGCTCCTGCAGCGGTTTCAGCACACTGTTCACA
>CAMLYL010000138.1 GCA_946491665.1 uncultured Lachnospiraceae bacterium | reverse complement strand
AGACTATAACCCCGCTGTTTTGCAGGGTTTTTCATTTTCGTGTTGCATTTCGTGTTGCATATATTCCGTAGAAATAATCATTTGCCTTCTGGTTCATCTCCCGTTCTTTCTGTTCCATCGCATGTCGGTATATGGATTTCAGTACTCCGTCATTTCCCCAACCTCCCCGCTGCATGATATATACATCCGGGATCCCGATGGCGTGCTGGATGCTGGCTGAGTAATGCCTGAGGTCATGGAACCGGAAATGCGGCAATCCGATTTTTTTCAGCAGGTCTATGAACCGGTCTGTAATCATCGTTGGATTCAGATCGGTCACTCTCCCGGTTTTCCCCTTCCACAGATCCACCACAAAATCCGGGTAATCTATGTAGCGGTCGCCGGCATAAGATTTCGGATGCCGGATGATCCATCCGCCGTGCTCATCCATAACCATGTTTTCACATACATGAACAACATTCCCCTGTATATTTTGTGTCCGCAGGGCAGCGACCTCTCCTCGGCGCATCGGACCGAAAGCCGCAAGCATGACCGGAAGTTCCATCTCAGTGCCTCTGACAGCCGCGAGAAGGGTTTTTATGTCGTCATCTGACGGAATATATAAATTCGGTCTGGAACGCTGTGGAAGAGCCGTATAGATGGCCATGTCGGGACGGTATGTTTTCATTACGGCGGAGATCAGACCGTGTATGTTCCGGACGGTTTTCGGACTCCTGCCGGGGGAATTTTCGTTGATGCATTTCTGGATATCAGTCTGTTTGACATCTGGGATTTTTATATTCTCCAACGCCCCGATGTCATTCTTCACGATCGCCCTGTAGCCCTTGATCGTCCCGGGGGACAGGACAGATTCCCTTGACCGAATATACTCCTCTGCTGCCTCCCGGAACGTCATCCTGCATTCTTCCGTTCCCTTCCGGGTGGCCGCCCACTGTGCCGCAGCCAGTTCTGCGGCCTTTTTCCCATTGCGTGAAGGATCATCGCTGGTGAAACTTTTGTATATGCGTTTCTTCTTTATGGTGCCATCTGATTGCTTCACCTCCTCATAGTGGCTGAATACCTGGCAACGCCAGGAGCCGGATGGCAGTTTCTTTGCTGTTGGCATAAGATCATCCTCCTTTTGGGTATAAAAATAACAGCCAGCAAGAACATCAGTTCCGCTTGCGGGCTGCCTCCGAAGATGATACAATATATTTGCACGAAAAATGTACATCTTCGGAGTACATCAGCCGGTCTCTGTTGGCGCAGGGGCCGGTTTTTATTTGACAGATTGCCATACTTGGCATATAATATGCTTAACAAGACAACTGGAGAGATGGCTGCAACCCATCCGCTCCGGGAAGATTTAAAATCTAGTTACAAAAAGTAGTCGCCAATCTTGACCAGAGACAGGGCGGCTACTTTTTATTTTTCATATTCAGGATGGATACGATCAATCCGGCAATGGCCAGGATAATCATAAGCTCTTCATATGTACTCATAATTACCACCCCTTTCGCAAGACCTCGAAACGGGTGGAGGCTGCCCTCCCAGTTGTCCAGGTAAGCATATTATATTATCAAGGCGGAGCGCCGAGGATGATAAAAGCGCTTGAAATGTTGCGACCGGTGGGCTATAATATGCTTAACAAGGAGCCGGTAACCAGGGTAAGGCTGGCCACCCGGTTTCCGAGTTGCGATTTCTAAAAAGAAATAGCGCCTCTACTTTTCCAGGGTGAGGGCGCTATTTTTTGTGGTGAAAAACTAGCGTAATAATTGCACACAGCATTATTACAAACGTGAATAAATCATCGTATGCAACATACATAGGCATTGGCTCCTTTCCGTAGCGGAGGTGGCCAATCATACGCCCTACCGGCTCCCTGGTAAGCATATTATCAAGCGATTCCTGTGGTTCTGTCATAAGGGTGGATACTATTGATATATCAGAAATAGAAAGAAATGTGAGAAGGACAGGGAACGCGGCGGAGACCGCGCGGACCTGTCCGGAGAATATTCCGGAACAGCGGCAGAACCTGACAGAATACCCGGCGATTCCGGCACGGCCGGTCCGGATGATGGTTCGCTGCTGCGTCGATATACTCTTATCCTATTACATCTCTGTGGTAAATGCAAGAAGTTACGGGTGAAAACAAACTTTTATTGACGCATTTCCCCATTAAAACTATACTATATCTGTAGGAAGAAAACGATCGGTATACAGATGTTACAATATAGAAAAGCAGCCGCGCACCCGGCTGAAAAAGGAGGATGGCATGGAGCACAACACGGAAAAACTGGTGGATGATATACTGGAAAGCTACAGGAGCCATGAGCTGATCACACGTCTGGACGAAGAAAATATCCTGAATAAAGAGATTCTGATTGAAGTGACGGAAAAAATCCGGCAGCTTCTTTTTCCCGGATACTTCGATCCGAATCGGGTCCGGACGGAATATGCAAAGTTTCTGGTGGGCGAGCGGCTGGAATTTATCCAGTACCATCTGCGAAAGCAGGTGGCCAAAGCACTTGGCAACAGCGAGCTGTGCGAGGAGTGCCGCCGGTCTGCAATCGTGGAAAAGGCGGAAAATCTGGTCTATGAATTCCTCGGCCGCATTCCCGCGATACGGGAATATCTGGAGACGGATATCCAGGCGGCTTATGACGGAGATCCGGCCGCTTACAGCACCGACGAGATCATATTCTGCTATCCGGGCGTATTTGCCATTACCATTTACCGGATCGCTCATGAGCTGTGGCTTCTGGGCATCCCGATGATTCCCAGAATTATCACGGAATATGCCCACAATCTGACGGGAATCGATATCCATCCGGGAGCGACCATCGGAAAATATTTCTTTATCGACCACGGCACGGGTATCGTTATCGGTGAAACGACACAGATCGGGGATAATGTGAAAATCTATCAGGGCGTTACCCTGGGAGCGCTTTCCACCAGAAAGGGACAGCAGCTGAAAGGCGTGAAGCGCCATCCGACCATCGGCAGCAACGTGACTATCTATTCCGGAACCACGATTCTGGGCGGCGAGACGGTGATCGGGGACGGAGCCACCATTGGCGGAAATGCGTTTATCGTCAATTCGGTTTCGGCGGGTACAAAGGTCAGTGTCAAAAGTCCGGAACTGGAGTTCCATGGGGGCGGCCCGGCCGGAGGCGGCAGAAGAGGGCCGGAACAGCCGAAAACAGACTGATCTGTGTTCCTGTGGTATTGAATGTTGCTTTTTGTGGAATGATCGAAGAAAAAATGTGGGATTGTGAATGTTTCGGGCAAATACGTATTGCTATTTTCGTGGGATTGAGTTATAATGAGCCTAATGATGGAATTGTGGAGAACTGTCCCCAAGGAGATAAAAGATGAAGAGATCAAAACGTATAGAAGTACTGGATCAGAGACCTGTGAACCTGGACGGTTTTATTAACGAATGGCCGGAGATGGGCTTTGTAGCGATGAAGAGTCCTTATGATCCGGAACCGTCGGTGAAGGTGCAGGACGGAAGAATTGTGGAGCTGGACGGAAAGAAAAGAGAGGATTTTGATTTTATCGACCAGTTTATCGCAGATTACGCCATTGATGTAGAGAGAACAGAGAAATCCATGGCAGTGCCGTCTCTGAATATCGCCAGGATGATCGTGGATATCCATGTGTCCCGAAAGGAGATTCTGGAGCTGGTATCAGGCATCACCCCTGCAAAAATGACAGAGGTTATGAATCATCTGAATGTGGTGGAGCTGATGATGGGCATGCAGAAGATCCGCGCCAGGCGAACGCCGGGAAATCAGGCTCATATCACGAATCTGAAGGATGATCCGGTGCAGATAGCGGCAGATGCCGCTGAAGGCGCCCTGCGGGGATTCGCGGAAGAAGAGACGACTATGGGTGTGGCGCGCTATGCGCCTCTTAGCGCTATGGCGCTGCTGATCGGCGCACAGGTCGGAAGGCCCGGAGTGCTGACCCAGTGTTCAGCCGAGGAAGCTACAGAGCTGGAGCTTGGCATCCGCGGACTGACCACCTATGCGGAAACTCTTTCTGTGTATGGAACTGAAAAGGTGTTTATTGACGGGGACGATACCCCGTATTCCAAAGCATTTCTGAATTCGGCCTACGCTTCCAGGGGACTGAAGGTGCGCTTCACCTCGGGCTCCGGTTCGGAGGTGCTGATGGGGAATAGTGAGAAAAAATCCATGCTGTATCTGGAATGCCGCTGCCTGTACGCGACTAAAGGCGCGGGAAGCCAGGGTATTCAGAATGGTTCAGTAAGCTGCATCGGAGTTCCCGGTTCAGTGCCGGGCGGTATCCGTGAGGTGATGAGCGAGAACCTGGTGGCTGCTCTGCTGGGGCTGGAATGCGCTTCCTCCAATGACCAGAGCTTTTCCAATTCGGATATGCGCCGGACGGCCAGGACGATGCTGCAGTTCCTGCCGGGTACGGATTTTATTTTCTCAGGCTATGCGGCGGAACCCAACTATGACAATATGTTCGCCGGCTCGAATTTCGATGCCGAGGATTTTGATGATTATAATGTGCTGCAGAGAGATATGCAGGTGGATGGCGGACTCCGCCCGGTGACGGAGGAGGAAGTGATCCGCGTGCGGAATAAGGCGGCGAAGGCTGTGCAGGCTGTATTCCGCCAGCTGGGCCTGACTCCTGTATCAGACGAGCAGGTAGAAGCTGTGACCTATGCGCACGGAAGTAAGGACACGCTGCCCCGGGATGTTACCGCAGACCTGATGGCTGCAGAGGATGTGCTGAAACGGGGTATCACCGGAATTGACGTGGTGCGCGCTCTGGCCGAGTCCGGATACCAGGATGTGGCGGAGAGCGTGCTGAATATGCTGAAGCAGCGCGTGGCCGGCGATTACATGCAGACGGCGGCCATTCTGGACCGGAATTTCCATGTAATGTCCGGTGTCAATACGCCAAATGATTACATGGGGCCGGGAACCGGCTACCGTGTGGAGGGCGAACGCTGGGAAGAAATCAAATGAATTCCTCACATTATTAATCCTAAGGATATTTAGGAGGAGAGAGCATGCAGATCAGTGAAGATTTAGTAAAACAGATTACCGAAGCGGTGATTGCGCAGATGCAGAATGGAAATGCGGCTTCTGCAGCCGCGGCTCCTTCGGCGGCGGTTCCGTCCATGGCGGGCAG
>CAMLYL010000137.1 GCA_946491665.1 uncultured Lachnospiraceae bacterium | reverse complement strand
ATGGCTCCCCTGACTATGGAGCTTTGTCGTGAATCCGGAATCCCCCGGTATATGATTCCGGGTATGATTCTCGGATGTATTGCCACAGCGGCTCTTTCCATGCCGGGATCGCCCCAGGTACAGAATGTTATTTCCACAGGAACTGTCGGCGTGTCTTCCATGGCGGCAAGCGTTCCAGGATTTATCGCAGGTATCCTTATTCTGGTTCTGAATGTGATCTATCTGAACTTTGCGGCAAAGAAAGAAATTGCAAAAGGTCATACATTTGAGGATGCTCCCGGGGATGAGCTTCCGGATGAAAATGAGAAGCTGCCGAATCCTGTTGTCGCGCTGATTCCTATGGTACTGGTATTCGTTCTGTACAATGGATTTAAGATTGATGTGAATTTTGCGCTGATGGCAGGTATTATCCTTGCAGTTATCCTGATGCATAAAGGATTTAAGAATGTAAATACTTTTGTGAAATCCCTTGCAAGTGCATGTACGAATGCGGTAATCGTTTCCTGCGGTGCCGGAGCAGTGTCCGGTTTTGGTTCTGTCGTAGCTGAGACTACTGCATTTGCGGGACTCTGTGATAAGCTGGCAGGATTTAATGGAAATCCGCTGATCGTGGCGATGATTGCCATGATGATCATGACTCTGGTGGGAGGATCCGGTCCGGCAGGTCTGGGTGTAGGTCTTCCGGTGTTTACACCGCTGGCACAGTCCATGGGAGCAAATATGAATGCTTTCGCAAGAATTTCCGCGTTCTGTGCCACAACTTTTGATACACTTCCGACCAATGCAGGTTATATTGCAGCAAATGAAATCTGTAAAACACCCGCAAACAAATCTTACAAATACGTGGGAATCTGTACCGTGCTGAATACAACCATCGGAACAGTTGTTCTTTGTCTGATCTGTATTCTCTTCCCGGGTCTTTGTTAAAAATCATCTGCCTATAGCATGGCAGTCTGTCTGAATCGTATCGTCAGATAGAAATATAGTGAACGAACAGGCCTGTAAATATCAGTAAGAAGCTGGTGTTTGCAGGCTTGTTTTTTATATCAGAACGCTGGCAGCAGACATGGTTCCCCCTTCTGTATCGGGAAAGGCCGCGGGCCGTCCGGAGGTTATATGGTCCGCCGCTTATTCTGCCAGATTTGCCTGCATTATGCTTGATTATAACTCCGCCAGACGGTAAAATGGATATGACGGGAGCGGTATACAGAAGAGACGGGAACCGGAGGTAGAGCATTGACGTCAAAGCAGGTGGAACTTTATCTGGAGGCTGCCAGGATGGAAAATCTGACCCTGGCCGCAGAAAAATCATTTGTATCAAAGGCAACTATGAGCCGACAGCTGGCAGCGCTGGAAGAGGAGCTGGGATATCAGCTTTTTTATCATATGGGAAATGCGATCCGGCTGACTCCGGAAGGAGAGATTCTTAAGGATACACTGGAGAAGATGGATGTGCTTATGCAGAAGGGGCTTCAGGATATGGCAGATGTTCACGAAGGACGCAGGGGACATCTGGTGCTCGGATTTACCTCGGATATGTGTATCCCGGATGCCTATCTGCGGGAGATAGATATTTTCAGGAGGAAGTATCCGGATATCCGGCTGTCCTACGTGGCGAAGCCGTTTACGAATTATGTGAATGATCTGGAGAGCGGGGCGATTGATATTATGTTGTCCCATGATATGTCCATGGTGAAATATAAAACACTGGACCGCCTTTTGGTGGCGGAAGCCAGACGGAAATTGTATTATGGCATCCGCCATCCGCTGGCGGGGAAAAAGGATCTTTCGATAAAGGACTTCGCCGGAGATATACACTGGGCTTCTGTGAATGCGGACACGCCGGAACAGAGGGCTTCTCTGAAACAGATCACGGATTACTATGGTATTCCGCAGTTTCAGACAGAGTATGTGGCGACTACGCACGAAATCGTATTTCATCTGCAGCTGGGAGAAGGGTTCAGTATTATGGATGATTTTGTACTTCAGAATAAATCAGATGATATCCGGACTCTGCCGGTTGCAGAGGAACTGCCGCTGATCCGGCTGTCCATTTTCTGGAACCGGAACCATACAAATCCATGTATTCCTCTGTTTTGTGATCTGGTAAGACGGCGGTGAGCGATCATATTTTCTGTGCCTTTTCGGAAATTGAAACGGGGGTTGCAATTGTTGAAACCATGTGAGGAAATAATCAGTTATAATTATAGTATCCAATGATTAACAGGTAAAGTCTTAAGAGGAGGATATGTTTTATGACAATGGAAAAAATGGTAATCTTTCATAATCTGCTGGATGAAAATGCACGTCCGGCAATGGAGCGGTGGTTCCGGAGATCTCATGTGCCGGATGTTCTTGCACAGTATCCCTGGACAAACCGCTATGTGCTCTATTACCCGGTTCCGGCGCCGGAGGGAGCGAAAAATGAGGGACTGTATACTTACCGGATCCATGAAAACTGGGCCTTTGATATTAATCTTCGCCGGGGCGGCAAAGGTCTGGTAGGGATGACGCCGGAGCCCTGTGAGAATGTGATCAAAGCGGATATCATCCATATTCCCGCAGAACCTACAGAGGATTTCCTGGGGGCAGACTGGTCTTATGAGGAGCATCCGATTCTGAGATGGGTGATTGCCTATCGTTATCCGGAAGGCGCGGACAAGGAGGAGTGTGATAAGTTCTTTCTTGAAACACAGGCGGAGGAGATTAAGAAGATGCCCGGGCTGATCCGGTTTTTCAGCCATAAGGCGATTGAGTTTGAAGGCAGCGCGCTGCCGATCACCACAGATGACAACAAAGAAGAAGGCAGTGAGAAGCTGGCAAATCTGATGCGTCACTGGGATCGTCTTTCAGAACTGTGGTTTGAGTGCAATGCCGACTGGACCGAGGCGGTGATCAACCATCCGCCGAAATTCACAAAACCGGAGTGGGCTACCTGGGATAAGTTCCCCTTCCTGAAGCCGGGTGATGATTTTATACATACTTTCATTCTGGAAAGCCCGGATCATGATTTTACCAGAGAGTGCAGACCCTTATATTATTAATAGAATTCTGTGCTCCGGTGCTGTTTTTTACCGCACCGGATACATGGGCGGCAGTGACTGTTCACTGCCGCCCATAAATTTTATATCAGTATTTTATGTAATTTTTTGCCGTATCAAATAAAATGCGGAGATTTTCCGGTTTCGCATTGTCCAGGGCGACGTCTGTATCCAGAATGTATCCGCCGCCGGGGGCATAGATATCGATAGCTTCTCTGACCATTTTTTTCACGTCTTCTGCGGAGCCATATTCCAGTACGCTGGCCAACAGACCGCCTTTCAGGCAGTATTTTCCGCCGAACCGTTTTTTGATGGCCTTTAAGTCGTTTGTGCCCGTGAAGGTGAAGATTACTTTATGGGCGGGAACATCACGTTCGATGATATCCAGTTTTGCCATGAAGCTGTCCTCCACATAGATCCATGGAATTACGTTATTTTCCACACAGACGTCAATGCAGGCTTTCAGGCCGGGCCAGTAAAATGTTTCAAACTGCTCTTTGCTCATAAAGGAATCGAATCCGTTGTGCAGCATGAAGCCGACAATTCCGATCCGGCCTCCGGCAATCAGATTCTTCAGATAACGGGCCTGAATCTTTGTGGCTGCGTTTACAGCGGCAAGCAGTTCGTCCGGACAGTCATACATATCCATGGAAACATTTAAAAATCCCCGAAGTGTATCGTTGAAGATATCAAAGGGTGCAGATGTGACAAAATCTACGCCGGAAGGAATTCCCATTTTTTTCATATCCATTGTAAACCGGGCGGCAGTGCCCACCTGTTCATTCATGACCTGGCCGCAGGAAATAAGTGAGTCAAATGCTGTTTTTACAGAGGGATCCACAGCGGGAAGCGTGGCGTAGAGGCCGCCCTGCCAGATAGCCATGGAAAAGTCCAGCAGACTGAGCCCCTTCAGATTGCTGTACTGCCTCGGCAGAATTTTTTTCATGATAAAACCGGTTGGATCCTCGGCATATTCCAGATATTCATCCGGCGACATGTATTCCTGGTCCGGAACCTGGAATCCGATATTTTCATCCGGAAAATGTTTCCCGGGCCAGCGGACAAACTGACATCCCAGAGCTTCCATCGGCTTTCCGGGGAAAATGGAATCCGGTCCGTAGGCCAGATCAGGCTGAAACTCTTCGTGATATCTGTAATAAGACGGCATAGCGTTTTTCCAGTCTGCAACAGTGTCCTTTATGGTTGTCTCACCGTACAGAAGAATGGGCAGATATGTGTAGAAAGGGGCAGCCATAATGTAATCTGTCCGGCGGCATCCCACAGTATCTTTTAAAAGCTGCATGCGTTTTTCAAAAGCTGGATTTGTGTTTTCCATAATGAATTCCTCCTGAATTTGTCTGATAGTATTATTATGACAGATTCAGGAGGAAAGACTATAGATAATCTGCTATATGATTATACGGATATGGTATGGATTATTCCCGGAAATGCGCAAATTTATTCAGACGCGACATAAAAACAGGAATGACAGGGTTGTAGTTGCTTTGATTCCATACTGCGGCCAGGCTTGGATCCCAGAGGGACTGCTTTAATGGAAATGATTTAATGTACGGGTTCAGCCGCAGCATATTCCGGGTATCCAGAATCGTGATTCCCCGGCCGGTTTCTACATTCAGCATCAGATCATACAGGGTCGGGGCATAGATGATTCTTGGATAAAAACCATTGTCATGACATGCCTGTATGATGTAAGTGGAAGATTCCGGACAGTCTTCCGGAGAGATCAGAATAAAGGTCTCGTTCCGGCAGTCCTTCAGAGTCAGCGAATCCCTCCGGGCAAGCGGGTGGTCTCTGTGCATCAGGATATAGTCTACAGAATGTTCCACATAATTGTACAGAAGATACTCTTTCTCTACGACAGAAAACAGAGTGGTGAATGCGATGTCAAGCTGATTGTTGTACAGTTTGTTCTGCAGCTCATGAAAAGAATCGTAGGAAAAGGAGAGCTCAACCTCGGGATGCTTTTCCTGAAAAAATCTTGTGATGTCCAGCATGAAATCGGCAACATATGTGCCATGAAGAATGCCAATGTTAAGTGAACCGCTGATACCGCGCTGAATATTCTGAGCCTGCTCCACTGCGGTGGTATAATTCTGATAAACGGAGCTGAGTGTATCTGCCAGAGCCTGCCCGGCCGGAGTCAGATGCAGACGGCGTCCGTCCCGGATAAAAAGAATCAGATTCAGCTCCGATTCCATGCCGGCAATCTGGCGGCTGAGATTGGGCTGTGGTGTATCGAGCTGGTCGG
>CAMLYL010000136.1 GCA_946491665.1 uncultured Lachnospiraceae bacterium | reverse complement strand
ATCACACATGATTTTCATATTTTGAAAGCCTCTCCTCCCGTAAAGAATCCAGGTCAACGTCTGCTGGGACATCCTTCAGCATTCCGCGAAGAGAATCAACCGCGGAAATCTGAGGGTTTATTACCTTGGCGATTGTTTTGCCATTGCGGGTAATGAAAATATCCTCTTTCGCGACCATTTCGAGATACTTGCCGAAGTTGGTTTTAAATTCAGTTGCTGTAACAATCATGAATAGTTTCTCCTTTCTTTTGAGGTTATCTTTATTATATGCGATTTGAAAGAAAGAATCAACAAAAATCGCACGATATATAAAAATAGTCATAAAATATCGCACGAAATATATGAAAGGTGGAAGAAACGTATGATCAGACAGAAAAATGCATTGGAAAAATATCATTATAATATTTTCCAGTTGGTGGTTTAAATATAAAATAGATTGATAAATGTATTTGTATCGTGGAAGTTGGATATGCGTACTTTTTGTAGAAAGTAAAGAATTTTTAAGCGGCGATACACATGAGTATCATTTTCAGAGCCTGAATTATCACATTTAAATATCTGACTTCCATAAATGATCATGTATCCCAGCCCCCGGCGGGAGGAGATGAATTCCCCGATGATAACGCCTACCAGACAGAGCCCGATATCCACCTTCATGATAGAAAAGAGAGTAGGGATATTTGCCGGAAGCACCACTTTTGCCAGGATGTTCCTCCGGTTTCCGCCCAGGGTCCGGATCAGTTTGATCTGATCGGCATCCACTGCCATAAAGCCCTGATAAAGACTCAGAATAGAGCCGAAAATGGCCACGGACATACCGGTTACAATGATTGTTTTGTAGTTGGAGCCCAGCCAGACGATAAGCAGCGGCGCCAGGGCGGATTTCGGAAGACTGTTCAGTACAACCATGTAGGGTTCGCTGGTCTCCGATACAGACCGGTTGGACCAGAGCAGAATCGTAATCAATATTGTCAGAGCTACCACCAGGGCAAAACTGACCAGGGTTTCCAGGAGTGTGATGCTGACATGCTGCCAGATGGTTCCGTCCAGAATCATGTCTTTGAGACAGATTATCAGACGTGACGGGCTGCTGAAAATAAAACTGTCAATCCATCCCACATCGGCCGCAAGTTCCCACAGTCCGATAAATGCCGCAAAAATCAGTATCCGCAGGGCGCGGATTTTCCGTTTGTGCCGAAGCTGTTTCTGCAGAAAAACCTCCTGGTTTGAAAGTCTTTTGTTCAGAGATTTTGTTTTCTTAATTCTCATCATGCAGTTCCTCCCAGATCATATTAAAGTAGTCTTTGAAAAAGCTGTGATTTCGCCGTTCCATGGGAGTCAGTTCCAGCGGCATTTTGATGTTGACAATCCGGCGCAGTCTTCCCGGTCGGCTGCTGAGAATAAGAATGCGATCTGCCAGGCTGACGGCCTCAGACAGATCGTGGGTGACTAGGATGGCTGTTTTTTTCTGTTTTCTGATAATTGTTCCGATATCATTTCCCACGGTGAGCCTTGTCTGATAGTCCAGAGCTGAAAAGGGTTCATCCAGAAGCAGCAGTTCCGGTTTTAATACCAGTGTCCGTACCAGGGCGGCTCTCTGGCGCATTCCGCCGGAAAGTTCATGAGGTCTGGAAGATTCAAATTTTTCAAGTCCGTACTGACTCAGAAGCTTCTTTGCGTAGGCCGTGGATTCCGGCGTCAGTTCACGGCGGATTTCCAGGCCCAGCAGAACATTTCTCAGAATACTTCTCCATTCCAGCAGATAGTCCTGCTGGAGCATGTAGCCGATCTGGCGCTGGTTCTTTTCCGTCAGTTTTTCTCCTTTCAGCAGAATGCATCCTGATTCCGGGATGAGCATTCCCGCCATAAGATTCAGCAGAGTAGATTTCCCGCACCCGCTGGGGCCGACAATAGCGATAAATTCTCCCGGATTTACGTTAAATGTGATATCAGAAAGAGCAGGGGTTTCGCCCTGCAGTGTGTGGTAGGAAAAATTTACATGTCTGATTTCAAATACAGGTCGCAATTTCCTTCTCCTTGATTCTTTTATTTCACTTGGATTTTGTTTTTATGGGGTCCTATATTTTAAAGTATGAGACATACGAAAAAGTGGGAATGAAATAATGTAGAATTCTTATATCAGATATGATATATTTTTCTTGATTTCATCGTGCTTTCATATTTCTCTGATAAGATGGGACACATACGATAATGAGAAAATGCGAGGAGATGAACATCATGAATGACACACTGGTACAGAGCTTTCTGGCGATTGCGACAGAGGGCGGCTTCAATAAGGCGGCGGAAAAGATTTATATTTCACAGCCGAATCTCAGCAGGAATATTGCGCGTCTCGAAAAGGAGCTGGGAACGAAGCTGTTTGACCGGAACCGCAAGCGGGCGGTACTGACCAGGTCGGGAGATATTTATTTTGCTGCATTTCAGAAAATTGTGTGCTGCATGGAGCAGGCGCGGGAGCAGGTGAAATGTCTGGAAAATGCAGAGCACAGCATACTGCGGATCGGATATGTAAAGGACTGGAATGTGTCAGATTTTATTGGTCCGGTACTGAACCGGCTGAAAGAGGAATATCCTGATACCCGGGTGATGATCGAGGCCTGCAGTATACCAGAGCTTTCTTCAAAACTGAGCCTTGGCCAGATGGATATGATCATTACGCTGAAAGATAAGGCGGATGGCATTTACGGCGCGCAGACTATGGGCGTGGATCAGGCTTCAGACCTCATTCTTTACTCAGCGGAATATTCTGGAAAAGATAAAGATAAGGTGAGACCGGAGGATTTCAGAGATGAGGTATTTCTGGTACTGGCGGATGATGGGGAAGATTTCCGGATACAGTATGTGAAAGAAGTGGGAGCAGCCTATGGCTTTGTGCCGCAGATCCGGACCATGAATAATATGGAATCTATTCTGATGAACGTGGAAAACGGCATGGGAGTTACAATATGCAATTCCTGGATGCGGGCGGCAGGCGAAAAAGGTGTGGCTGTATGCAGACTGGATCATACTGTGGAGATCGGAATGGCCTGGAAGGACATGGACAGTCAGCCGGCCTTCCGGGCACTGCTGGATTTCATGATAGATGCGGCGGAAACCGGCAGATAAGAAGAAAACTGTCAGATAAAAGAACGTAGGAGAAGAGTGAGAGTATGAGCAGAATTCTGGTAACCGATGATGATTTGTCGATCCGTATGGGAATCCGTGAATTCGCGGAATTCCAGGGCTGCCAGGTGGAGCTGGCTTCCTGCGGCGAGGAGGCGCTTCAGCTTTGCCGGGAGCAGGATTTTGACCTGATTATCCTGGATATTATGATGCCGGGGATGGATGGTTATGAGACTTATAGGGAAATTAAGAAAATAAAGGATATTCCGGCGCTGATGCTTTCTGCAAAAAACCAGGAATATGATAAACTCCAGGGGTTTGAGCTGGGCATTGACGATTATGTGGTGAAACCTTTTTCTATCAAAGAGCTGATGGCCCGGGTCCGTGTGATTCTGTCACGGAACGGGAACAGGAAGGCGGCGCAGGAGGGCGTTTATGAGTTCCAGGGACTGAAAGTCAATATCTCGGCAAGGGAAGTTTACATAAATGGAGAGCGTATCAGCATGAGGCCGAAGGAATATGATCTGCTGTTTTTCCTTGTAAAGAATAAAGGGATTGTTTTTTCACGGGATACACTTCTGGAAAAGGTCTGGGGATTTGATTTTATGGGAGATGACCGTACTGTGGATGCCCAGATAAAAATGCTGCGTCATGATCTGGGGGAGTACCGGCGGTTTATTGTAACTTACAGAGGGGCAGGATATAAATTTGAAGAAAAATGAAATCCGGGAAAAACATCATCCCATGGTGTTTGGATTGTGGATTGGCTTTATGGGATTTGCGGGGGTCGTGGCTTTATTATTCTGGCTGATTCTTCATTTCAGTGTGGGAATCCAGTATCAGGACCGGGTAGAGACGGAGCTGGACAGTGCGGCACAGTCCATATGGGAAAAATACGGGCAGAAGGATTTTGAAAGCAATATTTCTTTCCTGTCCAGAACAAACGGCTATTTTGTGCAGGTTCTCTCGGAAAAAGATGCCAGTATCCTGTTGTCTGTAAACAGTCAGGGAGAATCAGGCCGGCCGCAGCAGGATAATATCGCGGACCAGAGTCTTTTTGAACGTCTGGATGAGTCTGACGGATTCTGTCATTATTATGTGGAAGATGAGACCCATGATTCCCAGTGGGTAGTTTCGGCAGTGGTTCTTGCCAGCAGAGAAGGAAACCGGGAAGTGCTTGTTGTGAGCAAGTCGCTGGCCGATGTAGACGCGCTGATGAGTCTCCTGACCAGCCGTTACTGGATGATCACCTCGGTTGTGCTTGGACTGGCTTCTGTTCTTTCCATACTTCTCGCAAATTATTTTTCAAAACCTTTCCGTCATCTGAACAGGAGCGCCGTACAGATGGCTGCAGGAAATTACAGGACGGATTTTGTAAAAGAAGGCCCCAGTGAGGCCCGGCTGCTTGCGGAAACGCTGGAGCAGGCACAGGATGAATTTAATAAAACGGAGCAGCTGAGAAGAGATTTTGTTGCCAATGTCGGGCATGATATGAAAACCCCGCTGACCGTAATCCGGATGTATGCGGAAATGCTGGAGGCTTTTTCGGGAGAAATTCCCGGGAAACGGGAAGAGCATATCGCAATGATCCTGAAAGAGACGGATTATCTGACAGAGTTTATTAATGATACGATGGAGCTTGCGCAGCTTCAGTCCGGAACTGTAAAGATGGAAGCGTCTGCTTTTTCCATACGCGATCTGGTACACGAGGCTGTTTCAGACGCCTGTGCAGGAAAAGAAAATTTCCGTTTTGAGGTCCGGTGCGACCGTGACTGCAGGGTATGGGGAGACCGGAAAATGATTTACCGGGTAGTCCATAATTTCGCCACAAATGCCATCAAATATTCCGATAAGGTAAATCGGGCCAGGGCAAATATACGGATTTACCACGGCAACGTGCGGGTGGAAATTATTGATTATGGAATCGGAATTTCGAAGGAAAATCTCAAATATGTCTGGAAACGGTTTTATCAGGTGGAGCCTCATGACAGAAAGAAAAAGGGAAGGGGTCTGGGACTTAATATTGTCAGTGAGATCCTTGACATGCATTATGCGCCGTATGGGGTGGACAGCGCTCCCGGACAGGGATCCTGTTTCTGGTTTATGATGGAGATATATAATGAAGAAACATAGAGTGATACAGGGACTCATAGTGGCTTTTTTTCTCCTCGTATTATATAGTAGTAGTGTTTATAGACCCTCTCCAAGGTCTGTATG
>CAMLYL010000135.1 GCA_946491665.1 uncultured Lachnospiraceae bacterium | reverse complement strand
TTTGGCGGGTTTCTAAAGCATAATCAATCCATTGTGCAAGCACATGGATTTCTCTTCTCCCCACTTTGTATGACACCTACGGATTGCTCCGCACTCTGTGCTCCCGCAATCCTGCAAAATATTCGGATTCCGCGGCACACCGCTCCATCCTCATATTTTGGCGGGTTTCTAAAGCATAATCAATCCATTGTGCAAGCACATGGATTTCTCTCCTCTCCACTTTGTATGACACCATACGGATTGCTCCGCAATCCTGCAAAATATTCGGATTCCGCGGCATACCGCTTCATCCTCATATTTTGGCGGGTTCCTAAAGCATAGTCAATCCATTGTGCAAGCACATGGATTGACTATGCTTTGAAACCCTGGTGTCATACATATACATAATCGTTCAGTACAGGCTGAAGGCCTTCGGCGGAAATGTCCTCATACATCTGATCGAAGCTTCTTCCGTCAGAGATTTCGAACTGCTCATCACCGGAGTTTTCATCTTCTTCTCCTTTATACTTGCTCTCGTGATCTCCGATTCCGGTGGAAACGCCTGCGGAAACCTTGGTAGCCGCGATTTTGATGATTCCGTCCCGGAAATGTTTCTGCTCTCTGGAAGAAACCGTAATTCCCACGAAAGGAAGGAAGATCCGATATGCACAGAGCACCTGGCAGAGCTGACGCTCATGAACATCCAGCGGATTAATTTTGTCATTATTGATGATCGGCCGCAGTCTGGGACAGGAAAGGGAATACTCCACATGAGGATATTTTCTCTGCAGATAATAAACATGAAGTGCGCTGGCCAGAGCGTCCTTCTGGAAATCATCCAGTCCCAGAAGTGCGGAAAATCCCACGCCCCGCATACCGCCCATAATCGCTCTCTCCTGAGCTTCAAACCGGTAAGGGAATATCCGTTTATGTCCCAGCAGATGCAGTGTCTCATATTTATCAGAATTATAAGTTTCCTGGAATACTGTAATATAATCCGCACCGCATTCATGAAGATATCTGTATTCGTCCACATTTACCGGATAAATTTCCAGACCCACATTGCGGAAATACCGGGACGCCATTTTGCATGCCTCTCCAATATACTTTACATCACTCATTCCGCGGCTTTCCCCTGTCAGAATCAGAATCTCCTCAATACCTGAGTCGGCAATAACCTTCATCTCCTTTTCGATTTCTTCTGCATTCAGCTTTTTCCGGCTGATATCATTGTAGCAGTTGAAACCACAATAAACACAATAGTTCTCACAATAATTGGCAATGTACAGGGGAGTAAACATATAAACCGTATTGCCGAAATGGCGGCTGGTTTCCATTTTTGCCCGCTGAGCCATCTGCTCCAGAAAAGGCTCAGCCGCAGGAGAAAGCAGCGCTTTAAAATCCTCTACACTGCAGGTCTCCTTTGACAGGGCGTACCGCACATCCGCCTCCGTATACCGGCTGTAATCATAGGAATTCATCTGACCCAGAACTTTTTCCATAATTTCGGAGGAAATCTGCTCCATTCCCTCCATATACTCCATATGGTTGGTACGCACCGAAGGATCCGTCTCTACCCGGTGTTTCCGCTCCAGCGCCTTCTCATTTAACTTCTCTGAATCTACAAAAAACTGATTCTCACTCATCCTCTTTCACCTCTTATCTTAATCCCGTAAAAATCCAGTCAGCGGATCAGACGCTTCTGCACCCCGCTCCAGCACTCTTCCCAGGCCGGCCAGATATGCGCTTCTTCCTGCCTCAATAGCATTTTTAAATGCTCCTGCCATCATGGGAATATCCCTCGCTGTGGCGATTGCTGTGTTTGCCATAATAGCCGCGGCTCCCATCTCCATGGCCTCACAGGCCTGGGAAGGTCTTCCGATTCCCGCATCCACGATCACCGGAACATCGATCTCATCGATCAGAATCTGAATAAACGCCTTTGTGGCAAGTCCCTGGTTGGATCCGATGGGAGAAGCCAGCGGCATCACCGCTGCCGCGCCCGCCTTCACCAGATCTCTCGCAGTATAAAGATCCGGATACATATAGGGCAGGACCACGAAGCCCTCGTCTGCCAGCATCTGTGTTGCCTTTATTGTTTCCACATTATCCGGCAGAAGATACTTGCTGTCTTTCATAATCTCCACCTTCACAAAGTTTCCGCATCCCAGCTCTCTCGCCATTCTTGCAATACGTACCGCTTCCTTCGCGTCTCTTGCCCCGGAAGTATTGGGAAGCAGAGTCACATGTTCCGGAATATAATCCAGAATATTCTCTGTATCCTTTGTATTCGTTCTGCGCACCGCCAGCGTCACCATCTCCGCGCCGGCCTGGTTTACCGCCGCCTGAATCAGTTCCAGGGAATACTTTCCGGAACCTAAAATAAATCTGGAATGAAATTCCTTTCCGCCTAACATAAATGTATCCTGTGTCATTTTTTCATCCTCATCTTTCTTTTTAAATTTTTTGATATATCCCGCAGCTTTTCAAAATATCAGTGCAGCTTCAATCTGCCGCCGCACCGGTCACACGGTACATGTTCCTTCCACAATCAGCTCCACCACTGTATTGGCCTGGTGTGCCGCGCAGATCATCACCCGGGGCGCCATCAGTCCCCATCCCTCTGAAATCTCTGATATGCCGTCGCCGCACAGGTAATAATGCGGAAGAATTTTTCTGGTCTGAATCGTATTCCCGCTGCGGTATCCTGCCATCCCGGATGCGCCAACGAGGTACTTTTCCGGCATCTGCTCCAGCACCAGACCGGTCAGCATGGCCTTTTCCTCCGGGCGGTCAAAAGCCTCACAGATATAATCCGCGTCATCCAGAAGTTCTTTAAAATTGTCCGGCGAAATCTTCACATGAGAAGTCCGGATTTCTATGTAGGGAGAAAACCTCCGGATTTCCTCCGCCATGGCTTCCGGCTTCGGCATTCCGATCTGTGAAAGCGCGTACTGCTGCCGGTTCACATTGCTCAGATCCACACAGTCAAAATCGATCAGGTGCATATGCCCCACACCGCACCTGGCAAGGGCGATGGCAATCGCTGAACCCAGACCTCCCAGGCCGCAGACCGCCACCCGGGCTTTGCCAAGTTTTTCCTGCACCGGCTTCGTGTGACGCAGCTCCAGGGATTCCAGAATTTCCTGCTCTGTGGGAAATTTTGATTCTTTTTTCATCTCAGCCTCCTCCCACAAAACTGACAATCTCTACCACGTCTCCGGAATGCAGCATAAATGTTCCATACTGATCTCTGGGAACAATCTCTTCATTGCACTCAACCACAATAATTTTCATATTGTAATTCTGCTCCTTCAGATAATCCAGCAGCAGAATCTCTTCTCTTTCTACATCTTCGCCGTTGATTTTTATCATGAATTCACCTCCTCCTGCTTCATCAAAACCGCAGGTATCGTTCGTTTAACGATCACATGTCGGCAGAAATTTAGTGGACAGGTATACAAAACAATCCACGCTCTGCAGATCATTTTGCTGCACAAACTTTATTACAGACAACAAAAAAAGCCACACAAAGAACTACACCCGTGGTGGTGTACCCCTTCGTGTGACTTCTGTCTCACTCTGCTAAATACAATAATATGATTTTCTCGTTTTGTCAAGAACTTCCTGACAGTGACCGGGAACCATCACTGTTCACTCCGTTCACAGTAACTTCGCAAATCCATTGGAAATTCGCTTCGCGAATGGGATTTGCTCACTCCCCGCTCATGTTCTGACGCATCAGACAGTGAATGTCTGATGCTGGCCTTAAAGTGCCTGAAAACCATCTCCTGTTTTCACATTTTTCTCTATTCCGATCCTCTGACTGAGATCTATCATTGTGTTATCCTCCGTTACCGCGTAAATTCTGTAATTGCCGCTCTCCTGTATTTCAAAGCTCCCCGCAGGCGTTGGAATTTCCTTTACTTCGCCGCCGGCACAGTTCTGGATATAGCAGCCCTTTATTTTTTCCTCCGTCTTCAGAAGATCCGTATCTATGCTGATCCGGGTTCCCTCTTCCAGAAAAACAGCATCCGGATAATAAAGCAGATTGTTTATAACCGCAATTTTCCCACTGAATTCCAGGGTTTCCTCTGACAGATTTGTAATACAAAAATAGTAAGTGCCAGTCTCCTGCGCCAGAAGTTCTTCTGTCACCACGGTCTGATCCGAATAGTCTCCCAGAGAATTATAGGTGCCATTACAGATATATCCGATCTCATACGCACAATCTTCCCGGGAAACACTTCCGCTCAGCCTGGCGGCCCCTTCCGCCTGAAGATCTATCCCATAATCAAAAACCACCATTTCTCCGCTTTTCACAGAAGTATTCTCTATGACAGCGCCATCTTCCTCTTCCTCAATCTCATCTGTTCTGATCTGCCGGACGCCTTCCAGATTCTCCAGGGCAGTATCTGACAAAAGCCCTCTCTCCAGATGACCATAAGGAATCCGGAGCAGGAGAAGAACCGCCAGGCAGCAGATTATAGGAACAAAAGCTATTTTCCAGCGGATTTTCTTCTTCTCTGGCAGAACCATATTTTCCGCCGCATCCACAATCCTTTTTTCAATATCCGGTGAAAATGGTATTCTGTCAAAAGCGTCTCTGTATGTCTTCCTATCCATAATAGTCACCTCCCAGTATTTCCTTCAGTTTCTTTCTTCCCCGTTCCAGTCTTGTGCCGATGGTTGTCTCCTTTTCGTGCAGCAGCTCCGCGATTTCCCGGATGGAATACCCTTCGTAATAAAAAAGATGAATGGGAAGCCTGTACTTTTTATCCAGAGAAATGACAGCCTGGATCAGATCCAGATCCGTCTCAGCCATGGCGCCGCTCTCTGTAACAAAATCCCCCCGGTTCCGTTTCCAGAAGCTTTTCAACAGATTTTTGCTCTTATTGACCGTCACCCGGAGCAGCCAGGCTTTCCGATGCTCCTCACTCTCAAAATCCGGCTGCCGTTTCCATAATTCCAGGAAAACATCCTGGGCAATATCTTCGGCGTCCTGGATATTTTTTGTATATGTAAAGGCCAGTATTAATATGTTCTTATGATATTTGTGAACAACCTCTGCGATTTTTATATGATCTGTACCCACTGTTATACCCTCCTATACTTTATACAATTCACAGAGCGTTTTTTTCACAAAAAACGGAACTTTTTATTTCTCAGAAAAGCCGGCAATTTCACATATCAGCGCACACATTCTTTTCCGAAAAATAGAAATACACCTTCCCCGGCCGCCGGAAAATCCGGAATCAATTCACAGCCGGTGAAGATGTATTTTCTTCAGACTCTGTTACATTCTGATCACTCTGACATTTTTCTCCAGATCATACTCCCTGGAAACGCCGTCGTCATCATACAGTTCATAAGTGCATCCCGGATAACC
>CAMLYL010000134.1 GCA_946491665.1 uncultured Lachnospiraceae bacterium | reverse complement strand
ATCTGGCGCCCTATTCGGGCGTTGCCATTGCGGAGTTTTTCATGGATCAGGGAAAAGATGTTTTGATTATTTACGATGATTTATCAAAACATGCGGTAGCATATCGTGCGCTGTCACTGCTGCTGGAGCGTTCCCCGGGACGTGAGGCATATCCCGGCGACGTATTTTACCTGCATTCCAGACTGCTGGAGCGTGCCAGTCATATGGATGACGCCCATGGAGGCGGATCCATCACGGCTCTTCCGATTATTGAGACCCAGGGAGGAGATGTTTCTTCCTACATTCCGACAAACGTCATTTCCATTACAGACGGTCAGATTTTCCTGGAGACGGATCTGTTCCACGCAGGAAACCGTCCTGCGGTAAATGTGGGACTGTCTGTGTCCCGTGTCGGCGGCGCGGCCCAGACCAGGGCGATGAAGAAGGTCAGCGGTACCCTTCGTATAGATCTGGCTCAGTATAAAGAAATTGAATCTTTTGCACAGTTCAGTTCCGATCTGGATGAGGATACGAGAAATCAGATTATTTACGGAGAACAGCTGATGGAGATTCTGAAGCAGCCTCTGTATCATCCCATGTCTATGGTGCGCCAGGTGGTGGTTCTGTGTGTTGCCACAAGCCACAGACTGATCAATATTCCGAAAGATCAGGTAAAGGCGTTTGTCGACAGCTTCTGTGAGTGGATGGAAGAAGAATATGCGGATCTCCTGAAGCATATTTCGGATACCGGAGCAATTCAGGATGATGAAAAAGAAAAGATTCTGGAAGCGCTGGAAGAATATAAGAAGGTGAAGGGATATGGCGAACAGTAGAGAAATCCTTGCCCATATGAACGGGATCAGGGATACTATGAAAATTACAAATGCCATGTATCTGATCTCCTCATCAAAGCTGCAGAAGGTACGGAAACATGTGGCTCAGGTGGATGTCTATTTTGAGGCTGTGCGTGATACGATCGGCGATATACTGGCCTGTATGCCGGAGATGGATCATCCCTATCTGGAGGCGCGGGACTATCATCCGGATAAGGATGATAAGAAGAAGGATCACAGACATGCTTACCTTGTGGTTACGGCTGACAAAGGTCTGGCCGGCGCATATAACCTGAATGTTCTGAAAAAGGCTGAAGAAGAGATGAAAAGACATCCCAATTCCAGACTTTTTGTGGTGGGTCAGGTCGGTCTTCATTATTTTGAAAAAAAGGATGTGGACATGCGGGAACACTTTTTTTATTCCGCGCAGGATCCCAGCCTGTCCAGGGCAAGGAGCATAACCACAGACCTTCTGGAAGAATTTCAGGCGGGCAGTATAGATGAGATTTTCGTGATCTATACGCATATGAAAAATGCGCTTGTATCAGAGGTGGCTATGATCAAGATGTTTCCTCTGTCCAGAAAGTGGTTCCATCAGCATACAACGGCAAAGCTTTCGGAGGAAACATTTTTTCCGGATCCCAGAGCGGTATTCAACCAGGTTGCGCCGATGACAATGCAGGGAATTATTTTCAGTGCGCTTACGGACAGTTACTGTGCGGAGCTGAATGACAGGATGACGGCTATGGACGGCGCCTCCAAGAATGCTCAGGAGATGATCGATAAACTGGAGAGAAGCTATAACAGAACAAGGCAGGCTGCCATTACCCAGGAGATTACTGAAATCATCGCCGGATCGAGAGCACAGAAGAAAAATAAGGTGCATGGCTAGAAAGTGAGGAGACAGTATGGAAAATACAGGAAAAATCATCCGCGTTATGGGGCCGGTGGTAGATGTCCGGTTTGACAGCGGAAGACTGCCCAAAATCAATGAAGCGCTTACCGTGCAGGTGGAGGGTTCTGTCCGCACCATGGAAGTGGCTCAGCAGCTGGGCGCCGGAGAAGTACGCTGTATTATGATGGACGCCAGCGAGGGTCTGGCGAAAAGTATGAAAGTAAAGGCAGACGGGCGGGCAATTACTGTTCCGGTAGGCGAGAAGACCCTGGGACGGATGTTCAACGTACTGGGTGAGAATATTGACGGAAAAGATCCCGTAGATGCAGAAGAAAGATGGGAAATTCACCGGAAGGCCCCGTCTTTTGAGAAGCAGAGTCCGGCGGTGGAAATGCTGGAGACAGGAATCAAGGCGATTGATCTTCTGGCGCCTTACTCCAAAGGAGGAAAGATCGGTCTGTTCGGCGGAGCCGGCGTGGGAAAGACCGTTTTGATTCAGGAGCTGATTCACAATATCGCTACGGAGCACGGCGGATATTCCATCTTTACCGGTGTGGGAGAGCGTTCCAGAGAGGGCAATGATCTGTATCTGGAAATGAAAGAGTCCGGCGTTCTGGATAAGACAGCGCTGGTGTTCGGCCAGATGAACGAGGTCCCCGGAGCACGTATGAGGGTAGCCGAGACAGGGCTTACCATGGCGGAATATTTCCGGGACAGAGAAAAGAAAGATGTTCTTCTGTTTATTGATAATATTTACCGTTTCGTTCAGGCTGGTTCCGAGGTGTCCGCACTGCTGGGACGTATGCCTTCCGCGGTGGGATATCAGCCTACGCTGGCGAATGAAATGGGACAGCTGCAGGAGAGAATTACTTCCACCACAGACGGATCTATTACCTCTGTGCAGGCTGTCTATGTGCCGGCCGATGATCTGACCGATCCCGCTCCGGCGACAACCTTCGCCCACCTGGACGCTACTACGGTTCTGTCCCGTAAGGTTGTGGAACAGGGAATTTATCCCGCCATTGATCCGCTGGAGTCTTCCTCCCGTATTCTTGAGGCGGAGATTGTGGGAGAGGAGCATTATGAGGTTGCCATGCAGGTACAGAAGTTCCTGCAGAAATACCAGGATCTCCAGGATATTATCGCAATTCTCGGAATGGATGAACTGAGCGATGAGGATAAGACCGCAGTTTACCGCGCAAGAAGAATACAGAGATTCCTCTCCCAGCCATTTTCTGTTGCCGAGCAGTTCACCGGTGTAAACGGCGTATATGTTCCCGTATCAGAGACAATCCGCGGATTTAAGGCGATTGTAGAGGGAGAGATGGATGAATATCCGGAGAATGCGTTCTTTAATGTCGGCACAATTGACGATGTAAAGAAAAAAGCGGAGCAGATGCAGAAAATCGGCGCTTAGGAGGCGGACTATGACAAAATTTAATTTGAAAATTTTCTGCAGTACCGGCGTATTCTATGACGGACCATGCGAAAGTCTGATTCTTCCCACCAGCGATGGGGATTACGGAATTCAGGCCAATCATGAGCCGGTTGTGGTAGGTATCTGGGTTGGAGAACTTCAGTACAGGACAGACGGCCAGTGGTATGATGTGGTCGTGGGCCGGGGATATGCAAGAGCGGCTGATAACGAGGTGGTTCTGGTTGTGGACAGTGCGGAGCGGCCGGAGGATGTAGATGAAAACCGGGCGCGGGCGGCTGCGGAACGGGCAAGAGAGCGGCTTCAGGTTCAGCAGAGCCGGAGAGAATATTACAGAGGCCAGTTTGCCATGACAAGAGCTATGGCGAGACTGAAAGCGAAAGAGCGGAAATATTCATAGCTTCATATGATATATGGTGATTATGACAGGCATTTTTTCGGCCGGATTAGTTCTGACCGAAAAAATGCCTGTTTTGTATTCTGATTCGGCGTTTTCAGTTGATTTCAGGAATACTTCCAAGGAAACGTTCCAGCGCCGGATTTTCGTTTTCCCGGTGCCATCCCGCGATGACGGTCATCAGCTTTTCTTCACCCTCTATGGGAACGGCAATGACTTTTTCTCTTGTGATCAGGCTGTCTGTAATATAGGACGGCAGAAGCGCATAGCCCAGACCGGCGGCCACGGCCAGGATGCTGGTTTCAATGTCATCGGAGACATACTGTACATTCGGAAGAAAACCCGCTTCCGTAAATTTCCCGAGGATGGTAGTGGTCTCGCCGTAGCGGCTCTCGTTTTTCTTGATATCTACCAGGGGATATCCCTTTAATTCACTTCGCCTGATGCTGGTTCGATGGGAAAGCGGATGGGAAGCGGGCATTACTGCCAGAAGGGGATACTGTTTTACAATGCGGAATTCCATATCATCCAGGTCATCCATCGAATACTGCAGGTTGAAAATAACATCCAGGCTGCGGTCCAGGAGACCGTCATACAGTTCCGAGACATTCTCCCGGGTAAAGGAGAGGGAGATATTGGGATACTGGACGTGAAAATCGGACAGAAGATCTGCCAGATTGGTTTTTTCATAGCCTTTGACAAATCCGATATTCAGCTGACCGGTAAATACGGTATCCGCCTGTCTGGCCCGTTCCATGGCGTCCCGGGTCCGGCGCAGAATAGCTCTGGCATCTTCCTGAAAGGTCCGTCCGGCGGGAGTCAGTTCCACCTTCCGGTTGGTGCGGTCGAAGAGCCGGACGCCCAGCTCATCCTCCAGCGCTTTAATCTGCAGGGTAACGGCAGTCTGGGAAATATAAAATTGTTTTGCCGCTTTCGTAAAATTCAGATGCTCGCTGACAGCGAGAAAATATTCCAGTTGTCGGATCTGCATGAAAATCTTCCTTTCTGTTGGTTGTTTGATTCAGAAAAAATATTATTAAAACGCTATTTCTCCGAAAAAATTTTTCGGATACAGAGAAACAATAAGTTTAACTTATTATACAATGTAAAACTTAAACTTTCAATATTTGTGGGATTGATTTATAATATCTGTATCTTAAAAAGGTTTGGAATTATAAGCAAGGAGGACGTTTTTTTATGAACAGAAAACCAGGTGAAATTAAGTATCCCCATTTATTCAGCCCTGTGACGATCCGGGGAAAGGTTTACAAGAACCGGATGAAGGCTGCGCCGACCATGTTTGTACATGCCAATTATTTCATTCCGGAAATCAGTGAGAATCTGTACCGGATGGTTGAGCGGCGTGCTGCAGGCGGATTCGCCTGTGTATCCACCGGAGAGATGCCTCTGAATTTCGAGGAAGCTACCACAATTTTCCAGGAGCGTAAGATTGATTTTGATCATTACGAGGGAAAGGATTTCGAGATCGCGAAGGAGTATGCCGACCGGATCAAGGCGCAGGGAGCGCTGTGTTATTTTGAGTTTTCCCATGAGGGAAGCCGCGCAGAGGTGGCGAAGGAGCCCTGGGGTCCGGAGGACTGGGTCCGCGAGGACGGCGTGAAGGTAAAAGGAATGGACGAGGAAATGATGGCAAAGGTCTGTGACGATTACTACCGGATCTGCAGATTTGCCAGAGCCTGCGGATTTGACGGAGTTCTGCTTCACGGCGGACATGGATTCCAGCTGCAGCAGTTTATTTCTCCCTGGACCAATCACCGTACAGATAAGTACGGCGGAAGCATGGAGAACCGGGCGCGTTTCCCGAAGATGATCATTGAAGCCTGCCGGAGGGGAATCGGAGAGGATAAGATCATAGAGCTTCGTTTTTCCGCGGAAGACGGCGTTCCCGGAGGAATGACCATCGATGATACTGTGGAGTTCTGTAAAGAGATTGACGGAAT
>CAMLYL010000133.1 GCA_946491665.1 uncultured Lachnospiraceae bacterium | reverse complement strand
CATAATATTCTGCTCTATCGTCATATTGGGGAACAGGGCGTAATCCTGAAACATATATCCGACTCTGCGCTTCTGAGGCGCCAGATTAATCTTTTTTTTCGAATCAAACAGCGTCCGCCCATTCAGAATAATTCTTCCCTCATCAGGTGTTTCAATCCCCGCGATACATTTGAGAGTCATACTCTTTCCGCAGCCGGAAGCGCCGAGAATGGCAAAAATCTCCTCCTCTGCGCAAAAGGCCACATCCAGTGTAAAATTTCCAATTTTCTTTTTAATTGCAACTTCTATCGCCATACCAGTTCCTTCTGTCCGGTTCCCGTGCTTCATTCAGCACAGAACATGTTCCGGACATACCTTTTCTGAATTCTATCTTACCACCGCTGTATATTTTTCATATTTTTTCCGGCTACCAGATTCATAGCCACAATGATGCCGAATGCGATCAGCAGAATAATTACAACCCATACGCCTGCGGTAGCATAATCTCCATCCTGAATTACCATGGCAATCCTCTGGGAAATCGTAGCTGTCTTATTAGGAATATTGCCGGCAAGCATGGAAGTGGCTCCATACTCTCCCAGAGCCCTGGCAAATGTTAAAATCGTACCCGAAACAATTCCCGGTCCTGCATTGGGAACAACAATTTTCCAGAAAATACTCATTTCAGACATACCCAGCGTTCTTCCGGCATAAATCAGATTCTGATCCAGCTGCTCAAAAGCAGCTCTGGCATTCCGGTACATCAGAGGAAAAGCGATAACCGTTGCAGCCAGAATACAGCCCAGCCAGGTCTGAACCACTTTAATCCCCCACTGATCCAGCAGGAAAGAGCCCAGCGGCCGTTTCAGGCTGAACAGGAGCAGAAGGAAAAAACCGGCAACCGTAGGCGGAAGAACCATGGGCAGTGTCAGAATCCCGTCAGCTATCGCCTTTACCTTATTTCCGGCCGCCACCACCCGGCGGGCCGCAAAAATGCCAAGAAAGAAGGAAATTACAGTGGCCACAACTCCTGTTTTCAGTGATATGAACAGAGGACTCCAGTCCAGTCCGGACAAAATCTCAAGCAAGGCATCCATTCCCATTCTCCTTTCATTACAGCGCAAAAGACATCTGAAATTTACCCAACTTCAGATGCCTTTTTCTGCTTATGATTACAATTTACTAATTCTATACGTCTGTATCAAAATAATACTTCTCAAAAATCTCTTTCGCCGCATCGGATGTAAGGAAATTAATAAAATCTTCTGCTGCCGCAGACTGCAGTTCATCTGCCGCCTCATTTGCAACCTGCGCGATCGGGTAAATTACGTCTCCTGTCAGATCATAGGGAATCACTTCCAGAATCTCTACCTGATCTTCATATCCATACGTATCGGAGTAGTAAGTCGTTCCAACCTCGTTGGACTGCTCTGCAACTGCCTGAAGCACCTTGCTTACATTGCCGCACTCATTGATCTCAACTCCGCCGAGAGCCTGAGATACCTGCTCGGTAGTAATGGAAGCCGGATCATCGCCCTGCAGCATTCCCGCATTGATCATAGCCTGTCTTGTATATCTTCCAACAGGAACGCTTCCATCTGCCATCGCAATACTGGATGCATCTCCTATGTTCTCAAGTCCTGTAACAGATGTACCGCTGTCCGGATATGTAATTACACATACCTGATTATTTACTACATTATGACGGGTACCGTCTACAACCAGACCATCTTCCTCTAAAGTATCCATCTGACTCTGTCCTGCGGAAAAGAAAACATCAATGCCGTTTCCGGCGGCTTCCTCAATCTGTGTCAGGAGAGTTCCTGAACTGTCGTAACTTCCCTGGATGGTGACATTGGGCTGTGTTTCATTATAAACATCAATCAGCTCTGTCAATACTGTCTCCAGACTTGCTGCCGCATAAATTGTAACAGTGGTCTCCTCAAACTGATCCACAGTTTCCGCTTCTGCGGACAGGTTTTCCTCCGGCTCCGCAACAGATGCGGTATTATTCGCCGAATTGTCAGACGCACTGTTTCCACAACCCGCCAGCAAAGCCGCGCCCATCACTGCTGCCAGAGCAAGACTTACTAATTTTCTTTTCATCATGTGTCCTCCGTTTATTCTGTTTTTTCACGTTTCACAATGTTTATTTATTAAAACATTTCTTTTGTATTATATCTGATTTTTCTCCATTTGATAATCCCTTTTTTTATTTTACTTATTCAATTTTCAGATATCTGGGTTGAAAACGCAATTATCTGCAAAAAAACACCGTGCATCTGTTCGATGCACGACATTTTTTACATCTCTGCTTCCCTCCGTCTTCATTCTTTCCTGGCTTTCTCTTTCAGGAATCCAGGATCTGTTCCAATCCGCAAATCAGTGATTTCATAATTTCCCTGACACTTTCCTCACATGTAAGCATGCCCACATTCTGGCCTACGAGGACAGAACCTTCCCGGTCAGTATCACCTTCCACTGCTGCTTTTCGAAGACTCCCGGCACAAAGCCTCTGTATCTTTTCCGCCGCCTCCTTCCCCTCACAATCTTTCTCAATTTTCAAAACCTTTTTTGCCAGCGTATTTTCAAGCCCTCTGACCGCATCATGGACAGATGTGCCTGTCAACACAGTAGCGCCCTCTTCGGCCAGTATGACCGCTTTCTTATAATTCTCATGTACCGGACATTCATGGGCCAGAAGGAAACGGCTCCCAATCTCTACTGCTGATGCCCCCAGCATAAAAGATGCCCTCACGCCCCTGGCATCCGCCACTCCGCTGGAATTAATTACAGGTATTCTCACTGCATCCACAACCTGGGGAATCAGAGTAAATGTCCCTGTAAATCCGTAAATATGCCCTCCGCCATCCGCGCCTTTTACGGAAACCATCTGAACTCCTGCTCTTTCGAGAATCTGCGCTTCCCTGACAGAGCTTGCCTTTCCAATTACCACAATTCCGTTCTTCTCCAGCGTATCCGCATATTCTCTCAGCAGGGAAAACTCCTCGGGTGCTCCTTCCAGTTCTACAACGGGAACTTTTTCCTGCAAAATAATCTCCAGAAGTTCCCGGCTGTTGGGAACGGATGTAATCAGATTACATCCATATGGATGATCCGTCAGCCTTCCCGCTGTCCGTATTTCATTCCGAAACACATCTGCCGGAGCAAAACCGATCCCCATGATCCCCAATCCGCCTTCCTCTGAAACAGCTGCTGCCAGCCTTCCATCTGAAGCCCACGCCATCGGCCCCTGTAAGATCGGATATTTGATATTCAGCATTTCACATACTATATTTCGCATACACATTCTCCTGTCAGCCAAAGCAAATCCCCATAGTCAATATCCAGAAGAGGCTTCTCCAATTTTGTCAGATCCGGTCTGCTGCTGATCAGCTGATTCAAGACTCCGGCGTATTCCAGGTTTTTCTGCAGTATAACGCCGCAGATTTCCCCGTTTTTATGAATCAGTTTCTGATAGCTTCCATCCTCTCCCACTCTGCATTCAACCGTATAGGAATCATCAGGAGCCTCCGGCATTCCATAAGCCATGGCAGGTATGTCAAACATATTTATAGTTGATTTGCCTTTAAAGAAATCCGTCATATGCTCCTCTGTGCCGGTCATATTATAGGCTGCTGTCATGGCCTCCTTCGAGGCCGCCGGCCAGACCATATCTCTTCCCGTCACATCTCCCGCGCCATAAATATCCTCGCAGCTTGTCCGGCAGGTGTCATCAATTACAAGCCCATACTGATCCGTTTGAAGTCCGGACGCAAGCGCCAGTTCTGTATTTGCCCTCGTTCCCGCTGCCAGAATCAGCAGATCACAGGGTATGGTTTTTCCATTGGTCAGCAGCACAGACTGTATATTCCCCGCTGTATTTTTTTCAACTTTTTCAATACCTGTATGGTAAATCTGTCTTACTCCCCGTGCCGCAAATTCTTTTTCATAAACTGAAGCAGCCCGCTCGTCCAGCTGAATTGACATCATGTGCCCCTTCATATCAATCAGCGTGATATTTTTATCTTTATATCTTCCCGACAGTCCGTAAGCCACATCCACACCTACAAGTCCGGCTCCCAGAATGACGATATTCCTCACATTCTCCGAGATTTCCATCATTTCATCGCAGTCCTTCAGGGAATGAAAAGCCAGAACATTTCCCGTGTCCGTGATCCCCTCCACCGGAGGAACAAATGCATGAGACCCGGTTGCAACCAGAACTTTATCATATTCTATCCGCTCTCCGTCCTCTAAAATCACCTGCTTTCTCTCCGTGTCAATCCGCCGGGCCTCTTTTCCCTTTACCCAGCATACACGGTTTTCTTCCAGAAAGTTCTCTTTTACAAAAGACAGCTCTTCCTTCGTCCTCTGACCTGTCATATAAAAATGCATAATACATTTCGAGTAAATATCCGTTTCTTTTGAAATGAGTATAATCTGACCTTCCCTGTCCTGCTTACGCAGAATATCCACTGCCGCAAGCCCGGCCACAGACGCGCCAATTACCACATATTTTTTCGCCATCTTATCACCCCCGCTCTGCTTTCGTCAGCCTGACTTTCACCAGTATATCCACTGTTGCTGTAAGAGGATCCATTCCCCGAATAGAAAAATCTATCAGTGAATTGAAGTTGACTCCTTTTCCTCTTGCCACAGGCATGCCCTTCGCCCAATGGCCGGAAACGCCCATAATGCCGATACACTGAGGATGAATTCCCTGTCTGGTCTTCAGATATCCTGTAACAGAATAACCTTTATCCGACTCCAGTTTTACAAAATCCCCAGTCTTCAGCCCCATGCGCTCTGCCGTATCTTCATTCATATTGATGTAGTACGAATAAGGATTCATCTGTGACACTTCATCAATCCATGCCAGTTCCTGATTATTTGCATTGCTGTGGAACGTATCCGCCCATGAAAAAGAATAAAAGGGATATTCTTCCTGATCCACATTGTGAGCGTCGCAGGGCGTCCATACCGGACAGGGCTGATATACATCCCAGTCCCAGTAATCCTCCAGCCCCAGTTCTCTGGCAATCGCGTATGTTTTTTCTTTTGCATCCAGCATAAATTCCCAGTATATCATCGTCTTTACTTCTTTTCGGAAGGGGCGCCAGTATACTTCCTCCACCCGCTTCGGCCAGGAAATAAATCCATGTTCCGTAAACCACTCCCAGTTATACTTATCTCCGAAATGAGCCCGGCATGCTCTGTCACACAAATCGATCCAGTCAATTTTCTGATCAGGTTTCAGCTCCAGTTCCCCGTTCAGCTGAAGCAGATCATTATAATACCCGTTCAGCTTCGGCGTAAGTCCCATCCTGTCCGCAATCTCAATCACCGTCTGAGCCATATCCCGTCTTTCATACATAGGTTCTGTCACATGATGGCTGGTATGGAAACACCAGGGCTGATTTAATCCTGTGGGAACATTATGGTAACTGTGCTGAATTCCCATCCAGTCGTCTCTCTCCAGATAACATGCATCCGGCAGCAGAATATCCGCAAAACCCTCATTAAATTCGTTGGAATAAATATCACAATCTACCACAAAAGGTATTTTCTTATAAAATTCCTCCCGGATTTTCGGAGACGGACCATTCATCGCCGCATTGCACGCATAATTAATCAATACTTCATGTTCTGTGGGAAGTCCTGCTTTTTTCAGAACCTCCTCCCTGTCCCTTGCATTGACCCACAGCATTTCCATT
>CAMLYL010000132.1 GCA_946491665.1 uncultured Lachnospiraceae bacterium | reverse complement strand
CCGATTTCCCGGTCCCCCAGCATCTGCGCCGACTGAGTATCCATCAATGCAATGGAATCCGTGCTCAGCGTTTCCGCCAGATCCTCCTCAAACACCGCGTCCTCTATCTGAAGCACAGACGAGTAGGCAGCAGCATGAAACATTTTTGCTCCGGAAATTCCGATCACTATCACTGCCGCAAGAATCAGACCCGGAATCACAAACAGCTTCATTCCCCGGGAAGACACCTTCTGATATTCATACATCTCCTCTCCGGACTGTCCCAGTCCCTCTGCGGCACATCCGATCCGAAACACCAGATTATACAGCACTGCAAAAACAGCGGCTGCCACAAACAGCAGCACCCAGAAATTCACCGCATGCAGGTTTATGGGCGTCAGCAGAAAATAAAATGCAATGAACAGTACGATTGCCACACCGACAGCTCCTGCCAGGATTCCTTTTGTTCTCATTCCCCGGACAGCGTCCCGTCCCTGCCGGACCACCTTCGCCTTCTGACCTTTTACCGTATGCCCCCTGCCATTCTTTTCCTTCTTCTTTTTTTCCTTTTTCACTTTTCCTGTCTCCTGTTTTCTTTTTCAGGCAGTCTGCCCTATTATTTTGGTTCCTGAAATATAGTATACGAATGATTTTCTCCCGTATATTCCCGAAAATTTATAAAATAATGGCCGCCGCTATAATCACGATCACAACGGCGCCAATAATCGGAAATCCGAGCATCAGCCCCAGGCCGATTTTGATTACAGCCTTGATAATTGCGAAAATGATGAATAACACCAGAAACGCAATCAGCAGAAGCAGCAGTAACCCGCCTATCAACATACTTATCATCTCCTTCCTTTTTTGCTGCGACAGGCCGTCCGGCGAAATCTGTTCATGATCTCACAGGAAACGAAGTTTCCTGTAAGATAAAAAAGACTTCTGTCAAACGAATCCTGTCTGACAAAAGTCTTGCGTTTTAATTCTAACCGGGCGCCATATAAGACACCGTATTGACGATTTCGAAACGCCTTCGCGTTGCTACTCCCTTTTGCTGATTGTAATTTTATGCAAAACAGACTCAAAAGTCAATAAAGATTTTCTTAAGATTATTTTAGTCTGCCTCCATTCAGCTGTCAGCTCTCCCACGGACGGATACGGTAAACCGCGCCAATCCGGTCGCAGATCCTGCGGCACTCCTCTTCCTCCGCTTTCGTAATTGTAGTATCCACAGTGGTCATAATTACCTTACCTACATGCTTTGTACATTTTTCCGCAAAATCAAGCATTGCATCAAAAGACCGGTCTCCGAATTTTGACTGCACCAGTTCATGATACCGCTCCGCGTTCGGAGTATTCAAGCTGATGGATACAACATCCACAAGCCCGTCAAACTCCGGCGTAATATCCCGGTTCCAGATCAGATTTCCCAGACCATTTGTATTGATGCGAATCGTCTTCTGATAAGTCTCCTTCACATACTTTGCGGCCTCCAGCAGCACCGGAAGCGCTTCCGTAGGCTCTCCGAACCCGCAGAAAACCACCTCCTGAAAACGACTCATATCCCATTTTGCAAACTCGGCAATTACTTCTGCCGCAGAGGGCTCTCTCTCCAGCCAGAGACTGTCGGACTCTCCTACCCGATCCATCGTCTGCCGAAGACAGAACGTACATGCGCATGGACATTTGTTTGTCAGATTAACATATAAATTATTGTGCACCTTATATAAAATTTCCATAATTTCTCCTCCTGTATTATTTCCCAAGCTTTGCCAGATGTTCCTCAAAGCACACTCCATCTGTCAGCGGAATATCTTTTTCTATCGAACTGATAATACATTTCTTGATAAATCTGGACGCCTTTTTCACTGAATCTCCGAAAGGCACCCCGTTCACCGCATCTGCCGCCAGAATCGCCGCAAATATATCACCCGTCCCGGAGCGCGAAGTTCCTACCTTATGGGTTCGCCGCACCATTACATCTTTTCCCTTTTCAAAGCAGAGATTTGCCACAAAACTCCCCTGAGGAATCCCCGTAATTACAATCTTTTCCGGTCCCATATCGCTGAGCTCCTGCGCCATCTTCTCAATCTCCGCCATCCGCCACTTCTCCCGATAGGGCGTGTCGGTCAGAATACATGCTTCCGTCAGATTCGGAGTCAGGATATCCGCATACTGCACCAGCTTCTTCATCTCCCGACACATTTTCATATTATAGGTGGGGTAGGGCTTGCCATAATCACCCATCACAGGATCAATCAAAACCACTGTATCGGGACGGCCAAACTCTTCCAGAAACTTTTTCACCAGGGAAATCTGCTCCTCCGAGCCCAGGAACCCCGTACAGATTCCATCAAAATGCAGTCCCAGCTTCCTCCACTCCGCCAGATACGGCTCCATCTTCGGAGTATAGTCCTCAAAGAAAAAGCTGTCAAACCCTGTATGATTTGAAAAAATTGAAGTCGGAACCGGACAGCACTGGATTTTCATTACCGATATAATCGGCAGCGCCACCGCGATAGAACACCGCCCGAAGCCGGAAAAATCATTTACCACGGCAATTTTTTTCTGATTATTATGTGATACCATTTTCACTTGCTCCTGTTTACTCTACATGGACTTTACGCAAAAACTGGCTCTTTTTCAAGAGCCAGTTTTTATTTTGCAGATCAGTCCAGTTTTCGGCGGCGCTTTTTGCCCTGCTTAAAAAATCCTTTCCAGGTGGGCGGATAAAGAAGAAGCAGCATGGGAAACAGCTCCAGCCGCCCCGCCAGCATATCAAAAGTCAGCACCAGTTTATTGAAATCCGTAAACAGCGCAAAATTTGCCGCCGGTCCGACCAGATTCAGTCCCGGTCCAATATTATTGAATGTGGCAGCCACCGCCGTAAAGTTTGTCACCATATCATAGTTCTCAAAGCTCAGACAGAAAACTGATACCGCGAAGATCAGCACATAACTGACCAGAAAAACGTTGACGCCCCGCAGAACCTCATGTTCCACCGGCTTACCGTCCATTTTGATCTTTTTCACGCTCTTGGGATGCAGGTAAGATCCCAGTTCCTTCACCATAGATTTCAGCAGCAAAATCACCCTGGAAACCTTCAGTCCGCCCGCAGTACTGCCTGCGCATGCTCCGCAGAGCATAAGCAGTACAAGGATCAGCCGGGAAGTCTGAGGCCACAGATTAAAATCCACCGTAGCAAATCCCGTAGTACTGATAATCGACGCCACCTGAAACGCCGCATCCCGCAGATTATGCTCAAACGTAGCCGCTGTATTATAAATATTTGCTGTAATAATGGCAATGGATGCTCCGACGATCAGGAAATAGCCCCGCACTTCCTCCATACGGAAAGCCTGCCTCCACTTTCTCAGTAAAATAAAGTAGAACGCATTAAAGTTCACGCCAAATAAAATCATAAAAATTGCAACTACCCACTGCAGATAGGGCGAATAGCTGGCCATACTGTCTGCTTTGATACCGAAACCTCCGGTTCCGGCAGTTCCAAAGGCCGTAGTCAGCGCGTCAAACACCGGCATCCGGCCGGCCAGCAGCAAAATAATCATAATAATGGTCATTCCTGTATAAATGTAATACAGGGTTCGGGCGGAATGTCTCACCTTCGGAACCAGCTTCCCCACAGAAGGCCCCGTACTCTCTGCACGCATCAGATTCATATGGGAACCGCCGGTCATCCGGATAACAGCCAGCAAAAATACCAGTACTCCCATTCCTCCCAGCCAGTGGGAAAAACTTCTCCAGAAAAGCATACAATAAGAAAGCGCCTCTACATCTGTTAATATACTGGCTCCTGTGGTGGTAAAACCGGACACCATCTCAAAAAGCGCATCCACAAAGGAGGGAATTTCTCCGCTGATACAAAAAGGCAGACATCCCACCACACTGATCTCGATCCAGCTCAGCGCAGTGGCTATACATCCCTCTTTCATATAAAACATCGTGCGTTCCGGCTTTTTCCCTTTGACCAGGAGTCCTGCAAAAAAACTGCAGACTGCAACCAGTACAAAATACCACCCGCACTGCTCCCGGTAAATCAGCGCCACCAGGCAGGGCAGCAGAAGAAGAATTCCTTCCAGCACAAGCACCCATCCCAGAATATACCGTATAATTGACTTATTCATTTTCTCTTCCTGCCTATTTTTTCAAAACTTTCTCCCGCAGATCACTGTCGGAATCCGGATCTTATCCGAATTTTTATCCGGCCAGAATATCCTCAATACCGTCAATTCCTTTCTGCGTCGTCACAACAATAACGGAATCTCCAGGCTGAATCATGTCATTTCCTCTGGGGATAATAATACGGCCGCCCCGATTAATACAGGTAATCAGCATATGATCCTTCAGGGACAACCCGGTCAGCGGAGTTCCGGTCACCGGACTGCCTTCTCCAACCCGGAATTCAATCGCCTCCACCTGATCCCCGAACAGCTGCACCAGCGTTTCAATTTCGCTGCCGAGGGAAGCTACTTTCGCCCGCACAAAGGCAATAATCGTTTCTGATGTAATGTATTTCGGGAATACCACGCTCCCCAGATCCAGATTTTCAATCACCTGATGAAATTCCAGACGGTTAATCTTCGTAATCGTTTTCGCATTGGACACTTCTCTGGCGTGAAGCGTCAGCAAAATATTTTCCTCATCAAATCCGGTAAGAGCCACGACAGACTCCGCTGTTTCAATTCCCACCTCCTGCAGAAGATCCGCATTTGAAGCATCTCCTCTGATCACAACCGCATCTGAAAGAATCTCACTCAGATCCTCACACCGCTCCTGATTATGTTCAATAATTTTAACGGAAACTCCTGCGTCAAGCAGCGCTTTCGCCAGGTAATAGCCGGTTCGCCCGCCTCCGATGAGAAGCGTATTCCGCACCTGGTGCGTCTGGAATCCGATTTTCTTCAAAAAATTTCTTCCGTGTCGGATCTGAGCGATAAACACAATCACATCTCCCGCCTGCAGCACAAAAGAACCATTGGGGATCATAACCTGTCCCTCCCGCTCTACAGCGCAGATCAGCACATCATTCAGACGTTCTTCCATACCAAGTTCCCGTATCTGTTTTCCTGTCAGAACATTCCCCTCCGGCAGCTTGATCCGGACCATATCCGCCTGCCCTCTGGCAAAAGAATTTACCGACAGAGCTGTCGGCATAAACAGATTCCGTGCAATCGCTCTGGCTGCCAGCAGATCCGGGTTGATAATCATGGCAAGTCCCAGCTGCTTTTTCAGATACTCTGCTTCCTCACTGTACTCCGGCGTCCGTACCCGCGCAATCACATCACAGTGCCCGGACTGCTTCGCCACCACGCAGCAGAGCAGGTTCAGCTCATCTGCAGCCGTTACAGCGATCAGGACATCCGCCTGATCTACACCAGCCTCCATCTGAACCGAAAAACTGGCTCCGTTTCCAACTACGCCGTATACATCATAACGATCCGTAATCTGCTGCACCCGGGCCGGATTCTGATCGATCACAGCAATATTATGATCATCTTCAATCAGACGCTCCACCAGCGTAGCCCCCACCTTGCCGCATCCGACAATAATAATATGAAGACCTCTGGCCTTTTTCTTCTTTTTCGTCGTTTTCATTGTTCTTCTCCACATTTCCTCTAAGAAAAAGTTTGTGCATATGCACATTAACGCCTCTACTATATATGATACAGAGAAGATTTTCAAGTACCGCCGGTATAAGTTCAAGACCCGCTCACGGGTCTTGGCGCGGGATTCGGGTCAGCTTTAGCTGACAT
>CAMLYL010000131.1 GCA_946491665.1 uncultured Lachnospiraceae bacterium | reverse complement strand
ATACCGCCCGTAGTCTCGTTTGGGCGGTATCTCTGCGTAAGATTGGCAGTCCATTATCAAATTTTTAATATGAGCGTAACCCTTAAATCACTGGAATTAGGTGTAGGGACGGTTTATCTGTTCTTCCTCGTATTTTTGTAAGTTGTCTTTACGAGGTCGCCCCAGAGCAGAAGGCGCGTACCACATATGATAACATTCTGCGTCTGGTAAAGGACCCGGAGGTCTGTGATCCCATCCGTTTCCTGAGAGCCAGAGAGATTGTACACTTCCAGCGTTTCGGTGAAGCAAACCGGGAAGTACCAAATTCTGTGTCTGAAACACTTGCTCATTTTCTGATTTCATGATATGCTTTCCGCTGTCGGAATACAGACTACAGATCTGTAATACTATGATAAAGAAAATCTGCAGAAAGGAATATCACATTTTATGAATCATAAACAAAACCAGAAAACAGGCTCCTCCCACCTGCTGATACGCGTTCTTCAGGGCATCGTGATCGGTCTGGGCGCAGTTCTTCCCGGAATTTCCGGCGGAGTTCTCGGCGTAATCTTTGGCATTTACAAACCGATTATGGAGCTTTTATCTCATCCCATAAAGAATTTTAAAACCCATATCCCCATGCTGCTTCCTGTCATTGTGGGCGGAATTATCGGTTTTCTCGGAGTTGCGAA
The DNA here is from genome assembly GCA_946491665.1 of uncultured Lachnospiraceae bacterium. Classification (GTDB taxonomy): domain Bacteria; phylum Bacillota; class Clostridia; order Lachnospirales; family Lachnospiraceae; genus Eubacterium_I. The sequence continues at coordinate 5,093 of CAMLYL010000131.1, read as the reverse complement.
TATTCTTTCCTTCTTCCTGGAAAAATATCCCGATCCCTCTGTCTGTGTATTTATCGGACTTATTACAGGAATGCTTCCCTCTCTGTTTCGGGAAGCCAATGAAAAAGGACGAAGCAAGGCTTCTTTTCCTGTTATGATGATATGCATGATCGGCATTTTTGCCCTGCTGATCGGCCTTCAGATGACCTCTGTTGAAGTAACGCCCAATTTCCTGTGGTACCTTTTCAGTGGTTTCTGTCTGGCTCTCAGTGTCATTGCCCCGGGTATGAGTTTTTCCACTCTGCTTATGCCGCTGGGACTGTACACTCCCTTTGTAGACGGTATCGGACATTTTGATCTGGGCATCCTGGTTCCCGGCGGTATCGGAGCCATTGTCACAGTCATCTGTCTGTCAAAAGCCATCAATGCATTATTTGAAAACTATTATTCTGCTGCTTTCCACGGAATCATCGGAATTGTGATTGCCGCCACCGTAATGACAATCCCATTCTCCGGATTCACAGATCCCCGATCTGCAGTGATCAACCTGATCTGTATTGCCGTCGGCATTATCGCCGCACTGCTGCTGGATCGTTTCAACAGCAAAATAAAAGTGCCGTAAAATAAAATAGTGTACGTGCTGTCTCTCATAGAATATATCATACCCTTAAATACGGGAGGTATATTCATGACAGACAGCTTTTTTTATGAAACGGGCAGGGAAAAAATAGCACAGCAGAATATGCAGTTCAGTATCATTCACCTCCGCCCCCGCCGTACCCCGGATGAAAAAGAGACCGAAAAAGCCGCAATTTCAAATCAGCTTTTTGAAATCTTTTCAAAATATCCCCATGCCTGTGTATGACGCACTTTACGCCCGCCAGTCAGTGGAAAAAACAGATAGCATTTCCATTGAAAGCCAGCTGGAATACTGCAGATTCGAGACTCACGGAAATGCATATAAAGAATATACAGACAGGGGATACAGCGGCAAAAATACGAAACGGCCGGCCTTTGAAGAAATGATGGATGACATAAAAAACGGCATCATTTCCAGAGTAATTGTATATAAACTTGACCGGATCAGCCGTTCTATTCTGGATTTCGAAAACATGATTGATCTGTTTCAGAAATATCATGTAGAATTCGTTTCTTCCACAGAGCATTTCGACACCTCCACTCCCATTGGCCGGGCCATGCTGAATATCTGTATTGTATTCGCGCAGCTGGAACGGGAAACCATTCAGAAACGGATCACAGACGCCTACTATTCCCGCTGCCGGCGCGGCTTCTATATGGGCGGACGTATCCCTTACGGATTTTCAAAAACAGATACGGTAATCGACGGGATCAGAACCTCCATGTACGTCCCTGTCCCGGAAGAGGCCGCGCAGATCCGTCTGATGTACTCCCTGTATGCAGATTCCGGCCATTCGCTGTCCGATATTGTAACACACTTCCATGAACACGGAATCCTGCATCTGAGGGGCGGATCCTGGAATACAGCCCGTATCAGCGATATGCTCCGGAACCCTGTGTATGTGAAAGCAGACGCTGACGTATATAATTTTTTCCGGAGCCAGGGAACGAAAATCATAAACCCGGTATCCGATTTTACTGGCCGGAATGCCTGTTACCTTTATAAAGGAACCGAATCATCCCCGCGGAAACAGAGCGACCTCACAGACAGAGAACTTGTGCTCGCTCCCCACGAAGGGATTGTATCCTCCCGGGACTGGATCAGATGCAGACTGCGCTGTCTCAGCAGCCGGAAATCTGCCAGAACCTGCAAAGCAAAACATTCCTGGCTTGCAGGAAAGTTAAAATGCGGATGCTGCGGTCACAGTCTGACCATTGTAAAGGCTGATACCCGCCGCGGACGCTACTTTGTGTGCTCCACTTCTCTCCCCGGAAAAAGAAAATGCAGGAGAACAGGAGGCACCATATATGCAGACGTGCTGGAAGCATATATAGAAAACGCCATTCAGAAAGCGCTCGGAGAATTCCGGTTCCTAACGGGAGAAAACATGTATCGGAATCCATGTATCAATGAAAACAAAATCCGCATTGCCGAAATCGAAGAAGAAATCCGGAATCTGATTTCCCAGATTGGACGTGGAAGCCAGGCTGTCACAGAACATCTCAGCAGCCGCATCGAACTGCTGGACACGGAAAAACACCGGCTGATGCAGAAAAATCTCACCCTCTTAAATTCTCCGGATCCCGGTTCCGGCCATTACATTACAGCCCATACAGAAATATGGAAAAAAATGGATTTTGAAGACAGGAAAACAGTTGCAGATATTCTGATCCGGGAAATCACTGCAGCAGACGGAAAAATCAGCATTTTCTGGAAAATCTGATCTGCGTTCGCTTTTGTCCGGACATTTTCCGGGATCTTTTTTACCCGAATCTTCCCGTTTCGGTGAAGGGCTGCGGATAGCCACAGAAAGACTGAACTCGAAAAACTTCTATGCCGTCAATCCCGCTTTTGGCTGCGACACAAAATAATAAAAAGGCATGTCTGCCGCAGAAAATACCGGACTCCCCAAAGAGGGCGTCCGGTATTCCCAAGTCAAAAAATATATTTATTGAGAGAAATCAGGCTATTCCAATTCAAATGCGCCTGTGTATAATCACTTCCCCATGGATTTCAGAAGTTTTGTATAATACCCTTCCACATAAAAAGCATAGATAAGGCCGCCGATCAGATAAGCCAGCGCCGTCAGCGCAAAGCCGGTTGACAGACCGATACTCTCCTGGAACATTCCCATAATAAAAGAACCGATTCCGATTCCGATATCATACGATAACAGGTAAGTGGCATTTGCGGTTCCGCGCTTTTGGGCGGGAGCGGTACCCGTCACAAAGGACTGGAACAGAGGCTGCAGAATACCATATCCAAGCCCCAGAAGGAATCCCGCAAGCAGCAGATGAACCGCTGTGGACATAAAGAAATAACTTGCCATAGTAATCAGCAGCACTGCCAGACTGATAACCACCAGCACTTTATGCTTCCCTGCGTCAATCATTTTCTGAGTGGAAAATTTGGAAATCAGCATTCCTGCCACCAGAAAAATATAAAAATACGGCGTTGCTGCCGAGAGGCCTTTTTCCTGCGCAAATATGGATGAGTAGGCGATCACTGCTCCGAAGGGAATCATAATAAACATCATATTGAACATAAAAGGCAGCGCCGGCTTATAAAAAGCCTGTCTCAGAACAAATTTTTTCCGTTTTACCTTCGGATACTGAATCCGGCAGAATGAAACACAGATCAGCGCGGCAAGAGTCATGAAAAACAGTACGAAAAAAGAAGCCCTGCTACTCATATGATTCTGCACCTGAATCCCGATAAAAGGACCTGCCGCCATTCCCAGTGAAATCGTCAGCGCAAACCGGTTCACGCCCACACGCACTTTACTCTCCGGGAGCACATCTCCCGCCAGCGTGGTTGTTGCGGAACCACATACAGAATATACCACCCCCATATACAGCCGCAGCGCTACCAGCGCCCCGAAAAACGACAGCAGCGGGAATCCCAGAAACGGCAGGCAGAACAGCGCCAGAAACAGCATATAAACATGATATCGGTTAAAATTATCCAGGATATACCCTGCCACCGGCCGGAATATAACAGTGGTTACAGACATGGCAGTCAGAACAATACCGATTCTCGATCCTGTAATGCCGATCTGCTGACAGTAAATCGGCAGAATCGGAACGGCCGCATAAAAAGTAGCCATCATCAACAGGTTTGTAATAAACAATAAAACAAATTTCTTATTCCATATTTTTTCCATATTCACACAGACTGCACAGCATCATTCCGGTCGCGCAGTCCTCCCTTCTTTTTCAATTAGTGTGCTCTGAGTTATAAATATATCAGTTTGACTTTCAGGCGTGAATTGAAAAAAAATTATTATTAAAAACCAAAAGTTATCAATACCGGTTTTACATCAGCCGCCGGAAGTGCTATGATAATTCACAACAATTTCTGCACAGGAGAACACATCATATGAATATCGAGAATCTGAAATGCTTTATTCTGGTAGCCGAAAATCTCAGCTTTGCCAGAGCCGCAGAGGCATTATATATATCCCAGCCCGCCGTAACAAAACAGATCAGCACGCTGGAACGGGAGCTTGGCGTTTCGCTGTTTATCCGTTCCACCCGTCATGTGGAACTGACCCAGGCCGGAATGTCTTTCTACAAAGACGCGAAGGACCTGGTTCAGAAATCCGAACTTGCCGTCAGCCGTGTCAGAAAGCATAACAATCATCTTGACACACTTTCCATCGGTCTCAGCAGCGACATTCTGCTGTTTTACCTGTCACCGTTTCTAAAGAAATACCATGAGCTTTACCCGGAGATTCAGCCCCAGATCCAGGTATATGGTTATAAAGTTATCTCCAACCTCTTCCGGGAGGACAAACTGGATGCCATGTTTTATTACAAAGAAAACATGACCAAAATGGCGAGCATCCAGTTCCTGGAACTGAAAAAGGATCACCTGTCCTGCGTCCTCCCCTCCGGCCATCCGCTGTCCGCCGGCAGGATAATATCACTGGCAGATCTGGAAAACGACACAATTATCGCGTGCAACCCGTTAAATGCGCCTCTGTCCACCGCGGCTTTCCAACAGCGGATTCTGCAGCAGCACCCGGCCGACAGGGTACTTTACTGTGACACCATAGAAATCGCCCACTGCATGATCGCATCGGGCATGGGCATTTCCATTCTGCCGGATCTTCTGACATTAAAATCCCCGGATTTCCGCACTGTCCCCTATGAAGATGATACAGAAATTTCCTTCGGTCTCTTCTACCACAGACAGACTGCGAATTCTGCACTGGATAAGCTCTTAAAAATTATGACGGAATTATAACCACGTCTTTTTACAGATTCTCTTTAAAAAACTGTTCCATAGTTTTTATGCTGAACTGCAGGGGGAAACACAGAAACTGTCCGATACGCAAAAAATGGAGCTGAGTGCTGTAATAGCACATCAGCTCCATTTTCTAGGGTTGGGCTGTTTTATAAAAAAACAGAACAGTCTGTAGGGGAATCGAACCCCTGTTTTCGCCGTGAGAGGGCGACGTCTTAACCGCTTG
>CAMLYL010000130.1 GCA_946491665.1 uncultured Lachnospiraceae bacterium | reverse complement strand
CCAATATCCGTTCCCTGGTGGCGGCGATTCCGGAACTGCTCTCGGAAAAGAGCGTCCGTGTGTTTGAAAAGTTCGGAGTATTTACCAGATCAGAGCTGGAATCCAGAGTGGAAATCAAATACGAGAACTACGCGAAGACCGTGAATATTGAAGCAAAGACCATGATCGACATGGCTACGAAGCAGATTATACCGGCGGTGATCCATTACAGCACCAGGCTGGCTGACTCCATTGTCAAAATCCGCCAGGCGGGAATCGAGGAAGTGACCGTCCAGAAAAAGATTCTGGAGCAGACCAGTTCACTTCTGACCAAAACCCAGAACGCGCTGGAAGAACTGAGAAAAATCGAGCAGAAAGCCTGCGCGCTTCCGGAAGGAAAGGGAAGAGCGGAATTTTATCACGATCAGGTAGTTCCGGCCATGGAAGCTTTGAGAGAGCCGGTGGATGAACTGGAAATGCTGGTGGATAAGGAAATGTGGCCCATGCCTTCCTACGGCGATCTGCTTTTTGAGGTGTGACGGAAAAAGAGAATACAGCCATCTTTTATGCCGCCGGCGGAACCGTTCTGCCGGCGGCATGGGCTTTCCCGCCCGGCCGGTGACAGCGGCGGGTTTTGTTAAGGTTGCATTCTGCAGAAGGTTCTGCTATACTATTGCTATTCACGCAAAACGGGATGGGAGTAATATGTGCGATAAAATAGAAGTCCTGGGGATCCGTCTGGACTATTTAAACGTGGAGCAGGAGATGGAGCGGCTGGCGGAATTCATAGAGAATGACAGGCTGGATTCCATCGGCATCATTACCATGAATACGCTTCTTCTGGCGGAAAAAGAACCTGACTGGAAAAGATATCTGGAAAATCTGGATATGAGCGTGATCAGTGAAAAAGAAATTCTGGAGGCAGTAGGGATCACTTCCGGACAGGTGTATGACGAGGTGGCGGAAAATGAGTTTCCTGCCCGGATGTTCTGGTACCTGATCAATCAGGGGCTGAGAGTGTTTCTGCTGGGGGAGAGCCGGGAAGAAGTAGAGGCTCTGGAAAAGTATCTCCAGGAAACGTATCCGGGCATCCAGATCGCGGGCAGCGCTGCGGATGTAGCCGGAGAAGAATTTTCCGCGGACAGTATGATCAATGAACTGAACAGTTTTTCACCGGATGTGATTGTCAGCGGCCTGCAGGGAATCCGGCAGGACCGCTTTCTCATGGAACACCGGCAGAAGATCAATGGAAAAATCTGGCTGGGACTGGGGGAACATCCGGATATACAGAACGAGGCGGGCCTGAAAGTAAGCTGGTGGAATACCCTGTTGAAAAAGACTACGTTCCGCAGACTGGCAGCGAAATTTAAAGGAGATAAGGGCGAATAGAAAAGGCCGGTAAGGAAGAACCTATATTTTTCACTTCACTTTTTGTGCATTTTGTATTAAAATAAGAGAGGTAATTTGTTTAAGGGTACAGCAATATGTAAATTTGGGCGGACTATATGATTGAGGAAGGGATACAAAATGATATCAAACCAGATACTGCAGAACACGATGGAAGGGTTAAAAAATATATCCAAGGTGGATATGGGAGTGTTGGATGTGGAGGGGAAAGTCCTGGTTTCTACTTTCCCGGAATCTGAAATTGCCGGGGAGGAGGCAGCGGCTTTCGCGCAGTCGCCGGCAGATTCTCAGACAATTAAAAATTATCAGTTTTTTAAGGTCTATGACGAGCATCAGCTGGAGTACATATTTGTTGCCAAGGGAGACAGCGACGAAACCTATCTGGTAGGGAAAATGGCTGCCTTTCAGCTGCAGAGCCTTTTGACAGCTTATAAGGAGAGGTTTGACAAGGATAATTTTATTAAGAACCTGCTGCTGGATAACCTGCTGCTGGTGGACATCTACAACCGGGCCAAAAAGCTTCATATTGATATTGAAGCAAGACGGGTTGTATTTATTCTGGAGGCAAGCCCGGACAGAGACCAGGGCACACTGGAAAATATAAAAAATCTTTTTGGAAGCAAATCGGGGGATTTTATCACGGCGGTGGATGAGAAGAGCATCATCATTGTCAAGGAACTGGCTCCCGGGGAGGATTATACCCAGGCGAACAAAATTGCCGCGGAAGTTCTGGACGTTGTGGGAAGAAACGAAGAGAATATGACCCACATTGCCTACGGCACCATAGTCAGAGAACTGAAGGAGGTATCCCGCTCCTATAAAGAAGCCAGAATGGCCCTGGATGTAGGAAAGATCTTTTTTGACGACAGAGACATCATCGCCTACAGTTCTCTGGGGATCGGACGGCTGATCTATCAGCTTCCCATCCCTCTGTGCAAAATGTTCATCAAGGAAATCTTTGAGAATAAGTCTCCGGATGATTTTGACACGGAGACGCTGACTACCATCAATAAGTTTTTTGAAAACAACCTGAATGTATCAGAGACATCAAGACAGCTGTACATTCATCGGAATACGCTTGTATACCGGCTGGATAAGCTCCAGAAGAGCACCGGCCTGGACCTGAGGGTGTTTGAGGACGCCATTACCTTCAAAATTGCCCTGATGGTCGTAAGGTATATGAAATACATGGAGACTCTTGATTACTAAGTTTCAGGAGACTTTGCAAAATCTACGGGAGGAATAGAATGATAACTTTAGACAGTGTCAGTAAGCGGTATGATGGAAAAAGCCAGCCGGCGATCAACAACATATCCTTGCACATTGATAAGGGGGAATTCGTTTTTGTGGTTGGCAACAGCGGTTCAGGGAAATCTACGCTGATCAAGCTGCTTCTGAAAGAACTGGACCCCACATCGGGAACCATCCGGGTCAATAATCAGGCGCTGAACAAGCTGCCAAGACGGAAAATATCGAAATACCGCCGGGGAGTTGGCGTAGTATTCCAGGACTTCCGCCTTTTGAAGGACAGAAATGTTTATGAGAATGTTGCGTTTGCCCAGAGAGTAATCGAAAAACCCAACCGGGTAATCAAGAAGCGGGTGCCGGAGGTGCTTACCCTGGTAGGTCTGGCAGGAAAATACCGGTCCAGGCCCAAGGAACTTTCCGGAGGAGAACAGCAGAGAGTAGCTCTGGCCAGGGCGTTGGTGAACCGGCCGGAGATCCTGCTGGCAGATGAGCCCACCGGTAATCTGGATCCCAAAAATTCCGCGGAGATCATGAAGCTGCTGGAAGAAATCAACGCGAGAGGAACCACCGTGCTGGTGGTAACACACAACCGGGAGATCGTGAATGCCATGAGAAAACGCGTGATCCGGCTGCGGAAAGGCGTCATTATCAGCGACGAAAAAGAAGGTGTCTACGTTGAGGATTAGTACAGTAGGATACAGCGCGAGACAGGGAATTAAAAACATATTCCGCAATAAAATGTTTTCATTGGCTTCTGTGGCAACCATGAGCGCCTGTATTTTCCTTTTCGGACTGTTTTTCGCGCTGGTTATGAATTTTACCTATCTGGTTAGAAATGTGGAGAGCAATGTAGGCATCACGGTCTTTTTTGAGGAAAATCTGGATCAGGCCTCTATCAACGCCATCGGCGAGCAGATCCGGAGCAGGACTGATCTGGTGACGGAGTGCAGATATGTTTCCGCTCCGGAAGCCTGGGATGAGTTCGCGGCGGATTATTTTGAAGGCTACGAGGAGGCGGGAGAGGACTTCCGGGAAAGCATGGTGGCCGATAATCCTCTTGCCAATTCCGCTCATTACGAAGTTTATGTAAACGCGGTGGAAAATCAGAGCCAGATGGTAGAATATATCGAAGGCCTTGAGGGAGTCAGGGAAGTGAACCGCTCCGAGCAGGCATCCATTACGCTTTCTATGGTCAATCGCCTGATCAGTATTGTCTCTGTAGTGATTATCGCCATTTTGCTGGTGGTTTCTGTCTTCCTGATCAGCAACACGGTTGCCATGGGAATTTCTGTCCGCAAGGAAGAAATCGGAATTATGAAGCTGATCGGAGCTACCAACGCTTTTGTGCGGCTGCCGTTTATTCTGGAGGGTATTCTCATCGGCCTGGTGGGAGCGGTGATTCCGCTGACCCTTCTGTATTTTCTGTATAATCAGGCAGTGCAGTATATTTTAGCGCGGTTCAGCATTTTGAATGAGTTTATGAACGGGCTGATCCCGGTGAATAATATTTTCCGTGTGCTGCTGCCGGCAGGCATTATCCTGGGAATGGGAATCGGTTTTGTGGGCAGTATGGTTACGATCCGAAAACATTTGAAAGTATAAGAGAAAAACGCAGGGGACGGGGGACATACCTCCGTCCCCTGTCGGCACGGAAGACAGAAATCAGCAGATAGGAGTGATAGAATGGAAGAAGGCGGAAGTGTAAAATTACGGGTTAAATATTTTCTGTCGGGGATCGCGGCTGCTTTTTTGATATTCGCGGCCGTATATTTTCTGTTTATGTATCTTCCTTTCCAGGCTGAGTCCCCCAGCCGTCCGGACAGCCTGGGGGCGCAGAAGAAGGTGAAGGAGATCCAGCGGATCATAGAGAGAAATTATCTGGGAGAGATCGATCAGCAGAAACAGACGGATTACATGTACCTGGGCATGGTGGCCGGCCTGGAGGATCCATATTCTGTTTATTATACCAGGGAGCAGTATGAGGAACTGCAGAAAACTCAGGAGGGAAGTTATACAGGAATCGGCATTACCATTGTACAGAACAGTGAGGACGGAAAAATATATATCCAGAGCTGTGTGCAGGATTCCCCGGCGGCAGCGGCGGGGATTCAGGAAGGAGACTGCGTCACCGCTGTGAATGGAGTCAGTACGGAGGGAATGACCACTTCGGAGGTGGTAGAACAGATCGGCAGCGGCGCGGATCAGGTGGTTCTGTCAGTAGTCCGAAACGGAGGCGCGGCGCAGGACATTACTGTAGAAATCGGCATGGTGGAGATGGTATCGGTGAACAGCCGGATGCTGGATCAGCAGGTGGGCTATATTCAGATTACAGAGTTTACCGGGGTTACCTCGGAGCAGTTCTCCGAAGCCTACGAGACACTGAACGGGCAGGGAATGCAAAAACTGATTATTGACCTTCGGGACAATCCCGGAGGTCTGGTGAGCGCCGTCTGTGATACTCTGCGGCAGATCCTTCCGGAAGGCATCATCGTGTACACAGAGGATAAGAACGGCAGCCGGAATGAGGAACTCTGCGAAGGGGAGACGCCGATCCAGATGCCTCTGGCAGTGCTGGTCAATGAAAGCAGTGCCAGTGCTTCGGAAATTTTCGCCGGAGCAGTCAAGGATTACGGGATCGGCACCTTGGTGGGCACAAAAACCTTCGGCAAGGGAATCGTGCAGGATCTGTTTCAGCTGTCCGACGGAAGCGTTCTGAAACTGACAGTGTCCCATTATTTTACCCCCAAGGGAAATAATATTCACGGCACAGGCATAGCCCCGGATGTGGAGATTGACCGGCCGGAAGGAGACAGCGGGGACGCGCAGCTGGAAAAAGCTCTGGAAGTACTGGAGGAACAGTAAAAATATGGATCATTTTGAATTAGTATCAGAATATGCCCCCACCGGCGACCAGCCCCAGGCCATCGCCGACCTGGTCAAAGGCTTCCGGGAAGGCAATCAGTGCGAGACCCTTTTGGGAGTCACCGGCTCCGGCAAAACCTTTACCATGGCAAATGTCATTCAGCAGTTAAATAAACCGACGCTTATTATCGCCCACAATAAAACCCTGGCGGCGCAGCTCTACGGGGAGTTTAAGGAATTTTTCCCAAATAACGCGGTGGAGTACTTTGTCTCCTAGTGTGCCAGGGTCGGAAAATGAGATATATCTGGTGCTTTTCCGTGTTGTTTCGTCCATATTTTG
>CAMLYL010000129.1 GCA_946491665.1 uncultured Lachnospiraceae bacterium | reverse complement strand
GGTACTTTAGAAAGACATACTCATCTTTTTATTACAATTCACGGAAACTCAAGAATGATCCGGATTCGAGCTGGCAGGAGAGGGACGAAGCTGCTGTTCGGGCCAGTATCAAACATTTACTGTCTGATGCATCGGAATAAGAGCGGGGAGTAAGCAAATCCGGAAAATAATATGGATGAGGCTACCGGTGGACTTGACCCGGTAATCAGGGATGATGTTCTGGATATGCTGCTGGATTTTGTCCAGGATGAAAGTCATTCGGTGCTGGTGTCTTCCCATATCATCAGTGATCTGGAAAAAGTGGCGGATTATGTCACCTTTCTTCATAAGGGAAAACTGGTTTTTACTCATGAGAAGGATGAACTGATCGACAATTATGGGGTGGTAAGCTGTGGGGCAGTTATTAAAGAAAAAGTATGGGACAGCCCGTCTGGTTATGGATGTGGTTATTATTGCCGTGCTGCTGGCTGTTCTGAAGGATACAGGAACCATTTTTATCAATTTTCTGCTGATCCCGCTGGAAGCGGCTTCCATGCTGATTATTCTGACAAACTGTGATGAACAGTGGAAATGGGGAAAGTATGCTGCGGCACTGCCTGTTTCCAAAAAACAGATCGTCGGCAGCCGTTATATGTTTGCGGGGATTTCCGCACTGTGCGGATTCTGCGCAGCTCTGGCGGTAAATGTAATTTCATATCTCTGTTTCCGGACATATGATTTTGGATATTACCTGTTTTTGTCAGCAGCTTCCTTTTGGGTGGTTCTGTTGTTCTTGTCTTTTATTCTTCCATCAAACTACTGGCTGGGAGTGAACGCAGGATTTGCGGTGATGTTTGTTTTACTGATTCTGGTGATCGCAGCGGGAGTATGGGCGAAATTCGCAGATCATGGCATATTGGAAGCGGTTGGAAGTCATTTTTATGTATTTTTTGTATGCGGATTTGCAGGTGTGCTGGTGTTAGCCGCTGTTTCTTATGTGTTGTCTGTTTTTTTATTGAAAAGAAGGTATGTATAAGAAGTTTTAGTATTAACCGGAGGTGGAGAAATGAGAAAGTGTATACGGTGCGGCAGTAAAATGCGGGAAAACTGTGATATCAGAGTGGAAGGCGCCGGATATGGAGTTATCCTGTCTTCTGATGAAGGCAAACTGTTTGGCGGAAGGCTGGGAAAGCCAAAGGTGGCGATCTGTCCGGAGTGCGGGGAAGTTTCCGTTTATCTGGAAGATGTGAAAAGACTGAAATAAAGCCGGATCGCAGAATGCGTACAAAGAGAATGGGGCCTCTGGACAACAGAGGTCTTTTTTCTTTCCAGATATATCAGAAGCCCTGATGTTTGCTGATATATTTGCCAGTAGCCCGTTTCTGCTGAAATCATATATCATTTTCTTAGAAGCAAAATATTTTCTGTTTGAGATCAGGAGGATGAAAATGAGTAATAATTATGGGTATGTGAGAGTCAGCACAAGGGATCAGAACGAAGAACGTCAGATGCTTGCTTTACGGAAAGAAGCTGTGTTTTTCCGGGAAATTTATGTGGATAAGCAGACTGGCAAAGATTTTGAACGTCCCCAGTATCAGAAGATGCTCCGGAAGTTGAAAAAGGATGATGTTCTTTATATTAAGAGCATCGATCGTCTGGGACGCAATTATATGGAAATCCTGGAGCAGTGGAGAATTTTGACGAAGGAAAAAGAGGTTGATATTGTTGTGCTGGATATGCCTCTGCTGGATACCCGGCAGGGCAAGGATCTGATTGGCACTTTCCTCAGTGATATTGTGCTGCAGATTCTGTCCTTTGTTGCGGAAAATGAGCGTGCAAATATTCGCCAGAGGCAGGCGGAAGGAATTGCGGTTGCAAAAGCAAGAGGCGTAAAGTTTGGAAGACCGCCCGGAGCATTGCCTGAAAATTTTACTGATATTTATCAACAGTGGAAAAACGGAGAAATTACCGGGCTGGCAGCGGCAGATGCATGTGGGATGCCAATGTCTACATTTCGTTATCGAGTAAATAAATATGAGCAGATCGAAAACTTATAAAAGCCGATTTACATAAAGGGTGGAACTGGAGAATACTTCTGCAGATCATACACTTTCTCTCTGGCTGGATGAAATTTCCGCAGAAGGACTGATGTATGATCCGGATTTCCGGGAACTGGGACTTCCTTCCCAGGGTCTGCCGAGAATCGAAGATGCTGCGCCGGGAACTGTAGAGAGTGATAGTGTGGTAATTGATACGGAAGTATTTGAAGAGATCGGCGTTATGGATTTTACAGATATTATGATGACATTCAGTGTCACAGATTATGGCAGTTACGATCTTGAGAATAATCTGGCAGGGGAGGGAACGGTACATATTTATCCTCACGGACAGGAGAATGCAGCAGTCTATGTCAGGGAAAGCCTTGCTGAAGATGTTGTTCTGGCAGATACGGCAGACGTGACGCTTACGGCAGTCGGCTATGAGACGGATGAAGAAAAGGGAGATTTCACGGCCACTCTCTATATGCAGAACAAATCAGATCGTGCGCTTGCTTTCAAGCTGGATGAAAACTCCCTGAATGGATATATGATAACCAGTTTCCCTTACGGGTATGGATCTTATGTTTATATCCCGGCAGGAGCCAGCAGTTATCTGCCTATGGAATTTGACGGAGAAGATCTGAAAGAAAACGGAATCACAGATGTAGAAACGCTGGAGTTCAGATTTCATCTGTGCACAACAGATGATGCGGGAAATGCCGCGGAAACTCTGTTGGAGGAAACTTATAGTCTGACGCCCTGATTTGTGATGCCGGGGTGATAAGGCGGCATTCAGATTATAATTGAATATCCGGAAAATACATTGCCCTCCGCGGATATCTGTTTCAGAATTATCTGCAGAGGGCAATTATTTAAAAGGAAGTATATGAAAAAGATTTAGGAATATATGTGAACCGGATTCTGTCCGGATTATTTTTTGGCGAAGCCTCATCCGCCGTCCAGGCGTCCCTCAAACAACGGAGGACTTCTTTGTTTTCTGGTTATCAGTGTACTGGAAAAATGTGAATAACCTGTGCGGAGGATTTGAAATAATTGTAAAAAAATTCTTATGATAGTATGAATTCGGAACTGATAAAATACGGCAGGAGATCGAAAGATTGATAGTTAAAAAACAGACGAAGTTTTTCACTGATTGTGGTTGTTTTCTTGTTTATTTTCGGGTACAATAGACAGGTACACCAAAAAACAGTGCTGAGGTGTATTGTAAAAAGTGCAATTTTTCGCATTGGATTTCTTGCCTTTTACCGTCATTTGTACGATAATGATTAAAGCATTGTTAATCTATTAACGAAGATGTTCTTTAGTTTTCAATTAACATTGAGGAGGAATGGATATGAAACGTTCTATGAAAACTATGGATGGAAACCATGCAGCAGCGCATGTGTCATATGCGTATTCTGATGTTGCGGCTATCTATCCGATCACCCCTTCATCTGTAATGGCAGAGGCTTCTGATGAATGGGCGACAGCAGGCAGAAAAAATATCTTCGGACAGACTGTGAAGATCACAGAGATGCAGTCCGAGGCTGGTGCGGCAGGCGCCGTTCACGGTTCCCTGGCAGCAGGCGCCCTGACTACTACTTACACAGCTTCCCAGGGTCTTCTGCTTATGATCCCCAATCTTTATAAAGTAGCGGGTGAGAGACTGCCGGGCGTATTTAATGTATCTGCCCGTACACTTTCTACTCATGCACTGTGTATCTTCGGAGATCATTCCGATGTTTACGCATGTCGTCAGACTGGTGTTGCAATGCTCTGTGAGTCCAGCGTGCAGGAGGTTATGGACCTGACTCCGGTTGCACACTGCGCTGCAATCAAGGGAAGACTTCCTTTTATCAATTTCTTTGACGGATTCCGTACATCCCATGAGATCCAGAAGATCGAGACATGGGATTATGATGAACTGAAGGATCTGGTTGATCTGGATGCGATCCAGGAGTTCCGTAATTCCGCGCTGAATCCGAATCATCCCTGTGAGATGGGTTCCGCTCAGAATCCGGACATTTTCTTCCAGGCAAGAGAGTCATGCAACGTGGCTTATGATGATATGCCGGCAATTGTTCAGGAGTATATGGACAAGGTAAACGCCAAGATCGGCACAAATTATAAACTTTTCAATTATTATGGCGCACCGGATGCAGAGAAGGTAATTATCGCTATGGGTTCTGTCTGTGAGACAATTGATGAGACCATCGATTACCTGGCATCCAAGGGTGAGAAGGTAGGTCTTGTAAAGGTTCGTCTGTACAGACCGTTCTCCGCACAGGCTCTGATTGACGCAATCCCGGATACTGTAAAGAAACTGTATGTTCTTGACCGTACCAAAGAGCCCGGAGCTATGGGTGAGCCGCTGTATCTGGATGTGGTTGCTGCATTAAAGAACAGCAAGTTTGATGCAGTTCCGGTTTACTCGGGACGTTACGGTCTTGGTTCCAAGGATACTACACCGGGACAGATTATCGCTGTTTACCACAATGATGAGAAAGAGAGATTTACCATCGGTATCGTTGATGATGTGACCAATCTTTCCCTTGATGTGACAGAGAATCCGGTTACTACTCCCGAGTCCACAATCAACTGCAAGTTCTGGGGACTGGGCGCTGACGGTACTGTAGGAGCAAATAAGAACTCCATCAAGATTATCGGTGACAATACAGATATGTATGCACAGGCATACTTTGATTATGATTCCAAGAAATCCGGCGGTGTTACGATTTCCCACCTGCGTTTCGGAAAAGACCCGATCCGTTCCACTTACCTGATTTCCAAGGCAAACTTTGTGGCATGCCACTGTCCGGCATATATCCGCAAGTACAACATGGTTCAGGATCTGGTTCCGGGCGGTACCTTCCTTCTGAACTGTTCCTGGGATATGGAGCAGTTAGAGCAGCATCTTCCCGGACAGGTAAAGCGTTATATTGCCGAGAACGATATTCAGTTCTATACTATTGACGGTATCAAGATCGGTAAGGAGATCGGACTGGGCGGACGTATCAACACCGTACTGCAGTCTGCGTTCTTTACACTGTCCAAGGTAATTCCTGCAGAGGATGCCAACAGACTGATGAAGGCAGCAGCCAAGGCTTCTTATGGAAAGAAGGGTGACAAGGTAGTTCAGATGAACTACGACGCCATCGATGCAGGCGCAACTTCCTTCGTGAAGATTGAGGTTCCGGAGAGCTGGAAGAATGCTGCTGATGAGGATATCACAGGTGCAAAGGCTACCGGTGCACGTCAGGATGCAGTTGATTTCGTAAACAACGTTCAGAAGAAGATCAACGCTCAGATGGGCAATACACTTCCGGTATCTGCGTTTACTGACTATATGATCGGCAATACGCCTTCCGGTACTTCTGCGTATGAGAAGCGCGGCGTTGCAGTTGACGTTCCGGTATGGAATGTTGATAAATGTATCCAGTGTAACCAGTGTTCCTATGTCTGCCCGCACGCATGTATCCGTCCGGTTGTTATGACTGAGGAGGAGGCTGCGGCAGCTCCGGAAGGAATGACATATAAGAACATGACAGGCATGCCTCAGTATAAGTTCGCGATCGCCATTTCCGCTTATGACTGTACAGGATGCGGTTCCTGTGTAAATGTCTGCCCGGATAAGGTTCAGGCTATTACAATGCAGAGCTTCGAGGAGAACCTCGGCGAACAGGCATACTTTGATTATGCGACAGCGCTTCCTCAGAAGAAGGATGTTCTGGAGAAGTTTAAAGAGAATACCGTAAAGGGATCCCAGTTCAAGCAGCCGCTGCTTGAGTTCTCAGGCGCATGTGCAGGCTGCGGCGAGACTCCTTACGCTAAGCTGATCACCCAGCTGTTCGGTGACA
>CAMLYL010000128.1 GCA_946491665.1 uncultured Lachnospiraceae bacterium | reverse complement strand
ATGCGCTGCTTGTTACCACTGCACACAAGATCCGGCAGATCGCCGGAGGCAACCATCAGCTGCAGCTGATTGCCGTCTACCGCGCGGGAAGCGTCTATCGTAACGTCAGCCAGTTCAGAGAATGCTTCGGGGATAGCGCCCTCCCATTTGTCGTAAGCCCACCAGGTTTCATCTACAAAAAGTGTAAGTGTAGGACGTTCTCCAGCGGGCTCTTCCCCGGCCGGTTCCTGCGCCTGACTCTCTGCAGCGGCAGACGCCGCGCCTGGGCTGGAAGATTCTCCTCCGGTGGTTTGGCAGGCGGAAAGGGGTATGGCTGCCAAAACGGCTGCCAGAAGCATAGCGGTCCATTTTTCTGTTTTTCTCATATTCTCCTCCTTTTTTGCTGCCATTTAGGCAAATATCGGTTTTTATGGCGTAGAAGAAGCCGGGTTTATTCTTTTACAGACCCCAGCATCATTCCCTGTACAAAATACTTTTGCAGGAAAGGGTAAACGCAAATAATGGGAAGCATGGAAATCACCATGGCGGTGGCTTGAATAGTAAAACTAGTGGTGCTTTGGGCGGTGGAAGAGGATGAGCCGGATGATACGCTGGAGGCACTTACAGTGTTGTTGATGATGGACATCATTTTGTAAGAAAGGGTGCGAAGAGAATTGTCGCGTACATAGTAAGCCGAATCCAGCCAACTGTTCCACTGACCTACTGCGGTAAACAAACCCAGGGTAGCCAGAAAGGGGACAGAAGTGGGAATGACAATCCTCCAGAAAACGCCAATCTCACTGGAGCCGTCAATCCGCGCTGCTTCCAGCATGGATTCGGGAATGTTGGAAAAGAAATTGATGCCGATAATGGCAAAGAAGCTGCTTAGAAGAGATGGAGCAATATACACCCAAAAGGTATTGAGAAGGTTTAAATTTCGCAGCAAAATGTAGAATGGAATGATGCCGCCAGAAAAATACATAGTGAACACCACCAGAAACCGATAGCCCTTGCGGAACATCAGGTTTTTTCTGGAAAGCCCATAGCTGAACAGGCAGGTAAACAGCATAGTGGCCGCCGTACCGATGACAGTGCGCAGGGCAGAAACCACAAAAGCAATCTGCCAGCTTTCGTCAGAAAGGAACTCGGCATAATTTGCCAGCGTAAATTTTCGCGGCCACAGGTAAACGCCCCCCCGCATTAAATCCATTCCGTCGTTAAAGGAGCAAACCACAGTGTAGTAAAATGGGTACAGCATGGTAATGGCCAAAAGGGTCAGAAGCGTATAATTGACAGCATCGAACAGTCTGTCTTCCCAAGTGCGTTTCATGGCGATCCCCCTATTACTCGGAATTTTAAAAAATCCCCTCACCGCTGATCTTTTTTACGATCCGGTTGCTTACCAAAATCAGAGTGATAGAGATGAGAGACTGTATGAGGTCTACGGCGGTAGCATAAGAAAATCTTCCTTCGGCCATTCCCATTTTAAATGCGTAAGTCTGAATAATTTCAGAAGCGGAGTTATTCATGTTGTTCCCCATAAGGAAGCTTTGCTCAAAATTAGAGCCCACCATACCGCCCCCCAAAAAGCTGCCAATGGAAAGAATCAGAACGGTAACGACGGCACCCTTAATTCCTGGAAGAGTGACATGCCAAATTCGCTGCAGTCTTCCTGCGCCGTCGCACATAGCCGCCTCGTAAAGGTTGGGATCAATGCTGGAAATAGCAGAGAGAAAGATAATCGCCCACCAGCCGGAATTCTTCCAAATAGCCATGACGACAGACAGTCCCCAGAACATATCAGGATCCGTCATAAAGGGGATCCCCTTATCAATAACCCCTGCTGCGATGAGCAGCTGATTCAGAATACCGCTTTGCTCTGAGAGCAGAACGTTGCAGATTCCATAGACCAGAACCCAGGAAATAAAATTGGGAAGATAACTGATGGTCTGCACCACCCGTTTGAAGACGCCGTTATGTACCTCAGAAATCATAATAGCCAGCAGAATTGGCACGGGAAAGGCAAATACCAGCTTTAGAGTGCTCATAGCCAATGTGTTCCGTACCAGTTCTCCAAAACGGTAATCGGTAACAAATTCGCGGAAATATTTCAATCCAACCCAGTCGCTTGTCAGAATGCCTGCGAAGCCGGTGTTAATGCTGTAATCTTTAAAAGCAATTACAATGCCAAGCATGGGAATAAAAGAAAATATAATCAGGTAAACAAGGCCCATCCAGGCAAACGCCTGAAGATCCAGCTGGCGTAGAAATCGTTTCACCATACTTTTCCGTTGATGTCCGCCCTTCATCGCGTTCTCCCCCTTACCCTTTTGCTGTATTCAGCATATCATTTTTATGTTTCAGTTGTATAGAGCAAATTTTTTGGCAATCTATCTATTATTTTTGGATTATTAGCATATATAAGAAATGTTTATATCTGTTTTATAGATTTTTCTATCTATTTTTTAGGTAGGCTTCTTGTTTGTTGTAGAAAAGTTCAGTTTTATGATAAAATAGTTGCAGAAAGATAAATCTTGGGGAAATTAATGCGGATAAGGTGTTGGGTTATGTATAAATTCAATAAAAAGAAAAAGCTGCTGCACCGCTTTTTAATCAGTTATCTGCTTGCCGTTCTTCTTCCAACCGTCATTCTAGGCATTGTGCTGCACTATTATCAAACGGGAAGGCAGCGGGATGAATTTATTGGCAACCGGCAGACTCTGCTTCTTTCCGCCGGTGCAACGGTGGAAACCCGGCTGGCTCACGCAGAGGAAATTTCCCGCTCGCTCAGTTCATCTCCCTGGCTGCTTCAGTTTTTGGAGGATACCCCTTCCAGCGACAGGGATATTTTGTATCAGTACATGAAAAATATAGTGCCTCTGCTGGAATCCCTTCAAACCTATAAGTCGGAAATAAGCGAAATTCGCATTTATACCTTCAACCAGCGGGTGGGGGATTTGTTATTGGATTTTTATCCTATTGACGAGCTTGGGGAAAAGCTGCAGGGAAGTTCGTTTGAACTGGATGACAGCGTTACCTTGACAAACGGCTGGTGGAACTTGGAATATCGTGAAGGAAAGCTGTGGCCTGTTCATTACCGGGCTGTCTTGGATCGCCTCTATGCGAAGGTGATCGCCGTGGTGGAAATAGAATGCCAGCCCCGTATTTTGGATCCGCTACTGGAAAGAGGGGAGGAGACAGAGGAAATTTATCTTTTGCAGGATGGGGAGCAGCTGTTTTCTCTTCAGGGCAGCGGGATGGCGGGGCAGGCTTTGGAACAGCTTGATCTGCAGGTCTTTTCCTCCCCATCCACTGAGGTGCGGTTGTGGAGTCAGCCCCCTTATTTAGTGGAAAAGGTTTATCTGGATTATATGAAGGTTAATTTCGTCTTTCTAACGCCAAGCAGTGCAGTTTGGCGCCAGGCCTTCCTGTTTGAGTACGCTCTGCTTCCTATGCTGCTCTTTTTCTTGGCGGCCAATCTGCTTTTTTTACCGGCTATTTTCAAACCTTTGCACAATATTTCCCAGCTGGCAGGACATATGCGAAGGCAGGAAGCGCAGCAGCTCACCCCCTATGATGGAAAAATAACCCACGATGAAATCGGAGATCTGATTTCCGCCTTTAATGATATGGTGGCTGAGACAGATCTGCTGAAAGAGGCGGTACAGCGCAGTGAAATCCTGCGGAAAAACGCCCAGCTTGAAGCGCTTCAAGCTCAGCTCAATCCTCACTTCTTTTATGGTACTTTGGAAAATATCCGTATGATTGCAGAAGCCCATGGGGAAACGCTGATTGCCGACATTGCTGTTTCTTTTGGCAGCCTCATCCGGTATTCGCTGGCGCGTACATACTTTGTGCCTGTCAGCGAAGAAATACGAATTGCGGAACAATACCTAAGCATACAGGATCGGCGTGTTGGAAACCGTTTTTCGGTAGAATGGACGAAACACCTTGAAAACGAGGATTTTCTCTGTCCGAAATTTGTTCTTTTTACCATGGTAGAGAATGTGTTTACTCATTGTATCAGCATGACCCGCGAAAAAATCCGGATAAAAATAAAAATTCTGCAGGATGCGGGCGACCTGTACCTTGTGGTGGAAAATAACGGCCCCCCAGTGCCGCCGGAACGAGTACAGGAAATTATGGGGCTTCTAAACCAGCATGAGAAGCGCAGAGATTTTCGAGGAGCCTGCAACGGCCGGGGTATATTCAACATTCATGATCGGCTGCAGCTTTACTATGGGAACGACTACGGTTTTACCTTTTACAGCGGTGCGGAGGGGACGCGATGCTGCGCACACCTGCGTCAGCTGACTTCGGAGGAGAAAAAGATTTTTATAGGAGGCGAGAACAGAATTGCTGAAGGTATTGATTGTAGATGATGAATATATGGTTCTAAAAGGCTTGGAGGCAATGATAACCGCGCAAAAAGATTTTCCTGTACAGGTAGAGATCGCTTCTGATGCGGCAGAGGCGTTGGAAAAGCTGAAAAAACAGGTGCCGGATGTTATCATTGCAGACATTAACATGCCGGAAATGGACGGTCTGCAGATGCTTCAGATAGCGAGAGAACGCAGCAGCCGATGCCGCTTTATAGTCTGTACAGGATATGATGAAATTGAGTATCTTCATCGGGCTATCCGGCAGCAGGTAGAAGAATATCTTCTGAAACCCATTGACCGAAAGGTATTGTTGGGAAAGCTGCGGGAGATAGAACTTCAGAAAAAAAACGAAAGCAGCGAGGCTCTCTCGCTGCTGAAAATGAACCTACTGTACCGCCAAACAGACGCGCCGCTGCCTGGAGTGGAAGAACTGCGCGCTCTCTTTCCAGAGGAGGAATATCGGCTCTGCATTATCCCCAATGAGGGGAGTGCCGCGCAGGAAGATTTATGCAGCATTTTTTCCCCATTTTTTCCGCAGGTGATGGTACTGCATCGCAGCAGGAACACCGTACTATTGATTGCTGCTCCGCCTTCCCTTTCTTTGCGAACGGTTCGGGGTATATGCCGTTCTCTGTTGGCAGACAGGCAGATGCGCTGGGGATGCAGTTCTCCTCTGCCGCTTTCAGACGACTGCAAAAAAATTGACTGTCGCTATTTCTACGAAGCCCTCTCAGATTTGATCCTGTCTGGACTGCCTGTCAGCGAAGAAGAGCACGAAGAAATCCAATGCGCAGCTTTGAGGCCTGTCTGGCTGTGGAATGCAGAGGAAAATGAGGAGAAAGAAAGGCTGCTTTGTCTTTTGCAGCAGCTGACTGCTGCGCTTTCATCGCCTGAGCTTGCCTTTGCTCAAATGTACGCAGATTTTTCTGCCAGCATTTACGACCCTTCCTCCTCCTTGCCGGATTCTCTTCATTGGGCGGAGGAATACCGCTCCTGCCTGACAGAAACCCACAATTGGAATGGTGTTTACCGCGCTGTGGTACAGCTGTTCGGGCATGAGATCCCAGGGTTGTGCGGCAGAGAGGCCAGCGATGAAAATACGGATAAGATTAATAGAGCGGCGGCTTACATCCGCAGAAATTATCAGGAGGATATTTCGCTGGATTCAGTAGCGGGCTATGTTTCGCTTCATCCCAGCTACTTGAGTTATCTGTTTAAGAAGAAAACAGGGGAATCCTTTTTGCATTTTCTTCACACAGTCAGACTTCAGGCTGCTTGCCGGCTGATGCAGGAAAAGCCTGAGTTTCCTCTGGAAAAAATTTCTGAAATGGTAGGGTACCGTACCAGCACCTATTTTTACAAGACCTTCCGTCAGCGTTTTGGCACCAGTCCCCGGGATTGGCAGAAAGGCGCGGACCTAAAGTAAAAGGGAAGCCCTTCTCCCCATGCGGCGAGCACAGAAAATTTTTGATTTTAAAGCATAAAGTCTTATTCTTTTGTGGGAGCAGAAAGGCCTGTGTTCTGTAAAAATACCTGCTGCAGACGTGGGAAAAGCAAAGAAAGAGCCTGCGGTGCGTGAATGGTTCACTACAGGTGCAGTGCGCCCGAAGGGACTTGGGCATGTGCTGGCGCACATGCCGGGCTTGCCCACCCCG
>CAMLYL010000127.1 GCA_946491665.1 uncultured Lachnospiraceae bacterium | reverse complement strand
TCTCCTCCGGCATCCGTTTTAAGGCGGGGAACTGGAAGCGGAAGCCGGAGTTGGGAATCACAAGTGCTGGCATGGAAACGTTTTTCTTTTCCTGCTGTTCCAGAATTGCCCGTGCTACAGCTTGTCCCATATAACGGTAATTCAGTTCGTAACATAGAAAACGGCTGTCGGGGAGAGTACACAGGCTGGACAGGGTCAGGATTCGAGGAAGTTTATCCATGCAGCGGTATCGAGCAGCATTTAAAAGTCCTTCGGCCCGTTCTGGGATATCAGTTATTACAAGCTCGAAAGGATCAGAGGCCTGCAAAATATCGAAAGCTTTTCCTAAAATCAGCTTGTCATCGGATGTGAAATGTACCAGTTGGATTCCGGGGGCCAGGGACTCAGACAGTGATTTAGCGAAGCTGGTACTGGAATAATGCCGGGAAGAACTGGTAAACAGGGCAGTCCTTTTAATGCCGGATCCGTTGATATAAGCAGCAGCATCTTTTCCGGCTTGAGAAAAATCAAAAGAAACAAATCCGGCAAGAGAACCTCTTGGAACCGGTTGGTTTAAAAAGATAACCGGACAGTCGGCAGCGGAAGGATCAAGAGCGGACTCTTGGGAGGAAATGCACACAATGGCATCCGGCCGGAGCGAACATGCCCGATACCATAGGGATGATTCCACTTCCGGAATACTGTCTGTCAGATAGAACATGATGTCATATCCGGCTTCTGTCAGACAACGGTAAAAAGAATCATAAAAATCCCGATAACAGTTACTGGAAAAGGAGGGGAGAAGCAGGCAGACAGAGTGCGATGAACCTTGCCGCAGCTGCTGGGCCTGCATATTCGGCTTATATCCCAGTTTTTTTGCTGCTTCCTCTACCAGACGGATTTTTGCGGCACTTACCTTTCCTGTTTTATTCAGAACGTTTGATACGGTGCCATGGGAGACGCCGGCTTCCCTGGCAATGTCCTTGATGGTTGGCAAAATGTTTTCCTCCGTTTCGTCAAAGTGAGAGTGCTCTGTCAGCGGGAATCTTTTTGTTGAATTAATTTGATGCTGACATTACGGGGGCGTATAGCTGTTTGCCCCGATATCATCTTGAATTTAATATAGCATAAAAAACAGGAAAGGAAAAGGTACGGAAGAAAAAGAAAAATAAAAATTGAACGTTCCAATAAAAATGAGATAAAGATTAGTTGAAATATATGGATAAATTCTAATTTTACACAAAATTTACAAAAAAATATGCATAAAAATTAGTGAAAAGGGAAATAAAATAATTGACACGTACCAATAAAAGTGATATTATGTACTCAAGATAAGAAAAGGAGGAGGGAATTATGGCAGAGTACATGAAAAAGCAGCCATTAATTGCCGCGCACAGAGGAACTTCCGGCGCAAATATTATTCAGAATACGATAGCAGCATATGAAAATGCGCTTTTGCACGGAGCGGATATCATTGAAGTTGATGTTATTCAGACAACGGATGGAGAATTCTTCGTTTTTCATAATGGACAGGAACCTGGGTTGGTTGGAATCAATCGGGATATTCGTACAATGTCTTCAAAAGAGGTGAAGGAACTTCGATTTATTAACGGTATGCAGGAACGTGTATCGGAACCAGTAAACCGTCTTGAAGATGTGCTGGAGCATTTTAAGGGCAGATGCCTGATTAATATAGACAGAAGCTGGTTTTACTGGAAGGATGTGATTTCTCTTCTGGAACGGCATAATATGAATGATCAGATCATACTGAAAAGCCACGGAAGCAGGGAAGAACTTCAAATTCTGCAGGACAGCGGAAGCAGGCTGATGTATATTCCTATCGCAAGAAGCGAAGAAACAATCCTGCAGGCAGAGCAGTATTCCGTCAACTTATGGGGAGCAGAAGTGATTTTTGAGACGGAGGACCATGTATTTGCCGGAGAGAAATTTATCCAGGACATGCATCGGAAAGGAATGAAACTTTGGGTAAATGCGATTACTTTAAATGACACAACGAAATTAACAGCAGGTCACGATGATAATACGGCCATACTGGAAAGTATGGAGAAAGGCTGGGGATGGCTGATTGACAAAGGTTACGATATTATTCAGACAGACTGGCCCCTGCTGATGAAAGGATATATTACGAATGAAAGGAAATCCGCTTTTTAAGCGGCAGACACAGGAGGACTAAAGAAAAGTTCAAAAGCAATAGGAGGAGAAAAAATGAGAAAGAGATATGCTTTCGCAGTTGTTTTGGCTGCCGCTGCCGCTTTGGCAGGGTGCTCTACGGGAACGGAAGGACAATCCGGCCAGCAGACAGAGACAGGATCGACTGGCGGGACGGTTACGGTAAATTATTACGGAAGACCGGATGATAATGGAGTGGAATCTGCAATTGTGGCGGCTTTCGAAGAGAGTCATCCAGATATTAAGATCAATTATGTGGAACTTCCTGATTCGTCCAATGACCGTCTGAAAACCATAAACACTGTACTGCAGGCCGGCGACAGCTCCATAGATGTATTTGCCAGTGATGTAACCTGGCCTCCGATTTTTGCATCAGCAGGATGGGTGATTCCGCTGGATGAATATCTGGAAGAAGGTGAACTGGACATTTACCTGGAAGGGCCTTTAAGTGCATTCCAGTTCCAGGGAAACAATTACGGACTTCCCTTCATGGCAGACTGCGGCGCTTTGTATTACCGGAAGGATCTGCTTGAAAAATATGGAAAAGAAGTTCCGGAGACCTGGGCTGAGGTCATGGAGACTGGAAAAGAGATTGCGGACGCGGAAGGCGGGGATATCAATGGTTTTGTGTCATACTGGATGCAGAATGAAAGTCTTACTTGTGCGATGTTGGAGTTTTACTGGGAAAAGGGCGGAGAAGTAGTAAATGAAGAAGGAAAATCGGTTCTGGATCAGGACCTTTTAGCAGAGACGCTGGCTGAAATGCGGGATGTAATTCAGAATGGCACAGCGGCAGCTGGAACAGAGACTTTTGGAACTACTGAGGCCAGAAATGTAGTGACAGCCGGAAACGCCGTGTTTGCGCGGGACTGGCTCAGCGGCTATGAACCTTATAATGATGAAGAAACTTCTTCAGTAGCGGGAAATATGGAGATCACCAGTCTTCCCAGCTACGGAACATTAGGCGGCTGGGGCGTTATGGTATCTGCTTACTCCGCCAACAAAGAGGCTGCTGTGGAATTTGCGAAATTCCGGGCAAGTGAAGAAGCACAGCTGATTGCCAGCGATTTGGCAGATATTACACCTACCTTAAAATCTGCCTACGAGGAGGGAGAATTTCTGGAGAAAAAACCGGATCTTCCCAAGTTCCTTCCTGTGCTGGAGAATTCCAGACCGCGGCCTCAGACGCCGTTTTACGCGGAGATTTCCGGTATTATGCAGCTGGAAATTCATAGTGTGATCACAGGAATGACTACGCCGGAAGAAGGCGCGGCAAATATTACCGAGCAGGTGGCCCAGGTGCTCCAGTAAGGAGCATCGAAGGCCGGAAGGGAGAGGAAAATGGAGCGGAGAATGACCAGAATCGGATATCTGATGCTGCTTCCCAGCGTTCTGCTGATTGCAGCCCTTATCGTTTATCCGGTTGCCAATACCATTTATCAGAGCTTTTTTGAAATCAGGACCCAAACTGCGGCACTGGGCCCCAGATTTATAGGTCTGGATAACTATATAAGAGCGATAAATGACACACATTTCTGGGATACTCTTATATGGACACTGATGTTTACTGCTGTGTCGGTATCCATTGAACTGGTAATCGGCATGGGATTAGCTCTTCTGATGAAGCGCAAAATGCCGGGACAGGGACTCATCCGGACGGCTGTTCTGATTCCTTGGGCGATTCCTACTGTAGTGGCAGGTATCATTTGGACCCAGTTTTTTTCACAGAATGGCATGATCAATTATATTCTGCAGACGTTCGAACTGATTGAAGAGCCGTTAAGCTGGCTGGGAAACCAGTGGCTGGCCAAGCTTTCTATATTGATTGCGGATATCTGGAAGAACACACCATATATGTCTCTGCTCCTTCTTTCTGGTCTTTTGACTATTTCCAAGGATTATTATGAGGCGGCGCAGATCGATGGTGCTACCAGATGGCAGCAGTTTACCCGGATTACGCTTCCGCTGATCAAAGCGACCATGTCGGTTACTGTACTGTTCCGCATTATTTCTGCCATGCGTGTATATGACCTGATTGTAGCAATGACCGGAGGCGGACCGGCAGGAAAGACAGAGACGGTATCCATGTATGCAGTTAATACATATTTTACTTACGGAAATACGGGATACGGAGCAGCACTGTCGATACTGATGCTTCTGATATCTATAGGGATTAGTCTGCTGTTTGTAGACAGTCTGAAGACGAAGGGAAGTGTTTAATTATGGTACGGAAAAGAAAAATCGAGCAGGCAGGTCTGATGATCTTTGTGGCGGTATTTTTGTTTGTCATGCTGGCCCCGCTGCTTTATATGGTGTCAGCTTCCTTTATGAGCCAGGCAGATTTAAACAGTATTCCGCCAAGGCTCCTTCCTTCGGCTCCATCGCTGGACAATTTTGTGAGTGCGCTGACTCAGCAGCCTATCCTTAAATATGTCTATAACAGTTTCGTTATCACATTGATTGCGGTAGCAATCTGCTTGACTGCAGGAAGCATGGCCTCTTATGCATTGACCCGGACAAGGATACGATTTAAAACTACATTCCTGGTTTTCGTACTTGCTATTTCTCTGCTGCCTACGATTACCCTGATCAATCCGATTTTCAAACTGTACAGCCGCCTGGGGCTTTTAAATACGCATATCGGTCTGGCTGTTGTGGCAGCAGTGCTGGATCTTCCTATGACTATCTGGTTTTTAACTGCGGTTTTAAAGGGAATTCCTACATCTTTTGAAGAGAGTGCAAAGTTGGACGGAGCGAATATCTGGCAGATTTTTATTTATGTACTGGCTCCGGTAATGAAAGCGAGTCTTTTTTCTATCAGTATCTTGGTATTTATCGGCGCATGGAACCGCTATTTGCTGTCTCAGGTTCTGAATCAGTATGAAGAATGCAGGACAGTAGTAGTAGGATTGACGCTGTATCAGACGAATCATACGGTACCGTTCGGTGTGGTTGCGGCGGCCGGATTAATTACGATTCTCCCGCTGTTTTTGCTGGTTCTTCGTTTCCAGAAGAACATATTGGGAGGTATTATGGAAGGCGGCGTAAAGGAATAAGAAACTGACGGCAGTCCGGACGGGGCAGGGAGAAGAACCGTCCGGACTTTTTTGCAAGAAATGTGCAGAAAGGCGGAGAAGATATGGGGGAATTCGTTTCGGCATTTGCGGCATTTGCGGCAGAGATGGATTGGCAGGAATTAAATACCGGTTCCATTATTCTGCGTATCCTGCTTTCGATTGGAGTAGGCGGGGTCATTGGATTGGAAAGAGGAATTAAAAATCAGCCGGCTGGTTTTCGCACATATATGCTGGTCTGCCTGGGGGCCAGTCTTGTAATGATGACGAACCAATATATTTGCGACACATTTGGCGGCGGTGATCCTTCGCGGCTGGGCGCCCAAGTGATCAGCGGCATTGGTTTTCTGGGGGCGGGAACGATCCTTGTAACAAATGGAAGTCGGATACGGGGATTAACCACTGCGGCGGGGCTTTGGACTGCTGCTTGTGTGGGACTGGCCATTGGCGTGGGGTTTTACCAGGGGGCTATTGCGGCAGGAGTGACGATCTGGATGATCATGACATTTTTCCAGCGAGTGGATCATCGGCTAAGAGCTCGATCCCGGTACATCCGACTCTGCATTCGTTTTGCATCAGGGGATGGGGTGAATCGCTTCCTAAATCAGTGTGGGCAGATGAATCTGAAAGTTACGGATATGCAGATGGCCAGGGAGAAAGGCGGTGGAAAAGGGGCAGTCACTGTCGTATGCACAGCAGAGAGCAGAGAAAGATGCCGCCACATGGATGTGATTGGACGACTTTCTCAGGTGGAAGGGCTACGGCATATCGAAGAGATGTAGACGGAGCCTTTATCTGTATTTCACGGAAAATCCCTGTATCCAATTAAAAACTTGCATTCTCCTGCCCTTCAGTGTTATAGTTTTGGCGAAGCAGTAAATACTGTGCAAAACGAATGATTGA
>CAMLYL010000126.1 GCA_946491665.1 uncultured Lachnospiraceae bacterium | reverse complement strand
ACATGTGGAGCTGACTGTTACTAATCGTCTGAGGGCTTGACCAAGAAAGCATTTCGGTTCTGTATGAAGTTTTGAAGGTATATGTTTGCCACAATTTAGGGGAATCATACAGTGGCAGTATCACGGTCTCCAAAACCGTTCACGGGGGTTCGAATCCCTCTTCCCCTGTTAAAAATCCTTGAGAAATCAGGGATTTTTTTTATTGTTTCACAGGAAAATTCCTGTGAAACAATAAATACTGCCGCAGGGATCGCACTGCGGCAGAAAAGAGACGATCAGAACGGCTGATGATTTTGAAAATTCAGACAATCGCTTTCTTTTTCAGTTCTCTGTACATCTGTTCGGAAACGGGAACCGGAACATGAAGCTTTCCGGCTTCACGCACCAGGTAACCGCTGAAGGTTTCCAGTTCAGATTTGTGTCCCTGAAGAATGTCACGCTGAAGAGAGCTGGTGGCATCATTGCCATAGATATGATGGAACTGATAGAGGATAGCGTCAATGTGTTCCTGTTTTATGCCGATGCCTTTTGCCAGAGCTACCTGCCGTGCCTCGTTTACCAGGGCTTCATAATTCCGGGTTTTATCCGGATCATTTCGAATCTGGCCGATGGTGTTTTCATAACATGCAGTTGCAACATTGTAGGCGCAGTTCAGGATGTATTTCCGCCAGATTTCTGTCTGGATGTCATGGGCGGTGCTGCAGTCGATGCCTGCGCCGGACAGGAGGGCGGAAACTTCTTCCACCCGCATCCACTGTTCTTCTGATGCATTCTCAATACCGATTACCAGTCTGGCGATATCTCCCTGCTGGGAGATGGAAAAATCCTGATTGGAGAAGGCGATGATATAAATCAGCGAGTCAATGACAATTCCCTTGTTTAATATATTGCGGGTTCTGTCACCGGGATCTGTGCCGTTCATTACCGGGATGATGACAGTCTGGTCAGTTACGGCAGAGTTTAAATTATGGCAGACTTCTTCCAGAGAATAATTTTTTACACAGATAAAAATATAGTCCTGAGGACCGATTTCTTCTGTTGGAAGAATCTGTTCCGGGATAGCTGTGATCTCACCATGATAATCGCTGTGCAGAATAAGTCCGTTTTCGCGGAGTGACTGCAGCCGGGCGCCTCTGGCCCCCAATGTAACATGTCTGTATGTTTTTCCAATCATTGCCGCAAGATAGCCGCCCACACCGCCGGGACCGATAACTGCAATTTTTTTATTCTGAAAATTCATTTGATTCATACTTATACTTCCTTCTGATAGAAAATTCTGTCTGTAATGGTCAAATTGTATCATGTTATGGTCGGCTGATCAATCAGCGTTTCGCATTTGTGCAAAAGTAAAAAAACAGTATCTTTTTCACAAAAAATTTCCTTTTACACAATCCGTTTATTTGAAATAATAAACCTGGATTGCAGTTTGCAGTTTATACTATCAAGAAAGAGAGGAAAATGAATGAAAAAGAGAGCTTTGTTACGACATTCCATGGCCATAACAGGCGCATTTACGATTGCGCTGGCTCTGTGCAGCCCGGTTCTTGCTGAGGAGTCAGTACAGACAGCCCCTCAGACTCTGGAAATTACTGCAGTTTCCTATGAAAACGGGCTCACCACAACAGGGAGAGCTTCTACAGTGAACAGCGTGAGCTATACTGTGGATGGAGGAGAAGAAATTACAGAGACAGCTGACAGTGGAAAAGTACTGACTCTTGTAGTTGACGGAGCCCAGGAAGAGCTTGAGGAGGGCGCTGTTTATACGGTAGACAGCAGTTTCCAGGTTGTAGAGACAACTGTATACAAAACCGGAGGACCCAGCGCGCCGCCCTGGCAGCCTGATTCAGACAAATCTACATATTATTTCCGGCAGGCGCTTCTGATTGATGATGGAACTCTGCTGGAAGACGGATCTGTAACAGCAGCGGTTGTGGGAGGTTCCTATGACAGCAGCTCGGCGACGGGGATTACTGTAACATCAAATGGTTCTCACTTTAACGGACTTTATGTGACCGGAAATTCCCAATATACTGTTTCCGATTCAGAATTTTACGCATATGGCGACGGCGGTGATGATTTCAGCGGCTGGGGAGCGGCAGTGATGGCTGATGAGAATACAGATTTGACCATTGATAGTACATACATCGAAACTGCGGGAACTATCCGTACTGCAGTTTGGGTTGGCGGAAATTCGAAAACAACTGTGAATAATTCTCTGATTTACAGCCAGGAAACACAGGACGATTATGACACCTATTCTGCCCTGGTTCCGGCCATGATGAAGCGGGTGCCTTTTGCTCTTGGTATGGAGGGAACGATCCGTGCTACGAATGTGCTGAATGCGGGACAGGCTGTATATAATAACAGTATGATTATTTCAACCGGGTGGGGAGCTCTTTCCACTGACTCCGGTACGGCTTACAGCCAGACTGGTACGTATGCGCTGGAAGTAAATGATTCGATTGCGGGAATCGGAACGGTAGAGGAAGCAAATGCAGCAAAAAATTATGATGCAGTATTTGAGCTGAACGGAAAAACCTATGGATTTACAATGGGCGGATCCGGCTACGTGACCTATGCCGATTCAGGCGTACATAATAAGTATACAAATGTTAAGTTCTATTCTCCCGATTACGTTCAGATTATGGCTTCCGGCGAGGCCAGTTCCGAATATGAGGGATCCTATATGTATTCAGACCGCATTGCATTTATGACACAGCAGGCAGGCGGCGGCACGTTGACTCTGAAGGACAGTGAAGTTGATACAACAGATGCTCTGATGCAGATCAAGTCGGGTAAGGCAAATAAGGGATACAGCAATCTGGTTGTGGACAATACAGATGTTGATTTTTCCGGTGATTCTGTCCGCACAGAGGACGGAATTCTTGTGGAGCTGGTAGAGTCTGATGATGCGGGAAATCCGGGCGTAACCGAGTACACTGTCAATGACACCGGTGATGAAGCAGTTCCTACATCCAGCGAGATTGATGATTCCACGGCAATTTTTAAGAACGGATCCTATACGGGTGATATCTGGAACAGTATTTACAATAACAGACAGGCGCTGGACGTATCTCTGGAAAATGCGGATCTGACCGGTACAGTATCGTCCTCTGTTGCGGTTCATGTGGATCCGGAGAACGGCGAAGTAGTGGAAAATGGTACACTGCTTAAGGCATATACCGGTTCTGAGGAGTATGATCACGCAAATTATCTTGCTGCAGACGGAGGAACAACAGGAGATTATCTGACGATCGGAAGCTTCTCTCATACAGCCAGCGAGACAGTAAACAATCCGATTAATCTGAGTCTGGATGAAGACTCTGCATGGAAGGTGACGGGAGACTGTTATCTGAATAATCTGAATGTTGCTGATCTGGCAGATATCAGTGCAGATGAGGCTGTGACAGTTTATGCGGCTGAACTGACTGTTGATGGACAGGCATATGAGGACGGCACATATACCAGCGGAAATGTAACCCTTGTGGTAGAGGAAAGTGATACTGCGGTTGAGGATACCGGAATTGTGGCATCAGGCCAGACTTATGCGAATATTCCTTATACATTTTATGCTGTAGAAGAAGATGGAACAAAGAATTCCAAGGCAGTGACGCTGACCACACAGAACTGGACAGACGGCAATGTATATTTTAATCTTTTTGCTGCAGACGGCTATGAAATCACGGATACAACGGTAAGCGGCGGCACAATTTCTGAAATTCCGGCGGATGCGGATGCAGAAGTTGCGTCCTACGGTTATGTACTCGTTCCTGACGGAACAGGGGAAATGACGGTTACAATTACAGTAAGATCTCTGGGAGACGGAGAGGACCCTTCTGATAAACCGGAAGATCCTTCCGATAAACCGGAGGATCCCTCTGACACAACTGAAGATCCTTCTGACACAACCGAAGATCCCTCCGATACAACCGGGGATCCCTCTGATACAACAGGAGATCCTTCCGATACAACGCAGGATCCTTCTGATACAGCCGGCGGCCAGACAGACACAGCCGGACAGGATCAGAACGGAACAAACGGCGGAGGAAATGGAAACAGCGCCACAGCTTCAACAACTGCGAAATCGGCAAAGACTTCTGACAGTAATCAGGCTGCAGCCTGGCTTATTGTATTCGGAGCTGCGGTCTGCGCATCCGTTGTTGTTGCCAGAAAAAGAAAAGCGTAATTGAAAAATTTCAGTTGGAACAGATTTGATTCGTTCTTATAAAAGAACAGAAATACCGCAAATGCTCTTCGCGAGGGTCTGCGGTATTTTTCTTGTTTTCTTTTGTCATTTCCTGATGTATAATAGGAGCACTGAACAGGATAGATCAGCGAGTTATCGTGAAAGAAAAGTGGAACTGAGAAAATGATAAGAGAAATTTATGATAAAATCTGTGAGGGCCGGGAGCTGCGGCCCAGCCTGATTGAATTGAAAATGCAGTTAAAATCTGAAGAAAACCGCAGAAGCTTTCATAAAATCTGCGGGGCGGATTATGACGTTATTATGAAATGTCTGGCGGATGAGGATCCCAAAGTGCGTAAAAATGCAGCAGCTGTACTGGGGCTGCTGAGGGTGCAGGAGGCTGCGGATGTTCTGATGGACGCTTATCTGGCGGAGGATAAGCTGTTTGTCCGGCCGGAGTATGTGAAGGCAATGGAAGGTCTGGACTGCAGTGAATATATGAAGGATTTTCACAGGAGATTAGAAGAACTTTCCATGTATCAGGCGCCGGAAAATGAAAAGAAGCATGTGCGGGAGGAAATGCATGCGCTTCAGGAACTGATCCTTCAAAAGGAAGGCTGCAAGAAACATGTCTTTTCCGGTTATGACAGACCGAATGAGGTGATTTTGACAACGCTTCCCGTTTTTCGGGATCTGCTGGCGGAGTCGGTTCTTTCTAAAAAGGTTCTGCTGAAGTCCGGCATCCGGACGGTAAACGGAGATATGAAGGAGCTTTTGCAGAACCGCCTCTGGCAGGAGATGCTGTTTGTGGTTCACGGCGGGAAATCTCTTCCGGAGACTCCCCGGCAGCTGGCCTCCTGGCTTCAGGATTCAGATCTTATGCAGATTCTGGAGAAGAATCATTCGGGGGAAGGCCCCTGGTATTTCAGGATTGGGCTTCCGGAGCGTAAGACAGGGAATCAGAACAGTGAGATGGTAAAGAGCGCGGCCCGGGCTGTGGAGGAGGCTTTTGGCGGAAAGATGATAAATTCTCCCTCACACTATGAGATTGAGCTGCGTCTGATTCAAAAAAAGGAAGGCGGTTTTCTTCCTTTTCTGAGGCTGTTTACTCTGCCGGATCACAGATTTGCCTACAGGCGTTATTCTCTGGCATCCGGCATGCGTCCCGCAATGGCAGCGGGACTTCTGGCTCTGGCAAAACCCTTTCTGAAGGAGTATGCACAGGTGCTGGATCCCTTCTGCGGAGCAGGAACTCTGCTGGTGGAACGCAGGTTTCTGATGCCTGTGAGAAATCTTTACGGCATTGATATTTTCGGAGAAGCTGTTGAAAAAGCCAGAGCGAATACAAAAGCCGCCGGGATGCAGGCAAATTATATTAACAGGGATTATTTTGATTTTACTCACGGATACCTGTTTGATGAGATTATTACAGACATGCCGGTATCTGCAGGGAATAAGGAGGAAACAGATTTCCTTTACCGCCGCTTTTTTGAAAAGTCGGGAGAACTTCTGGCCGATCATGGGCGTGTTATCATGTACTCCGGAGAGATGGGGCTGGTGAAGAAATATCTGCGGCTGCAGGAAAGCTTTCGTCTTCTGAAGGAATTTTGTATTCTGGAAAAAAGGGGCATGTATCTGTTCGTGCTGGAGAAAAAAGCATAGACATCGGAAGGGGCTGGACTTCTGATGTGCGGATGGTTTGCGAAGGGGGAAAAGTGATGGGGACACGGATGAGAAGAATACTGGCAACTGGTCTGGCGGGAGCGCTGCTGATGTCCGGAGCGGTTCTGGGCGGATGTGGAAAACAGAGTCCGGAGGATTCGGCGGGGGTACAGTCGGCAGAGGAAGAGATGCTTTCCGAAAATGAAGCGCCGGCAGAGGACAGCCTGCCGGAGACAGACGCCATAGAGCCGATTGATGTTACGGAGGATACGACAAAGACAGTGACGATGACGGCTACCGTCGAGTGTACGCTTGGGAAGACCCAGGATCAG
>CAMLYL010000125.1 GCA_946491665.1 uncultured Lachnospiraceae bacterium | reverse complement strand
ATTCATTCTTAAAATCTCCAGTTTAGACTTGACTTTTAATAGTTAGTCTTTCCTTCACTCCGCAGGGTCATTCAAATACCCTCCGGAGGTTTTCCCGGGCTGCTTTCTGCCTTCGATACTTTTTATTTACCACTTTTTGAGGAATCTGACAAAAAAGCATTCTCTTTTTTCCGGTTTTTGATCAGTAAATCATGTAGAAAAATGCAACTGGTTACTTTCAGACGCTTCTAACTATACACCCCCGTTTTTTGTCAGGTTTGCATAATTACAACCTTTCTTTTTGTGAATTTTTTCTTTTCTGACACTATTTTTCAGGAAAAGAATGCAACCGGTCACTTGCAAAATCAGCCCTTCCTCTGGTCTTTTCTGCCAGAAAAAGTTATACTGTTATCAATAAAACAACGGAAAGGTGATCAGAAGTGAAAGATACAAAATCATGGATTTTAGACGCTGCTGTTATTCTTTTTACCCAGAACGGTTTTACGAAAACAACTACAAAAGCGATTGCCGAGCTGGCCGGAGTCAGTGAGTCCACATTTTTCCGTATATATAAAAGCAAGGCCGCCCTGCTCAGCGACCTTCTTTATATTATGACTCCCGGACCGGAGGACATCCCCATGAAGGAAATGACCAACGGCACGGATATCCGCAAAGATTTTGAATTATTCTTATATCATAACGCCATCCTCCATGTGCGTCATCTCCCGGTATTCCGTCTGGCTATGCATGTGGAAGAGATTTATGACCAGTCCCGCTTTTCTAAAATCGAAGGGATGATCTCCCAGATGGCCGGCTATTTTCAGCATCTGCAGGAAATCGGTTTTCTCATTGAGTTTGATTACCGGGCTTTGGCGGAGCATGTCAACAGCCTTGCACTGGTAAAAGCCAATGAATTTGTAACCGGGGAAATCTACGGCGTGCCGATGGAAAAGTCTGTCCGCGCATTCGCCAGACAGTATTCTGAATATTTTGAGCGGATGTTTTCCGCTAAGACAGCCTGATCCGGCGCTTTCTCTTCTCAGGCCGGATCAGCAGACAGGCTTTCCTGTTTCGGTTTTCGGGCTGATTTTATCTGCATCATAATCAGCCGGACAATCATATCCACACTGGGAGCCATTACTTCCCTGGCCTCCCGGGCAATCTGCCGGAAGCTGTCCTCCGTTTTCTCCTGAATATTAATCCGCAGACAGGTTCTTAATATGTAGCAGAGAAACATCTCTGTCAGAAGCGCCCGATCCGGAGCCGGAATTTTTCCCGGATACATGGATTCCAGGTAACCGTCCACAAAATTCTTCATTTCTTCCGGTATAAACCACAGATGCTGTGAGATCGGCTCAAACCCGTGTCCGTCATTAATAAAAATCCTCAAAATATGAATATTGTGATATACCTGAGCAAAAAAGTAATCCGACATTACCCGAAAATCATTGTGAAGGTTCAGGTAGCTCAGCTTACGGTTTAACTCTTCACTGTCAAACTCAAACTTTTTATACCTTTCCACTACCTGAAGAAACAGACCGAGCTTGTCCTCAAAATGCCGAAAGACAGTCACCGTATTGCAGCCTGCCCGACTGCTGATATCCCGAATCGTCGCCGCGGAAAAGCCCTTTGCTGAAAAAACCTCCAGAGCACTTTTCAATATTCTTTCGTGCATCTCATTCGCGCTTCCGTATCTCGCCATTACAGTTCCCTGCCCTTTCTCATAATCCGATTTCATGCGAACCAGTATCATTCATATTATACTTCAGCGAGAAAACGTCAGTCATTCCTGATTTTTGTCCAGTGATTCAAATTATGAGTCAGTGAGTTCATAAATAGATCCTTTCTTTTGGTTTTGCCTGTGCGGCCGGGGCTGCTGTCTAAGATTCTGTAACTTTTTTTGAAAAAGTGTTGCATTTTCAAAAATTTTTCTATATAATATTCTTTGCTTGCTTCGATGGCTCAGTTGGTAGAGCGACGCACTCGTAATGCGTAGGTCGTGGGTTCGAGTCCCATTCGAAGCTTGTAAAAAGGCTGTGAAAAGTGATCCGATCGCTTTTTACAGCTTTTTCTTTGCTTGCGTTCTTATACAAACAGCAGTATAATACTTTCGGCGCCAGTTCCGGGAGGAGTGCGGTTCTGCCCGTACCGCCGGTGTCTAGGTTCACACTTATCAAACATCCCGTAGAACACGCGGCGGCTGGCGCCTTTTATTATTTGTAATGAAAGCCAAAAGAGAGCCTGACTGACAGCCCGTTTTTCGGAGCCGCACGGTCCTGCTCTCTTTTACTGTAAATTCTATCCTCTGAAACGGTTCAGCATAGCGTAAATTTCCTGAATTCTCGGCTGCGCATAGCCGCAGAAAGCGTATCCTTCCATAAACGCTTCCAATCCCTTCTGCTTCATCAGACGTTCCAGAAGCTCCGCCAGCTGCTTCACGCTGGCGGGAGCCGTTACCTGTTTCACCAGATACTTCATCATTCCTGCCAGAGCAGCCGTCTGTTCACTGTCCGTCAGCTGCTCCACATAACGCAGATCCACCATCTCATGATTAATGGAAAAACCATCGGTGGACATTACCTTCGTCTTAATACGATCCTCACGTCCCCGGGAACCATATGATTTCTGTGATTTTCCTTTCGGCAGCGCCCAGAATCTGCGGGACTTCTCCGGCAGCGAAAACGCGCTCACCTCAAACCCAGGCAGCGGATAATCCTTCAGGTACCGGTCTACCTTTTCCTTCACATCCAGCGGACGGTACGCGTCCATCTGAATCACAGTATCCGCCATATGGAAGAAGGCTCCGCTGCTTCCCGCTACCAGAATCGTAGAGACACCCGCTTTCTCATACAGATCTCTCACTCTGGCGCAGAATGGCGTAATCGGCTCCTTATCTCCATGGACGATCTTCTGCATAAACTCATCCCTGACTAGGAAATTGGTCGCCGAAGTATCCTCATCAATAAGAAATGTCCGGCTTCCCGCTTCTATGCCCTCCATCACCGCCGCAGCCTGAGAGGTGCTTCCGCTGGCATCCGCAGTGGAAAAGTTTTTCGTATCCTTTCCATTCGGCAGATTATGGATAAACAGAGAAAGATCCAGATTTTGTACGGAACGGCCGTCTTCGGCCCGCAGCTTCAGCGCCGTATCCTCCGTAATGACATACTCTCTGCCATCTCCCGCGATATGATTATAGACTCCCTGCTCCAGCGCCTGCAGAAGAGTGGATTTTCCATGATAGCCGCCTCCGATAATCAGGGTCACGCCCTCCGGTATTCCCATTCCCGTTATCTTTCCCCTGCAGGGCAGATCCATCTCCACCCGCAGAGTTTCCGGCACTTCAAGCGGAATCGCGTCTTTCAGCGGGCGGCTGGAGACGCCGCTCATCCGAGGCAGGATACTTCCCTCCGCAAGAAAAGCCGTCAGCTTTCTTCTGGGAAGTTCCCGGCGGATATACTCCTGATCCACCGATAACTCATAAGTTTCCTGCAGGATCTCTTTTTTCCAGCTGCGGAAATAAAAACTCTGCATAACCGCCGGAGGCAGAAAATCAAACAGAATCTTCTCCAGCTCGTTGGCATTGATTGTCCTTCCATTGGCCGGGAAACCAACCTCAAACCGGGCGGTCACACTTTTCTCCGTTATTACCAGCGCAGAACGGTGGAGTATCTCCTGACCCGGACGGCTGACAGCTACCAGGCCGCTTTTGCCGGATCCTTTCGCCTTAAAACTGTAATCCTGCAGCTTCTTTGCAAATCTTCGCAGCAGACAGTCCTCCAAAGCCACTCTGGCGTATGTCTCCTTCCAGTACAGTTCCGGAAATCCGGCCTTCTTCATGGGAATAATCACACTTACATTGGACGGAGAAGCGAAAGGATCTCCCTGTACATGATCAACAGACAGCACATAGTCCCCGAAATCGTACTGTCCTCTGAGATCCTTATAGGCAGGATAACTCTTTCTGTGGATTCTCTCTAATTCCTGCCGCAGTTCTGTTTTCGACTTCAAAAAAACTCCTTTCCCGGGCATTGCCAGCCCATACCCTGCAAAACGGGGCATATGTACGTTTACATACGCCCCGCCATAATTTCCATCATCTATCTGTCTTAATCCTGATTCTTATTGAAGAATCCTTTCTTTTTATGTTTCTCATGCTTTGCGGAACGCTCTGCTCCCTTCGCAAGCGTGTTGCCCGCTACTGCATCATACGCCCGCAGGGCTTCTTTTGCCTCTGCCGTCAGATTCGTCGGAACCTGAACAACCAGCGTCACATAATGATCGCCCCGGTAATTCTTGTTCCGGAGAGACGGAACACCTTTGCCCTTCAGACGGATCCGTGTATCAGTCTGCGTTCCCGGCTTCACCTCGTAGATTACCTCACCGTCCACCGTACTGATTCTGGTCTCTCCGCCAAGAACAGCCTGCGCATAGGAAATCGGCGCGGTAGAATAGATATTCATATCCTCTCTCTGGAATACCGGATGCGGAGATACAACAACCTCCACCAGCAGATCGCCTCTCGGCCCGCCGTTCACGCCCGGTTCACCCTTGTCGCGGATCCGGACACTCTGGCCATTATCAATACCCGCCGGAATATTAACCTTAATCCTCTTTCTGGAGGAAACATAACCGGTACCCCGGCAGTCCGGACACTTCTCACGGATAATCTTTCCAGTACCCCGGCAGTCCGGACATTCCCGAACATTCTGAACCATGCCAAACAGTGACTGCTGGGAAAATACCACTTTTCCTTTTCCGCCACATTTGGAACAGGTTTCCGGCGTTGTACCCGGCTTCGCGCCCGTACCATTACAGGTCTTACACTCATCCTTCAGCACCAGTTCGATCTCCTTCTCACAGCCGAAGATGGCTTCCTCAAAAGTGATCCGCACACTGGTTCTCAGGTTGGCGCCCTTCATGGGACCGTTACTGCTCCTTCTGGAGCCGCCGCCAAAGAAATCACCAAAAATATCGCCAAACATGTCACTGAAATCCATACCGGAGAAATCGAATCCGCCTCCTCCGGCGCCGCCTGCGCCTCCCTCAAAGGCAGCATGGCCGAACTGGTCATACTGGCGTCTCTTTTCTGCATCAGACAACACGGCATAAGCTTCAGAAGCTTCCTTAAACTTTGCCTCGGCCTCCTTATCTCCCGGATTCGCGTCCGGATGATACTTTTTCGCCAGCTGTCTGTATGCCTTTTTTATTGTGGCATCGTCAGCTCCGCGGTCCACACCCAGAACCTCATAATAATCTCTTTTCTGTTCTGCCATAACAATCCCTCTACTTTATCCAATGATGCACCAGGAAGCATTCCGCCCCCTGGTGCCCGATTTTATTCTCTTATCTTTTTATACCTCTTTGTAGTCAGCATCTACTACATCATCATCCGGACCTGCCTGCTGCTGGTAGCCGCCTGCCTCAGGACCTGCACCACCCTGCGCACCTGCTGCTCCCTGAGCCGCCTGCGCCTGCTCATACATCTTCTGGAATACCTGCTGCGCACTGTTCATCAGCTTCTCCTTCGCTGCTTTCAGCTCATCCAGCTCAGCATCTGTCATCTGATCAGCCTCCGGATGTGCGTCCAGAATTGCCTTTACCGCATCAATATCAGCCTGAACAGCGGACTTCTCAGAATCGGAGATACCGGAACCTACTTCCTCCAGAGCCTTCTCGGTCTGGAATACAAAGGAATCCGCATCATTTCTTGTATCAATAGCCTCTTTTCTCTTCTTGTCCTGTGCCTCGAACTCAGCGGCCTCTTTTACAGCTCTGTCGATATCCTCGTCAGACATGTTTGAACCTGCTGTGATGGTAATATGCTGCTCTTTACCGGTTCCCAGATCCTTGGCGGATACATTTACAATACCGTTGGCATCGATATCGAAAGTAACCTCGATCTGAGGAACGCCGCGGCGTGCAGGCGGAATTCCGTCCAGACGGAACTGTCCGAGAGATTTATTATCTCTTGCAAACTGACGCTCACCCTGTACTACGTTAATATCAACAGCTGTCTGATTATCTGCTGCAGTGGAGAAGATCTGGCTCTTCTTTGTAGGGATCGTCGTATTTCTCTCAATCAGCCGTGTAGCAATACCGCCCATGGTCTCGATGGAAAGAGAAAGCGGAGTAACATCCAGCAGCAGAACCTCGCCTGCACCGGCATCGCCGGCCAGCTTACCGCCCTGGATGGAAGCGCCGATTGCAACACACTCATCCGGATTCAGAGATTTGCTGGGCTCTTTTCCTGTCAGAGATTTTACCTTATCCTGAACTGCAGGGATACGGGTAGAACCGCCAA
>CAMLYL010000124.1 GCA_946491665.1 uncultured Lachnospiraceae bacterium | reverse complement strand
AATATTTAAAGGTATCCCGCCTGATCAAGAGGCGCACCGTGGCAAACGAAGCCTGCGATGCCGGTCGTGTGCTGATCAATGACAAGCCGGCAAAGGCATCCGCGAACGTGAAGGCGGGAGACATCATCACCATACAGTTTGGGAATAAGGACGTGAAGGTGGAGGTCCTTGACGTACAGGAGACCGTCCGCAAGGAGAATGCGGGGGAGCTGTTTAAGTATCTGTAGATATAGTTATCTGCAGGCATGTATCGAGCGCAGCGGAAGGCAGGAATACAGAAAATGGGAAAGATGACAGTATATCATGGCAGCTATACTATAGTGGAGAAACCCAGAATCATAAAGGGCAGAAACACAAAAGACTTTGGTCCGGGTTTTTATTGTACGATAATCCGGGAACAGGCAGAGCGCTGGGCAAAGAGGTATGATACGCCAATTGTAAATACTTATACAGTTCGTTTGAATTCAGGTTTAAAAGTGCTGGAGTTTAAAGAAATGACTGAAGAGTGGCTGGATTTCATTATTGCCTGCAGGCACGGGGAGCCCCATGATTATGACATTGTGATAGGAGCCATGGCAAACGACCAGATTTATAACTATATAGCTGATTATATAGATGGTGTGATTACCAGGGAACAGTTCTGGGTGCTGGCGAGATTTAAATATCCGACTCATCAGATCAATTTCTGTTCTGATTCAGCATTGAATTGTCTGGAATTTGTATCAGGCAGGGAGGTAAAACGGAATGGAACAGTCTAAAAAAACAGAAGGCCGGGAAAGCCGCAAGGATAATGATCTTTTCTTTACCTGCAGTCTGATTGAATATATTGCCAGAAAAACGAAAAATAAAAGGGCCGATGTGGTAAATGCGCTGGGAAGGAAGAATGTCGAAAAAATCTATGAACTTGCTGACGTTTATCACAGTGATAATATAGACCGCGTCAGCGATGATTTCATACATGCAGCAGGAATCACTGTCGGCAGCTTTGATAATGTAGCTGCCGCTGAATATTCAGTTCCCAGCCACTGGGATATCGGAAAGGTCTATAAACGTCTGATCCTCGGCATTGCAAAAGAAAAGGGGATGGATATTGTGGATGCCCTGTTTGCGGCGTACAATTCCTTTGTCAGTGATAAAATTGACGACTATAACAGCAGTTTTTATTATGACGCGCCGGGGAATATTCTGAATGCCTGGTTGTATGGGGAGATTGAATAATGATCTCCCCTGCTGCGGCCTATGTCACACGATCC
Organism: uncultured Lachnospiraceae bacterium; assembly: GCA_946491665.1. Taxonomy (GTDB): domain Bacteria; phylum Bacillota; class Clostridia; order Lachnospirales; family Lachnospiraceae; genus Eubacterium_I. The sequence goes on along the minus strand of CAMLYL010000124.1, from coordinate 5,086 downwards.
GTTCAGAAGCGTCCGGAAGCGCATGTAATGTTTCCGGGTCAATATCGATACATTCATATTCATTACGATCTCCGGAAATATCCCATGCCAGCGTTCCGTTTAATATAGTACAGGAATTCATGAATATCTGTAAGTCTTTCAGCTTGCGAAAGATACCATCTTCCAGGGAAGGCATGGCATCATATCGAACAATTTTTCCATCATCAAAATATACATCTACCGTATAGTCTTCGAAAGGGACAACCTGTACGACATCAGGAAAATAACAATATTCCATAAACAGCCTCCTGAATAAGGGGATTGATTTTGTTAAGCGGTTCGTTTTCTTTGGCAAGTCCCGGTTTTGAATCAATTCACGGACAGTATACCATATTTTTAATGTTGAATACAGTACCAGTATCCATTCAGATTTATTTGCCATAAGGATTTTCTGATGATAAAATCAAAATAAAAGCCAGGCTTCAAAAGGAGGCGCAGACGAAAATGGGAAGATTTGTAAATCCGGACAACAGCGCTTTTCAGGTCGCGCTGAATTCTCAGATTTATGTGGATAAAACCGGCCTGCTGGAATATACCAATCAGGTTATGGATACGGAAAACGCCTTTATCTGCAACAGCCGTCCGCGCCGTTTCGGGAAATCCATTACGGCCGGAATGCTTACGGCTTACTACAGCAGGGCATGTGATTCGGAAAAAATGTTTGAAGGACTGAAGATCAGCAAAAGCGCATCCTTTCAGGAGCATCTGAACAGGCATGATGTGATTCACCTTGACGTACAATGGTGTATGCTGGACGCCGGAGGGCCGGGGGCCGTTGTGAATTATATGAACAGCCATCTGCTTGCAGAGCTGAAGGAGGCTTATCCGTCGGTATCGCTGGAACGGGAAAAGACCGCCTATGGAGCCATGTCCCGCATTAATGCGGAAATCGGGAAGAAGTTTATCATTATTATTGACGAATGGGATGTTCTGATCCGGGACGAGGCGGCTAATCAGGCGGTACAGGAGGAATATATCAATTTTCTCAGAGGAATGTTCAAAGGGAGCGAGCCGAAAAAGTTCATTCACTTCGCCTGGCTGACGGGAATCCTTCCGATTAAGAAGCTGAAAACACAGTCCGCTCTGAACAATTTTGACGAATTTACCATGCTGGACTCCGGCGTCCTCGCTCCCTATATCGGCTTTACTGAAGAAGAAGTGAGGCGGCTGTGTGAGGAATATGGCAGAGATTTCGAAAATGTGAGACGCTGGTATGACGGCTATCTGCTTAACGGCCTGCATATTTACAACCCCAGAGCGGTTGTCGGCGTTATGCAGAGAGGAAGCTTTCAGAGCTACTGGTCACAGACAGGAAGCTATGAATCCATCGTTCCGCTGATCAATATGGACTTTGACGGACTGAAGACAGCGATTGTTACGATGCTGTCCGGGGCGGCTGTGGAAGTTGATGTGACATCTTTTCAGAATGACATGGTAAATTTCATGGATAAGGAGGATGTGCTCACCTGTCTGATTCATCTGGGATATCTCGCTTATGATCAGAGAAGCCGGACTGCGTTTATCCCGAATGAAGAAATCCGTCAGGAGCTTATCACAGCCACGAAAAGAAAAAAATGGAATGAATTTCTGGTTTTTCAGCAGGAATCAGAAGAATTGCTTGACGTAACGCTGAATATGGATGAAGAGGCCGTTGCGGAAGGCATAGAAAAAATCCATACGGAATATGCGCCTGCCATTCAGTATAACAGCGAAAATTCCCTTAGCGGAGTTATTTCCATCGCTTATCTGAGCTCTATGCAGTATTACTATAAGCCTGTCAGAGAATTTCCGACAGGAAGAGGATTTGCTGACTTTGTGTATCTTCCAAGACCGGAGTATGCAGATGATTACCCCGCGCTTCTGATCGAACTGAAATGGAATCAGAAAGCGGAAACGGCGGTCAATCAGATAAAAAGCCGAAAATATCCGGAATCTCTTCAGCAGTACGCGGGAGATATTCTCCTTGTGGGAATCAGCTACGACAAAAAGGACAAGAAGCATCGTTGTAAGATTGAAAGACTGGAAAAGCAGGGGGCATTATGAAAACCTCACGGGCAAAAGTGGACAGAATACTTGGAATTATTATCTATCTGATTAACCATGATAATGTTCCGGCCAGTTATCTGGCGGAGCGGTTTCATGTATCCGTCAGGACGATTCAAAGGGATATGGTCAGTATCTCTGAAATTGGGATTCCCGTCTATGCGGAAGGGGGAAAGCATGGGGGCTATTCCATTCTTCCTACATATAAAGTGAAGAACAGCGATATCAGGGCGGAGGAGCAGCAGATGATCCGGAAGGCCCTGGAAAGTCTGGCGACATCCTATACGAACGATACGTTAAAGCTGCTGCTTGAGAAATATAACGCGCTTGTAGAAAAGGAAGGAGGACAGAAGGTCTTCTGGGATTTTAGCGTGACGAAGGAAAACAGCCAGGTACAGGATGCCAATGCGCTGCTGGAACATGCCATCGCGGAAAAAAGATTCATTGTTTTTAATTACAGAAACGGAAACGGAGAGAAGTCGAGGCCGTGTGTGGAGCCGCTGGCAATTCATTACAAATGGTATGCGTGGTATTTGTTCGCATATGATGCTCAAAGGGAGCGGTACAGGACATTTAAGGTCGCACGGATGCAGAATCTGCAGTTGAAGGACGGAATCTCCACAAAGGAGCATGGAGATGTGAAGAAGCTTATGGAGGCTTCGGAGCAGGAATATTATCAGACCTGTATCCATATTGAGGTGCAGTTTGATAAGGAAAATACAGGCTTGATGGAGGGATATTTCCCGGACTGCCCGCCGGAGGAGCTGACGGAAACGACAAGCCGGATTTTTATTGATGTTCCGGCAAAGGAACGTTTGTGGAAGGCGCTTCTTCTCAGCTTCGGAGACAGGGTCAGAGTGATAGGGCCTGAGACGTACCGGAATGAGCTGATCGAGACAGCTCAAAAATTTTTGTCGAATTACGACATATAGTTGTCGCGGCCCTGAGGTATGATGGACGAAAAGGAATGCTGCCGCAAAGAGAGGAGGAGCTGCGAATGGAACGTTGCAAATGGTGTCTTGACGGTGGAATCGTCCAGAAATATCACGATGAGGAATGGGGAAATCCGCTTCATGACGATGGAAAGCATTTTGAGTATCTGCTGATGGAAGCGATGCAGTGCGGGCTGAACTGGACGATGATGCTGAAGAAAAGAGAAATTTTCAGGCAATGCTTTGACGGCTTTGATTTTCGGAAGATCGCGCTGTATGGGGATGCGGATGTGGAGCGCATCCTGAATACTGAGGGCATGATCCGGTCGAAAAGGAAGATTGAAGCGATTATCAATAATGCGAAGTGCTTTTTGAAGGTCATCGACGAATGGGGCAGCTTTGACGGGTATATCTGGTCCTTTTCGGATGACCAGACCTTTGTTTACAGAAAGCATCAGCTGGGAGAAGGAGAGGCGAAAAACGCGCTGTCGGACAGGCTGAGCCTGGATATGAAAAAAAGAGGTTTCAAATATCTGGGCTCCGTCACCGTGTATTCGCATCTTCAGGCATGCGGAATCATAAACGACCATGAGCCGGGTTGCTTCAAATATGAAAAGCTTCTGAGAGAAAGCCGGGTGAAATACATTGAAGACTGATATGGGATTTTACCGGAGCCATAAAAAGTTTCTGCTTTTTCTGGTCAGCCAGACCGTTTCGCAGATGGGATCGGCGATGACGGGGCTTGCGGTCGTCATATGGGCTTACAGCAGCACCGGTCAGGTGATGGCCTCATCCCTTCTGGCAGTCTGCAGCACCCTGCCGTATCTGATTGTCAGTCTGTTTGGCGGCGCTGCTGCGGATCATATGAATAAGAAAAAGATCATGCTGGTCTGCGACGTGGCGGCAGCGGCGGGTTCCCTTATCCTTCTGATGTGCGCCTCCTTTCAGGTTCTGGCGCTGTGGGTCCTGTGTGTCGTTAACGGAATAAACGGGCTGATGAACGCCTTTCAGGGGCCTGCTTTTCAGGTTTCAGTTACCCTTCTTCTGGAAAAGGAGGACTATGCGAAGGCGGGAGGGCTTCAGTCGGCTCTGGGAGCGGTATCAGGTATGCTGAGTCCGATTCTTGCGGCGGCGCTGCTGGGCTTCGGCGGGCTGCAGCTGGTGCTTGCGGCGGATCTTGCGACCTTTGCATTTGCCTTTTTCATACTGCTTCTTTTCATACGAATACCGGACTGCGCGGGGGAAGGAGCGGGAACAGGCTCTGACGGGCTGGGAAATAGCATAAAAACAGCGGCCAGTTATTTAAGAGGACAGAAAAGCATTCTGCTTCTTCTGGTCATGTACAGCGTTCTGGAATTCCTGGGGGCCATTTCCTTCGACAGCATGTATTCTCCGCTTCTGCTCGCGAGAACGGGAAACAATGAGGCCGTTGTGGGGATCGTTTCCTCTGTCGCGGCGGCGGGAGGACTCTGCGCGAGTCTGTGGATGTCCCTGGCGAAGCAGCCGGCGGGGAAGCTGCGGATCATGTTCGGAGGAAGCGTGATGTGCCTTTCCGGTATTCTGCTTTTCGGGATGGGAAGAAGCCTGGCATGGTGGTGCATCGTTGTGTTCATCGGCTGTTTCGGATCGCCGGTCTATCAGACATACCAGACAGTTCTTCTGAGAGAAAGGGTGCCGGTCTCCATGCAGGGACGGATTTTTTCCCTGCAGGGAATGATCACGTCGGGCCTGACGCCGTTGGGATGCCTGGCGGGAGCAGCGCTGGCAGATTACATATTTGAGCCATACATGCGGGATGCAGAAGCTGTTCCCGAGATACTAGTCAGGTTGGTGGGATATGGAGATGGCGCGGGCATGGGACTGATGTTCCTGCTCGCAGGAGCGGCGGGTATTGTCGTCTGTATTCTTGTGAGCAGAAACCCCGGCACCCGGGGACTGGAAGATGAGAATCAGGAAAAAAGAAGGGGCTGAAAGCCTGAGAAAATCTGCCGCCGCGGAAGCCATGTTCATATTTTCTCATTCCCCCACATATATTTCTAAAAGAAAAAATGTGAGGAGTGGGAGCGATGGAA
>CAMLYL010000123.1 GCA_946491665.1 uncultured Lachnospiraceae bacterium | reverse complement strand
ACGCTCTCCGGGCTTTAGTTCCACATTCATAAAAGCCTCACAATATATGATTTTCCCGAATATATTCCAGGGATTCTTTCTGCGCCTGATATCCGTTGATTTCCAAAAGTATGGAAGCGTTAATCTGATATCTTTCTGTCAGATCATGAAACTGCTGCCAGTCAATCTTTCCCTGTCCAACCGGAAGATGAAGATCATCTTTCAGATCATTGTCATTAATATGCATATGCCGGATATAAGGAGCCAGCTCTCTTACCCAGCAATCAAGCGGTATATCAGTTCCAAATACAGCTGCATGGGCATAATCCAGACAGATTCCGAAACGTTTATTCGATTCCATGACTCTGCCCAGTTCGGCCATACTTTTTTCATCTTCATCAAACATATTTTCCATATAGATTTCCAGACCGGGAAAATCCTCCAGTGCACGGGACCAGAACTCTGTATTCTTCTCAAGCCACCTCTCACGATAACTGGGACTGTGATAATTCGCAATCAGCTCTGTGTGAAATACAACTCCGCGGATTTCAAGATCCTCCGCAATCCGCAGCGACTGATAAATCCTTTTCCTGGATATTTCCCGGATCATGGCATCCTGACTGTGTACCGTGATATCCAGAAATGCTCCGTGAAGCGTATCTTCCGAGCGGTCCCGGTCAAGCTTCCGGTAAAAATCTACTTTCTTTCTGCATTCATCTGTCTGGTCCAGCTGCTGCGGCAGCATAAAATCATTGTATTCAAATACTGCTCCATATTCCTCTGCCAGCTTCATCGTACGTTTAATGTCACATACGTCCGGAATAATTCCGATGATGCCTTTTTTCATGTATCAATCCCCGATCACTAATCTTCGTTTTCAATTTCATCTACCAATGCCTGGTACACTTTTAAAAGATTTTCATTTTCCGCGCGCAGGTTTCTGCAGAGGTTTGTAGCAATAAACATCAAAAGCCTGCATCCTACCGCCGGATACTCCTGACAATATTTCTGAAAATCCGCCGCCGTTATGGAAAAGGTTCTGCAGTCTGTCTTTGCCCTCACTGTTGCCGATCTCCGATCATGATCGATCAGCGCAATCTCACCGAACACACAAGAATACTCATCCTTCAAAGTGGCGCAGACATATTCTTCCCCGTACAGCGTCGTCTTCAGGATATCTACCGTACCGTCCACAAGCAGATACATCGTATCGCCTATATCCCCCTCCTCGATGATACGGCTCCCCGCGGAAAAATTCTCCTGTTTCATCAGATCAGAAAGTTTATCCAGATCTTTGCTGTCCATTTCAGCCAGCATTGGAAACGACCTCAAATCTTTTACCATATTTTGTACTCCCCTTGACTAAACTTCCTCCGCCAGTACAATCACGCCGGCATTTTTCCCCACCACATAATCATCCGGCGGATTTAAAACGGGCGCATTCCTTTCTATCGTACGTACCTCCTTTATCTTGTGAACGATCTCTCCGTAATTCGTGGATTTCTGTGCCTCTGCCAGCAGAGAACGTTTTAACGTCCGTTCTGCTCCCATATTTTCCAATATCCCGATAGTCATCACATTCTGTTTTTTATAATACTGAAAAATCTCACCAAAGGTCTTATTGTGCCATTCTTCTCCCAGTTCAAAAATCTGCACGCTTACTCCGTCCCCATTGTCAAACAGAGATGACAAAACTTTTGCCATTCCATTATAACTGGTCGCAGTAGAGAGGATATAGCGGGTATATTCTTCTGAGTAAATCACTTCGTCGCATTTCTGTGTTTCCAGATAGTTTTTATATTTTTTAGTGTTGACCTCCGCACACACATGAATCCTGCCATTCATACCGCGGATCATCAATACCGCCGCGAACACTCTGGCATCTTCCAGCTCCGGTTCCAGATTCTCCTGGTTTTCTCCCATAACCAGCGCCCGGGATGCCGTTTTCACATTGGCTCTCATAAGAATCTGTTCTTCCGAGTAATCTCCCCGGACGTAACGGATCCCTTTCAGCTCTTCGTCTTCCAGAAGCAGCTCCATTTTTGATTCTTCCACATTATTGATCAGCACAATATCATGGAAGTCTATAGCCCGGTTCTTTCTGACAATATCCAGGATCAATGCTTTCAGGTCATCTTTCCATCCACATATAATAACATGATTTTTTAAACTTTGCAATTTTTTCGTACCTCTCATGGAATTCATTCTGTGTTCAATCAGCGCGGATGAAATATATCCGGTAATCGCGGATACGCCGAACATGCTGATCAGCAGCAGTACCAGACCCAGAAGTCTTCCTGCCACACTGACCGGATAATGATCCGCAAAATCCTGACCGAACAGTGTCGCCGTATTCCACAGCAGCACATCCAGAAAACCGGCTCCTCTGGCTTTTTCAAATTCCACATACCAGTACAAAAGGCAGCAGAGAATATAAAAAGTAATGATTCCGATTATAGCTGCCAGATGCCTTTTATGCCAGATCAGAGATATTCTTTTTCGGATCCTGTCCCGGAGTGTTTCCTCCTCTCTTTTCATACGTTTCTATTCCTCAACCCATCTTATCGTAGTGTTTTCGGTAACCGCTGTTCCAAAATCATAATCCCAGTGCCCGCTGGCAGTCGGACACAAAGACGGTTCCGAGACCATAGATCCTGATTCTACTGTCACTGTATAGAAAAGTGTGCCGCCGCTGGTAAATTCCACCGTGCAAGTCTCGGTAGTTTCTTCGGTAGTCTCTTCGGTGGCTTCCTCATCGGTTTCGCTGCCGGAACTATTCCCGGAACTGCCGCCGGATGACGCCGCGCCGCTGTTCTCTGGCGCCGTATATACCGGTTGCTGCGTAATCTCCACCGGAAGGATCAGTTCCGGAAGAGCGGCCTCTGCGCCTGGTTCTTCTTCCACCAGGTCTTCCACCAGATCTTCTTCTGCTTCTTCCTCCGGCTCATCTTCTTCCGGCTCTCCATAGAGAATCTTTATCCAGTCATCTATCTCTTCTTCTGTCACACTGAGCTCAGCTCCTCTTTCAATACAGCTTTTCAGAAATTCCAGCGCTTCCAGAGAAAATCTTTCGAAATCAATCTCTGTCATTTCATAGGGATAATATTCTGAGACTTCTGCATCTCCGCGGATATTTACCTGCATGCCCATGGGGATCTGACGCTCCTTTTCCAGCGGTTCCACTGTTCCGTCCGGAAAAATCAGCCTGGTTCCCACAACGCCTTCCAATACCGTTACATATGTATAACTTTCTCCGTTTTCGTCATATCTGACCTCTACGCGAAATACAGTTCCCCGTACCGCCATCGTCGAATTCGGCGCCGTAACCTCATAACTGGAACCCTCCGACAGTTTCTGTGTGAGATGATTGAGGACAGCGCCTTCCTGCAGGTGAATCGTCGTCCGGCTGTTCTCTTTTGTCCCTTCTGCCACCAGATCCATCCTTGTTCCGGATTCCAGAAGCACATATTTATCATCATCCAGATTCAAGATCATAGAACTGTTGTCTGCTACCGACACATGGTCGCCGGATTCCAGTCTCATATTTTCATACGCATCCAGCTGCCCGGTTTCTTCCCGGTCAACCGTGGCCTTCCCCTCCAGCTCCATGACTTCGATCAGCCGATAAGATTCCTCCTCCCTTCCGCATCCTGTCAAAGGAGCCAGGCACAACGCCAGAAGCGTCGTCAGCAATCCGGTCTTTATCCATCTTCTCATCACATTTCTCCTACTTTATTCCGTAAACGTATAGTATCCGCTGGACGGAACATAAAATATGATTCCGCTTTCGTACTGTCCCTCGTCGCCTTCTACTTTTGCCTTAAAATCCAGCGAATACGGCTGTCCGCTGACCAGATAATATCTTCCGGCTCCGCCAAACCGGCTCCATGCGATCTTCCACATGGCTTTCAGCGTTTCATCCATATCCGGCATGATAAACGTAACTCCGGCGCCGATTACTTTGCCTGTGGAGATCTGTTCCCAGCCTTCAAACACATATCCGTCCCGGACGGGCCCTGCTCCGGCGGTCACAGTAGAATTGTAGTCCGCTTCGTAAGACTCCGGCACACCGGAAGTGGCCCCTGCTCCATCGTAGCTGACCAGATGACGGTTTGGTTTCCATGCGGCTGTCAATGTAAGGCTGGCTTTGTATGCTTCATTATACTCTGCCTCCGGGACTGTAAACATACTGCCTGCGGGATAAACCGTTCCGCCATATTCCCAGCCCTCAAAAGTATATCCTGTTCTGGTCGGAATGAGTGTCGGCAGGCTCACCTGATCTCCGTAGTACAGATTTTCCAGCAGTTCCGACGGAACGCCCATACCGGCCCCGTTTCCGTCATAGGACAGCTCATAGACGACCGGCTCCCAGTCCGCAGCGATCTCTGCATTATAGTCCGGCATCGAAGCAGTATCGGGGAATGGATTGCTCTGCGAATAAGAATCCGTCGGGTCACAGGTCGTAATTCCTTTTCCGTTATTATATCCATTCCACCCCAGGAACACATAACCCGGCTTTTCCGGATCCGGTGGCGTTACAACCTGGTCTCCATAGGCTATCGTTTCCGTTTTGTGTATCTCCACCGTATAGTTGCCTTCTATCGGGTTATATTCCGTACTCTCTCTGTCAGTCCAGGTCAGCGTATATTCCCGGGCTGACCATACGCCGTACAGCGTCGCATTTCCATCTACGGTATAAGTTTCGGTATACTCAGGCGCCGCGGCATCCGGGGAGGCGGCCCATCCGAGAAACTGATATCTTTCATCCCCGTCCAGGAGTTCCAGGGAAATGCTGCCTCCGTCTTCTTCGGTTCGCGAAGGAAGAGAAGGCTCCAAATACCACTCTTCCGGATAATTCGTTTTAAAGTTAATGGTGGCACTCCATACCGGCGTACATATTATTTCTGTGCAATATTCCGGTAATGGATTCGAAGGATCTAATTCTGTTCCGTTTTCATCTGTATACTTCCATCTGGAAAGCGAATAACCAGATCGTTCTGCTGAGATACCGGTTCCGTTAAATATACTTTCGATCGTCGCGCCGTCTGCCACATCTGTATCTGCAACGGTGTATGCATTTCCATATGAAGTCCCGTCACTGCCTTTAAAATCCACATCTGATCCGCCCTGAAAAGTCAAACTGACAATTCGCTGAAGATCGTCCGGCTCCAGAGTGATCTGATAATAAGTCACATTGTCTTTTCCGTCATATGGATTGTAGCCTGCTGCATCCGTCGGAACACTATCTGCACTTACCTGGATTCTGTATTTTCCATCGGATGTTTTGCCGCTGCTGAGTTCCGCCAGATCTTCCGATACGATTCCGACCAGATACGAAGCGCCGATATCTACCGCAGCGCTGTCAAAAGATAAGGAAGAACCGGTATTATTGACAATCTGAATTAATTTTCCGTTTACCGGCGTCCAGTAAGAGACAAAAGCCGCGACAGGATTACCCTTTGTAATGTTATAGGCATTCGAATCTGAAAGTTCGGTTACATGCCTATTATTTACATATCCTGGAGTGAATACAGAACTAAAATCAGATCCATTTAATTTCCATTCGACCGTATACCCCGGATCTGAAACAACAGGAGCAGATATGGAATTTCCTGCAAGAACCGGAGTGGTTTCTTCTCCGTCCACAGTCACCGTTATGATCTGGCTCCAATTGGCATTCAAATATGCGGTATCTGCACCGCTTGCTTCTTCTATTTCATCAGTAATAAATTTATTCAAATCTACTGAGTTATCATCCGTATAAACATTTGACGTATACCCGCCCCAATTTATAAACTCATATCCCGCAACATTTTCCCGGCCGCTGTTTTCGCCTATCGTAAAAGATTCCGCATCTGCGGGCAATTCTACTTCTTTATTTTCTTCTGTTAAACCAGATGAAGCCGGATAATTATAATTATACACTACATAATACGGACCGCCCTCCGCCGAGATTTCCGCCTCTTCTTCCGCGTTCAGCCCATCCGTTTCTTCCTCCGAGACAGGATCTGTCTCTTCGCCCTCTGTTGCCGCATATCCTGTCGCTCCGACACTGCCAAATGCCATACAGACTGCAAGCAAAAAGGCCGCCAGTTCTTTTATTCTTTTTTTCATTATCTGTCACACCACCCCATATAAAATGCATACATATATTTTCATAATAATAGATAAATTGTAATTATACAAGTCATTTTCTGAAAGGTATCCGCAACATTTTCTTTATGTATTTTCCCGTCATCTCCCAGTCCGTCATTTTTCCCACGCACACAGCCAGGGCCGCCAGTGTAAGATACAGCGCACGGTAGGTGAAAAAGGCGTGATAACTCACGTGAAAAGAAAGCGTCAGAAAACGCAGGACCGGTACCAGC
>CAMLYL010000122.1 GCA_946491665.1 uncultured Lachnospiraceae bacterium | reverse complement strand
GAACAAAACTCAACAGATTTATCTTAGGGGGATAATTCTGCGGAAACTCAAGGGATCATTGATTTGACAATCCCTCTGGTCTTTGTTAGAATAAAAAAAACACTGCCAGATGGCGGTTAGTCCAAAAGCAATTTAGTTAGCAAAAAAGTAACCTCAACTTTGGTCAGTGGCGGTTACTTTTTTGTATGATTGATATACTCAATCAGAATTGTAACTATGATACCGAGTATCATCAGCACAAGAGAGAGCATTTCAAAATCACTCATAGGTCTGCCCTCCTTTCCCAGATTTCTCCTGTTGGAGATTTCTATGTAATCAGAGAGTCCAGTCCCTCTGTTGAAGGACTAACCGCCTACCGTTTTCTGGCAGTGCCTGCTTTTATTTTATTACGAAGATTTTTTATTAGCAAGCACATTTTATACTTATTGAATTGTTTATATACTTTTCTCGATTTATCTTATTTTTCCATATAACCAGAAACGCAAATCCATATCATATACATTCACGATACAGCAATTTGTAACAGTTCAGCCTGAAACATACATAACCATTCTGTTACACAAATTTTCCAATAAACGCAGGAAATACTTGCGCTCGCAAATAATCTTGTGTACAATGTCATTTGATGCATTTTAACAGGTAAGATTAATCTGACAGGAGAATAAAAATGATCAGTGCAAATAACGTTACATTGAGAATCGGCAAAAAAGCTCTCTTTGAAGATGTCAATATTAAATTTACTGAGGGCAACTGCTACGGACTCATCGGAGCCAACGGAGCCGGAAAGTCCACTTTTCTGAAAATCTTGAACGGACAGCTGGAGCCTACCTCCGGTGATGTGACCATCACTCCCGGCCAGCGTCTCTCCTTCCTGCAGCAGGATCACTTCAAATATGATGCTTATCCTGTTCTGGATACGGTCATCATGGGCAATCAGCGCCTCTATGAGATCATGAAAGAAAAAGATGCTATTTATATGAAAGAGGATTTTACCGATGAAGACGGTATCCGGGCCAGCGAGCTGGAAGCTGAATTCGCCGACATGGACGGCTGGAATGCCGAGTCTGACGCCGCCACCCTCTTAAACGGTCTGGGCGTTGATACAGAATACCATTATATGATGATGAGCGAGATGACCGGTCCTCTGAAGGTGAAAATCCTTCTGGCTCAGGCTCTGTTCGGAAATCCTGACATCCTTCTTCTGGATGAGCCCACCAACAACCTGGATCTGGACGCCATCGCATGGCTGGAAGAGTTTCTGATCAATTTTGAGAATACGGTAATCGTGGTTTCCCATGACCGTTACTTCTTAAATAAAGTTTGCACGCATATCGCGGATATTGATTATGGAAAGATCCAGCTTTACGCCGGAAACTATGACTTCTGGTACGAGTCCAGCCAGTTAATGATCAAGCAGATGAAGGAAGCCAACAAAAAGAAAGAAGAAAAGATCAAAGAGCTGCAGGAATTTATCTCCCGCTTCTCCGCGAATGCTTCCAAATCAAAACAGGCGACCTCCAGAAAGAGGGCTCTGGAAAAAATCCAGCTGGATGAGATCAAGCCCTCCAGCCGGAAATACCCCTACATTGATTTCCGTCCTTCCCGTGAAATCGGAAATGAAGTTCTGACTGTAGAAGGACTTTCCAAAACCATCGACGGCGTGAAGGTTCTGGATAATATCTCCTTCATCGCAGGCCGGGAAGACAAGATTGCTTTCGTGGGAAGCAACGAGCTTGCAAAAACTACCTTATTTAAAATTATTACCGGAGAAATGGAGCCGGATGAGGGTACCTACAAATGGGGCGTGACCACAAGCCAGTCCTATTTCCCGAAGGATAATACAAAAATCTTTGACACTGATCTGATCATTGTAGACTGGCTGACCCAGTTCTCTGAGATCAAAGACGCCACCTATGTCCGCGGATTCCTGGGCCGTATGCTCTTCCCCGGCGAGGACGGCGTAAAGAAGATGCGGGTGCTCTCCGGTGGAGAGAAGGTGCGCGTTCTCTTCTCCCGGATGATGATCGAGGCTTCCAATGTACTGATTCTGGATGAGCCTACCGACCACCTGGATATGGAATCCATCACCGCCCTGAACAACGGTCTGATCAAATTCCCCGGTGTAATCCTTTTCGCCTCACGGGATCACCAGATCGTCCAGACCACGGCCAACCGGATCATCGAATTCCTTCCCAACGGAACCATGATCGACAAAATCACCACCTACGATGAATATCTGGAAAGTGATGAAATGGCAAGAAAACGTCAGGTATACACCATGGCGGAGTCCGATAAAGAGGATAATTAAATTCAAAACCCGCTCACGGGTTTTAGCGCGGGATTCGGGTCAGCTTCAGCTGACATCTTCCTTACTGAATCCCTGCGCATCCAGACGAATGCGGAAAAGAGGGTATCGCTCCATCATCTGATTTGATGATTTTGCGGTACCCTCTTTCTGTTTTCAGTCCATTTGTTTATTCTTCCCTCAGAGTATACGGAAAATCCACTTTCATATCACGGAAATAATATTCCCGGTCTCTCTCATCAATCTTTCTCACCACGCGGCAGGGACTTCCCATGGCAACTACATCCGCCGGAATATCCCTTGTTACCACACTTCCCGCTCCGATGATGGAGTTATCTCCGATGGTAACGCCTGGAAGAACTACAGCATTGCTTCCGATCCACACATTTTTTCCGATATGAATGGGAAGGGAGTAGTGAGCCACCATCTCCCGGTACAGAGGATAAGCCGGATGTCCGGTAGTACACAGGACCACATTCGGGCCAACCATGGTCTTGTCCCCGATATAAATATTGGCGTCATCCACCACGCTCAGATTGAAATTTGCGTAAAAACTGCCCTCCAGAAAGAGATGGCAGCCGTAGGACATATGCACGCCGTCCTCAATAAATACCCGGCCGTCGCACCTGCCAAGCAGTCCTTTTAACAGTTCCTGCCTCTTCTCCTGATCCGCCGGACTGGTGTGATTGTATTCAAACATCACTTCCTTGCAGTGCCGCCGCAGGGCTTCCAGCTCCTGCTCCTGGGCAATATCCACCGGATCTTTATGTCCGTGCTCATAAAATAACATTCCATTTTCAATTCGGTCTTTTAAATGCATATCTGTATCCTCCTGCTGTATTTTTATACTCATCCGCCTGATACCGGAAGGAAACTCACAATCCTCTCTTGACCAGGGAATCATACTTTTTTCTGAAATAATACAACTTTACACCTTGATATTCTTCAAATTCTTCTTTATTTTTTAAATTATCAATAATCTTTTTTACTTCCGCAGACGTACACTTACCCTGTTTTGCCAACATTTCCATCATTTTTTGAGCTCTGAAATAGGTATCCCGTCTGCCCTTCAAAATTTCTGTCGATGTATCCAGAACGGATCCGTCTCTATTTCTGATTCCGTTCAAATGTAATATTTCATTCATATCTTTTTCCATGGCTTCATCTTCCGGATTCGTATAAATCGTACCATCCTTTTTATAAGCAATCTTATCCATCTGAAACTCATTCAGCAGACTGATGCTTATCTCTTTTTCTCCTTTTTCCGCATCACAACACAAAATATGATTCTACTCTCCAACAAGGTGTTTTCCTCCGTCACATACTCCAAGCAGATTTCCATAGTTTAGCGCAGTGTCCTTGTTTTTACTTAAAGGTATGATATGTTCTATTCTTGAATATGAATCCATATGAATCCGTCGCATGCAATAAGCGCACAGTCCCTTCTGCTCATGGATCAGAAGTTTTTTCACATTGCTTTTTGGAAATTCATTGTCAAAGACAGAACGCAGCGCCTGCGTATCATCATCCGGAACAGACTTCCAATTATCACTTCTGAGTATTTCTATAATCTGCTGATTTACACTATTAGGCAGCCCTTCTTTTTTGATATATAACATAGATCAGTTCCCCCAGATCATCTCGGCGTCCTCTATCATTCCAGCCATCTTTTTATATTCAGAATTACTTTCTCCAAGAATTTTTTCTAATTTTCTTAGCGCTTCTTTTGCATCATCTATTTTTTCATCTTCCAGTGCATTCTCAATCTGATCGATTTGTATTTTCACATTTTTAGGTCTCGCTGAACTTTCCTGCCTGTAAAGAAGTACATCTTCCACCGTATAACCATAACAATCAGCCAGATATGAAACCTGCCTCTGCTCATCCAGAAAAATCAAGTTTACATCTTTAGAAGAAGAAATGACCATTGGAGAGTGTGTTGCAATAATAAACTGTACATTCTCAAAAGTACCTGTAAGTGCCTTAATTATGTTCCACTGCCATTTTGGATGCAAATGCATATCAATCTCATCAATTAATACAATTCCCTTCACATCTGATCTGTCCTGAAGCTCCGGATTCAAAAGGCACACTCTGTATGCCAGATCCATAACCATCCAGAGAAGAGACTGATATCCGGCGCTTAATCTGGATATGGTCATTTCATTTTTTTCATCCTTATAAACCAGTTCTTCAAACTGCGGCGAATAATATATCTCCGGCTCTTTTGTAAACTCATTGATCTCTTTCATAAAAACTGAAATAATACTTTTAAACAGTTCATATTCCCGTATTTTTCTCCCTTTATTAAACGCAGTCACTTCCTGCTTCATGCACCACTGCTGGATCGACTTTACATCCATCACAGAATCCAGACAGCCAATATAGCCACATCTTCTGTCATCTAACTTTTTCCTTAATTCTTTTCCAAAATCACCGCGTTTTACTTTCCACACTCTTGCCGAACTCTGATAGCTAATCAATGGAAGAATCGCATCCGGCTGATTCGTTAATTTATTCATCCATGTGCAGACACTGCGGTCATCAATTTTTGTATGTGTTGACGTATGCTCTTCCTTGATTCTGTTCCACGAAAACACTCTCCCCTCGCAGTTTTTCATACTGCATCCCGCAGACACCGGATCACAGAAAATAAAGGAAGTTGAAGAATCACCCAGAGGCTGTATCTTTACATGTACATCTTCTTTCAAAATATTTTTAGCACTTACGCCAGGCACACTTACAAACAATCCTCCAAGGGCAGCAGCAATGCCTTCCAGTACAGACGTTTTGCCTGCACCGTTATCCCCAATCAGCAAATTTACTCCTGGTTTTAAATCAATCTTCAGATTTTCTATTGCCTTATAATTTTTTAAATAAACCTTATCCAGATACATCCTTTCTTCACCTCATTTACTTCAGTTTTGCCATCCATACTTTTTATCATTATAACATATTTGCTTTTTTATTCTTCCAGGATCAGGCTCAGGAACGCTCCCAGGTTCCCCCTCTTTCCGTGACTGGCCCGATGTGAAAATAAAAGCTCCGGGTTACAGCAGGTACAGATATCTGTCACCGAAAGATGTTCCGGCCGCACTCCGGCCTCCAGCAGAACAATCTCATTGGCCTTCCAGAGATCCAGCTGATACTTCCCGTTTCCTTTGTCAATGAGAATCTCTTCCTCATGCCCCGGAAACTCTTTCTGAAACTCCTCCGCCACATCCTCACTGACCTCATAACAGTCCTGGCAGATCGAAGGGCCGATGGCGCAGATCACGTCCTCCGGACAGGTACCATACTGCCTTTTCATGGCTTCCAGAGTGGCTTTTCCCATACGGGCCACTGTTCCCCGCCATCCGGAATGGGAAAGGCCAATCGCCCGATGTACCGGATCCACAAAATACAGGGGCACACAGTCTGCGAAAAAGGTCGCCAGAGTCAGTCCCGGAACGTCGGTAATCAGACCGTCCACATCGGTATAATCCTTCGGGCGCACCAGTCCCTTCCCGGCGTCTGTTTCTGTCACCACGCGCACATTTGTCGTATGGGTCTGATCTGAGCAGACAATCCGCTCATAATCCACCTCCAGGGCCCGGGCCACACGGTGGTAATTCTCCGTCACAGCCTCCGGGTCGTCTCCCCTGGTAAAACTGAGATTCAGTGCGGAAAACATTCCCGCACTGACCCCTCCGGCTCTTGTGGTAAAGCAATGCTTCACAATGCCGGTATCTGTCAGAGCCGGAAACTGAAGAAGCGGGAAATTCACACTGCCGCATGATTCTCCTCCGTCCGCACTGTCGTTCCTGTTTTCATCAATGGGAATCTTTTTTAACTCCATTCCCGTCCTGTTTTCTTTCCTCACAAAATCCATCAGCCATTCTCCTGTTCCCAATCATGTTCCCCCCAATTCCCTTGTAAAATACAGCAGATATTGTCAAAATCATAAATCCGGCATCCCGGCCCCTCTGTTTATCCGAACCGCCCGCAGTAGGGAAAAGCATTCTCAATAATCTCTATATTCTGCCCCGATACTGCGGCCACATCAAACCGGACCGGCGTGCCGGCGGGAAAGTGGTTTCTGTATAAATAGAAAGAAGCCGCATCGGAGATCCGCCTCTGCTTGCGGTAATCCACCGCCGCCTGAGGAGAACCATACCGGGCGGTACTCCGATATTTTACCTCCACAAACACCAGATATCC
>CAMLYL010000121.1 GCA_946491665.1 uncultured Lachnospiraceae bacterium | reverse complement strand
ATCCGGATAAGCCAGATATTCCGCATCCGGACGGATGATCAGAGACGACATCACCGCCAGCAAAAACGATACACAGAATACCGTTTCATTTTTCACAAGTAATTTTAAAAATTTCATAACCAGATCCCGTTCTTCCTCAAAGCTCCCCCGCTGCTATTATAGCCGTCCATCCCCGCAAAGACAATCCCCATCTGCGCCGGCGGATCATTTTGTGCTCTCCTGAGCTGTGAAAATTCCCGGGGATCTGGGCATAAAAAAGATGGCATCCCTCCACTTTTCACAGTTCGGGAACGCCACCCATCTCATTTTATTTATTTCTCAACTTTGACAAACTGTTTGGCCTGCTCTTCGCCGCGCAGAACTCTCAGTCCGCCCAGAGCCAGAGACTGCATCTCGTTCTCTCCGGCATATACCGTCACCGGAGCCAGGAACTCAACCAGCTCTTTCAGCATGTTGGTGAACATCTCAGAGTAAGCGATACCTCCTGTGAGGATAATCGCCTCCACCTTGCCCTTTACCACCGGGGCTTCCATTGCTACAAATCTGGCTACATTCATCGCCATGGCTTCGTAGATGAATTTCGCATGCTCATCGCCGTCTGCAATCATCTTCTCAACTTCTCTGGTATCGTTGGTTCCCAGATGCGCAACCAGACCGCCCTGGCTCTTCACCCGCTTCATAGCGGATTTGTGATCATATTCACCGGAGGTCATCATGTCAATCACCTGGAATACCGGCAGGCATCCGGAACGCTCCGGAGCGAATGTACCATCCTCATCATTGATAATGTCCGCTACCTTTCCGTCATGATGCAGGCTGACGGAAATACCGCCGCCCAGATGAACCACGATCACGCTGCAGTCCTTATATGCTTTATTATGCTCTTTTGCATAACGCATGGCGGCTGCACGCATATTCAGGTTATGTCCCATGCCTTTCCGTCTCATTTCAGGAAGTCCTGTCACTCTCAGGATCGGCAGCATCTCGTCTACTGTTACGCCGTCATAGATATACGCGGGAATATTTTCCTTTTTCGCAATCTCATATGCAATCAGAGCGCCCAGGTTGGAGGCATGCTCATGTTCCGGCGCGTACCGCAGCTGCCAGACCATATCATCATTTACCTCATAAGCGCCTGCCTCAATGGGAGGAAGCAGACCGCCTCTGGCAACAATGGCAGTCAGATCATCCTCACTGACTCCATGCTCCTTAATGCACTCAAGAACAAGATCTTTTCTGAATTCATACTGATCTACCAGCGCGTCATATTTTGCAATTTCCTCCGCGCTGTGAGAAATACTCTCAACAAATAACTGTTCCTCACCGTCATAAACAGCAACCTTTGTGGATGTGGAACCGGGATTGATAATTAATAACTTTTCCATTTTATGCCTCCATAGTGTAATCGGGTTGTCCAAAGAAAACCATTATTTTGCAGCTGCTGCGGAAACAACGATTGCCAGGTATTTCTCTTCCGCGGAAGATCCTCTGGATGTCAGAACAATCGGGCATTTTGCGCCGACAATAAATCCTGCCATCTTTGCCTTGCATGTGCAGGCCAGCATCTTACCCATAATATTTCCCGCATGAATATTGGGTGCGATCAGAACATCCACATCACCGGCAACCTCGCTGTGGAAGCCCTTGAACTCGGCGATCTCTTTATCCACTGCACAGTCATAGGAGATCGGTCCTTCCACGATACAGTTCTTGATCTCACCCCGCTCATTCATCTCTTTTAACTCACGTGCTTCTACCGTCTCAGGCATTTTCGGATTTACCTTTTCCACACAGGCAAGTACGCCTACCTTCGGGCAGTCATAGCCCATGGCGATCAGAGTCTCTACGGTATTGTTAATAATGTCTTTCTTCTGCTCCAGAGTCGGATATGTAACCATACCGCCGTCTACCGGGCAGAGAATTTTATGATATGTAGGAACCTCAAACATTGTGAAGTGAGACATGGTACGTCCGAGGCCAAGACCATTCTCCTTATTCACAACAGCCTTCAGGATCACAGAAGTATCCAGCTTACCCTTCATCAGGAAATCTGCCTTTCCGTCCTTCACCAGTTTTACGGCAAACTCAGCAGCCTCTTTAACATCAGGATAATCGAAAATATTCTCCTCGGCAACTGTCTCTCCAAGCTCTGCCAGAACCTGATCGATCACAGCTTTGTCGCCAACCAGAAGCGGATCCACAATGCCTTCTTTTCTCGCATGCATAA
This sequence comes from uncultured Lachnospiraceae bacterium, assembly GCA_946491665.1. GTDB lineage: Bacteria > Bacillota > Clostridia > Lachnospirales > Lachnospiraceae > Eubacterium_I. The sequence continues at coordinate 4,302 of CAMLYL010000121.1, read as the reverse complement.
CAGCCTGAAGCGTATGCTCATCACCTGCTGCAGCGACAGCCATGCGTTTTCTTTCCGGATAGCCTTTTACTTTTTCAATGACCTCATCAAAGCTTTTAAATACCATGTCTTTCTTCTCCTTTTCGATTCTGAAATTTTCTCAATACCAACGGATATGAAATAATATATCATGCACGATTTCATATAGTTACATTATAATATATTTCTGACATTTTGCAAGATTTTATTTCGAAATTTTCTCAATTCGTAAAAATATCTGTTCCCCTGCTTTACACACACCTGATCATCTGCTCATACAGCATAATATACCTGCTCATAATCACACGGTTATCATGATAATGTCCAAAAAACCACCGTCCGAACTCCGTTTTCTCCGCCACAGCATTAAAATATTCTGTCAGAATATCCCCACGGTAAAACCCCTGAGAAAAAACAGACGCCACCTGCTGCGGACAACAGTGACTGATAATGAAATCCACCCTGCTGTCATTTTCCTCCAGGTTTTTCAAACCAAATGCCATCTCCTCCTCCGAAGGAAGTTCCCGGCTCCACCAGGAAACATGATTAATCCGAAACATTCTCCGTTCCCGCCTCCAGCGTCTCACTTCCTTCATAAAACGCTCGTGACTGTCAAACTCTCTCTCATCAAGAATTCCATCATCGATATCGTGACTGCGCGCCCCGCCAAAAGCAAAAAACTTTTTTCCGCAGAGTTCATACACATATCCCCTCATCAGATGAAATACATTTTCCCTGATCTTATGAACCTTCCCGCCGCAGAAATAGCAGACCTCGAACTCGTTACTGTACAGTCTGTCAAAATTTTCATGATTGCCATCCACAAACAACAGGGTAAAAGGCTTCCTGCTCAGCCAGTCCAGCCAGTACCGCTCATCTTTTGTGTCCTGCCACAGCCCGAAATCCCCGCACACAATCACATAATCTTCCCGTGTCATTTCCCCCTGTTCCGGAAAATTATCACTGGAAAATCTTCTGAAATCTCCATGACAGTCTCCTGTTACATAAATCACGTTTCTCACTCCCGCCCTTATTTTTCCATCTTTTCCCGGGCAATCCCGTAAGCCCTGGAAAACCAGGAGGTAAATTTCTCCGGCTCCGCCTTCAGCTGCTCATCAATCTGTTCCGGTTCCATCCATTTCACGGCTTCTACCTCAGACATATCTGGATCCAGAATATCTTTCCCTTCCGCATCCGCCCGGCAAATGAATACGTGATCAATTTCGTGTTCTTTCAATTCACCGTAATCTGAAAAATAAGTAAATGTTCCCACCTCAGTTACTGAAACACACTGTTCGGTCCCGATTCCCAGCTCATCCCTCATACACCGGTCCACAGACTCCAGTATGTCCTCGCCCCTGTATTGGTGTGAACAGCATGAATTGCTCCACAGACCTCCGGAATGATATTTCCCCGCATTTCTTTTCTGCAGAAGCACTTTTCCGCTTACCGTATCCAGCAAAAATACCGAAAACGCCCGGTGCAGACTCCCATTCCGGTGCGTATTCATTTTCTCATCATATCCGATTTCCCGATCCTGCTCATCGACAAGAATTAATTCATTTGTCATCATATACTTTCTCCATTCTATCTGATAATAAAAATATTTTACAACCCGGAGAGAAAGATTACAATGTCAAAACCAGGATTTCCCCCCAGAATCCAAAAAGAATCGGCACATGTCTGCGCCAATTCTTTTTGCTGCTTCTCACCGATAACGTGATATGCATTATTGAACGGGTCAAATGTAATCGGTGCATTTACAAGTTCACTTTTTGAAACCGTCAGCCCGGCAGCTGCGATTTTGTCCTTTACCTTGTTGCCGGTTGCAATTCCGAAATAATCACATTCTGCCACATGAGCGGTATCCGCCCTGCTGACGGTAAATGCGCCTGCTTTTAATATATTTTTTACCGTTTTGTGACCGGCGGAAAGACACATGGAAACTTCATTCATCTCACTGATTCCGCACCATGCCGCATTCATTGCACAGGGCGTCCCATCTTCATCATAAGACGCAATAATAAATACCGGAGGAACAGTGTGAGCATCAGAAATTTGGGAAGTTCTTTTTCACAGAGGGCAAAATGAAAGAAGGACCTTTGAATGCAGCGGCTTCCAAAAGTCCTTCTGTTCAATTTCTCAGTTCAACAGCCTCCGGCCGTTCGGTTTTACCGGATATAAAAAAATCTTAAATCCCGAATTAACTGGTAAATATCTGTACCCAGTGGAATTTGTACTGTGAAGATGGATCATAGTAGCACTCCACGCCTATCTTCGTATAATCCGAACTCAGAATATTTGAACGGTGTCCGGGGCTGTTCATCCAGGTATACATTACAAACTCCGGAGAATCCTGTCCTGCCGCGATATTCTCCCCTGCAGCTCCACAGGAAATTCTCATGTCATCCAGGATCGTAAAGCAGTCACGGCCATCCGGTCTGGTATGGTCAAATAACTGTGTCAGTTCCTGTGCCCGCACATAAGCGGCCGACTTCAGATTTCCATCAGAAGTCAGCGGAGCCAGACCATACTTTGAACGCTCCTGATTTACAAGCTCTGCTACCTTTTCTCCGAATTCCACAGCATAGCCGCCCTGTACATCAAATACCAGTCCGCCCTCTGAAACAACATATCCGTTGGCATTAAAATTCACTTTTCCATTTTCAATATACCAGAGACCGTTGTGATTGGAGGCAAGTCCGGTAAATGAAAAGTCTACTTTTCCTCCTTCGACATACCACCAGCCATTGCTGTTCTGCGCTACTGTATTGGCATTAAAGTTTACTTTTCCATTCTCAATATACCACCAGCCGTTGCTGTTCTGCGCCACTGTATTGTCGAAAGTAACCTTTCCTCCCACTACATGCCACCAGGCATTTTCTCCATTGACTGTTCCATGAATCACATCATTCCTGTTAAACTGTACCTTTCCTCCCTGGCAGTACCACCAGCCATTGTTATTCTGCGCAAATCCGGCGTAGCCGAAATCTACTGCTCCATCACGGATTACCCACCAGCCATTGCTGTTCTGCGCTACTGTATTGGCATTAAAGTTCACTTTTCCATTTTCAATATACCACCAGCCATTGCTGTTCCGGGCTACCGTATTATCATAGGTTACCTTACCTTCAACCACATGCCACCAGGCGTCCTCTCCGTCTACCGTCCCCCTGATGATGTCGTTCCTGCCGAACTGAACCTTTCCGCCCTGGCAGTACCACCAGCCATTGTTGTTCTGTGCAAATCCGGTGTAGCCGAAATCTACCGCTCCATTACGGATCACCCACCAGCCGTTGCTGTTTCCCGCAACCGTATTGGAATCAAAGTTTACTTTTCCATTCTGGATATGCCACCAGCCGTTGCTGTTATGTGCTACCGTATTGTCGAAGGTAACCTTTCCTCCCACTACATGCCACCAGGCTTCTTCTCCATTGACCGTTCCATAAATCACATCATTTCTGTCAAACTGTACCTTTCCGTCCTGGCAGTACCACCAGCCGTTGCTGTTTTCTGCAAATCCGGTATAATTAAAGTCTACCTTTCCATCACGGATCACCCACCAGCCATTGCTGTTCTGCGCCACCGTATCAATTTCTTTTACAACGCCGTTTTCATAATAATACCAGTTTCCATCAGAAGCTTTACTTACACTGTAAGGCCCTGCTGCATACACGGTATCCGTTGAAGACGTCATAAACCCCGCAGTTCCAATTGCCACCGCCGCTGCTGTTACAACTGCCAAGAATTTCTGTTTTTTCAAAAAAATCTCTCCTTTCATTTTGGTTGCTTATATTGTACTACTTTTGTCATTATAAGGCTACAAACTTCCGGAATTCAGGGAGGGGAATCAGAATTTCTGTTCATTCAAACTTTTAACGCCAGACGAGGATATTCCGGGACACGAACAGACATAACAGCCGAATCATGAAAAAAGTATAAAATATCTCCTGTTCACCCTTGCTAACTTCCCTTCAAATAGTATAATAAAAAAGAGTTTTAGTTTAAGGAGGATTACTATGGAAACATTAAAAGCCATGAATACCCGTAAATCTGTAAGAAGCTATACCGGCGCATTATCAGACGAAGCGCTTCAGACTGTTTTAAAAGCAGGCCAGGCTGCTCCCATCGGCAGAGGCAAATACGATACCATGCACATGACAGTCATCCGCGACAAGAGTCTGCTTGAAGAAATCGACCGGGCGGGCGCCGCATTTTTTGGTGATATGGAGCTGACCCCCCTTTACGGCGCTCCCTGCCTGGTACTGGTTTCCACCGTTATCG
>CAMLYL010000120.1 GCA_946491665.1 uncultured Lachnospiraceae bacterium | reverse complement strand
CATGCTTGCATGTAAGATGCTTTTCGATTTCGGCGGCTTATAGGGCGAATGCCCGAAAAGCGAGATGCAGCGGAGCGGAATCGAGCTTTGCACTGCGGAGCAGAGAGGAGTTTAACCAGCCCTGATAAGGAGGAAATATGACGATTCAGATGTTAAAAGGAAAGATTCACCGTGCAACGGTGACGCAGGCTGCCCTGGATTATGTGGGAAGCATTACCATTGATGAAGATCTGATGGACGCAGCCGGAATTCTGGAATATGAAAAAGTGCAGATTGTAGATATTAACAACGGATCCCGTTTTGAGACATATACCATTGCCGGAGAGCGCGGAAGCGGCGTTATCTGCTTAAATGGAGCTGCTGCACGGTGCTGCTGTGTAAAAGATAAAATAATTATTATGTCCTATGCGGATCTGACCCCGGAGGAAGCAAAAGAACACAAGCCCTCCGTTGTTTTTGTAGATGAAATTAACCGTATCGACCGCGTGACATGTTATGAAAAGCACGGACAGCTTTTCGATAAGGCCAGACTGGACGGAGATGGAGGAAGCAAATGCTGCAGGGAAAAACAGTAGTTCTGGGCGTGACTGGAAGCATTGCGGCCTATAAGATCGCAAATCTTGCCAGTATGCTGATCAAACAGCATGCGGATGTCCATGTTATTATGACAAAAAATGCCACCAATTTCATTCATCCTACAACTTTTGAGACACTTACGAATCATAAGTGTCTGGTGGATACTTTTGACCGCAATTTTCAGTTTCATGTGGCCCATGTGAATCTGGCGGCCCAGGCTGATCTGATGATGATTGCTCCGGCTTCAGCCAATGTGATCGGGAAACTGGCGAATGGAATCGCGGATGACATGCTGACTACTACGGCCATGGCATGCAAAGCGCCCATGGTGATCGTTCCGGCCATGAATACTAACATGTATGAGAATCCTGTTGTTCAGGATAATCTGAAAAAGCTGGCTTCCTACGGGAAAGAGATTGTTGAGCCGGCCAGCGGAATGCTTGCCTGCCGGGATGTGGGAAAAGGCAAAATGCCGGAACCGGAAGTCCTGTTCGCTCACATCATGCGGATTATCGCAAAGGAAAAGGATCTGGCGGGAAAGAAAGTTCTTGTGACTGCAGGCCCCACCCGGGAAGCAATTGATCCGGTGCGCTTTATTACCAATCATTCTACAGGGAAAATGGGATATGCCATTGCGGAAAGTGCCATGCTTCGGGGAGCAGATGTGACGCTGATTTCCGGTCCCTGCGCCATAGAGCCGCCCATTGCAGTCCGGATGATTCCCGTGATATCCGCTCAGGACATGTATGAAGCCGTTATGGCGGAGAGGGAAGATGCGGATATTATTGTTATGACGGCTGCGGTGGCGGACTACAGACCTGCTGTGGTCAGCGACCAGAAGGTGAAAAAGAAAGATGGAGATCTTTCGATTCCACTGACCCGCACACAGGATATTCTCGGAACAGTGGGACCCGCAAAAAGAGACGGGCAGTTTGTCTGCGGATTTTCCATGGAGACGCAGAATATGCTGGAAAATTCACGGGCGAAAATTGTAAAAAAGAATCTGGATATGATTGTGGCGAACAACCTGAAAGTAGCAGGCGCCGGATTCGGGACGGATACCAATGTGATTACCATTATTACGCCGGATTCGGAAAAGGAGTTTCCGCTGATGAGCAAGCATGAGGCTGCAGACCGTATTCTGGATGAAATAAAAAATAGAATGTAAAAGGGAGAGGCTAATCATGCCTCTCCTCAGTGTTTTTATAGCATTGACAGAACCTGGCGTGATCGGAAGGTTCCTCACCGGCAGCATAAAGATGGGAGGTGTCTCCGAATGCCGCCGTGCGGAAATAGGCGATTCCCTCTCTGCGCTCTTCTGTGTAGACAGTAGTCATGGATGTGGGCGCAGCGCAGAATCCGTGCCACAGAAGCATTGGTGAGATATTCAGCAGATGACTTAAAAGTACGCATTCCAGCCCAAAATGGCAGAAGAAAACAATTGTGTCATTGTTGGGCTGTTCTGCACGGTAAAGATGGCCTTCCCGCATATAACCGTACTGTGCCAGGAGCGCGTCCAGACTGGAGCAGACCCAGTCATATTCTTCTTTTACATGTCCGGCTTTCATGATCTCCGTATCAGCCCAGGTATCAATGTGAAAATATTTCGGTTCCTTTGTCCAGTCCTGGGGGAGCCAGTCCCAGGTGATGGATTTCCGTTCTGTTCGGTCCGGGCGGTCAATGGCCGGCTGGAACTCCCGCAGCCATTCACAGGTGACCGCAGTCCGGTTCATCTTCTCCAGCGTACAGCTGGCAGTATCCTGCGCCCGTCCCAGCGGCGATACGTAGAATGCTTTTATATCCAGTCCGGATAAACGATCTGCCGCAAGACGTGCTTCCATCCAGCCCCGCTCCGTTAAGGTATCCAGTTCATAGTTGGGATACCCGTGTCTTACAATTATCAGTCTCATCTTGTGTATCTCCTGTAAAATATTATTTCAGCCTTTTCAACAAGCCGGTTGGCCGATATCATTATACTTAAAAGCGTCGTATAATTCAACTACGGAAAGCAGGAAACAGCAGCAGAGTCCGTTTTCAGAAAGTGTTTTCGGGAAACGATTTTAAAAGAAAACTCATGAACCTATAGAAAAAAGAACTGATTTAGGGTATACTATAGATAACCGGACAGAAAACCTTTGTCCTGGTGATTACATGTCATGTTTGGAGGTAGTAATATGAGTATAAGTGTAAGAGGGAAAAACATTGAAGTTACGGCGAGTCTGCAGGACGCTGCTGAGAAGGCGATAAATAAGTCGCGTCATTTTCTTTCGGACGGGGCGTCAATTAAGGTTGTACTGGGATCTGCCGGTCAGATTAAATCTGCGGAGATTACAGTCAGCGACCGGAATACCCTGGCGAGAGTAGAAGAGTCCGGCGAAGATATGTACAATGTGATCCACGAAGCGGGGGAAACACTGGAGCGAAAGCTTAAAAAATATAAAAACCAGATGGTTGCCAAAAATGAAGGTCGTCCGACTTCTCACGCTGTTCCGGAGCGGCTCAGAGACACTTTTGCAAAGGATGTGCAGGAGACTGACGATCCAGGTGATCAGATTGAAATCCGGAAAGTAAAACGTTTCGGAATCAAGCCAATGTTTCCGGAGGACGCGGTTCTTGAGATGGAACTTCTGGGACATGACTTTTTCGTATTTGCCAATGCGGACGAGGACTGCGAAGTAAATGTCGTTTATCGGAGAAAGAAGGGTGGATACGGACTGATTCGCCCGGAATTTGAATAAATTTATATCGGAGACCGCAGGGATTCGGTAAGGAAGATGTCAGCTGAAGCTGACCCGAATCCCGCGCCAAGACCCGCGAGCGGGTCTTGAATATTGACAAGCAGTGGAAGCCTGTGCGGTATGAACCGCACAGGCTTCTCTGTGCATTATCGCGGGAAAAAATCCGGTTTGCCGCTGCAGGCTGTTCTTCAGATTTATGCTTGACATATACCCCATTAGGGTATATAATCTTCTTAAAAATACCTCTATGGGGTATTTACGAGATGAAACCAGGAGGAGTTTGACATGTCTGAAGTAAAAAACGAAAAAAATTGCTGCTGTGACTGTTTCGGAGGGAAGACGAAGGAACGGTCCGAAAAGGAATATAAGGACCTGATGAATCGTCTGAGCCGGATTGAAGGTCAGGTGCGGGGTATAAAAGGAATGCTGGAGCGGGATGCTTACTGCGTAGATATACTGGTGCAGGTTTCTGCGGTTACTTCTGCTTTGAACAGTTTTAACAAAGTGCTCCTGGCGAATCATATCCGCAGCTGCGTGGTGGAGAACGTGCGATCAGGAAATGATGAAGTGATTGATGAACTGGTCAATACCATACAAAAGCTGATGAAATAAACATTGATGCAAAGAAGGTGTGAAGAGTGGAACAATATAATGTAACCGGTATGAGCTGCGCGGCCTGCAGTGCTCATGTGGAGAAAGCGGTGGCGAAGGTTCCCGGTGTAACGAATGTGACGGTAAGTCTGCTGACAAATTCTATGAGCGTAGACGGCACCGCCTCTCCTCAGTCAGTTATTGAAGCTGTAACCGCTGCAGGATACGGCGCATCGCAGAAAGGCGGAAAGGGCGCCGCCAAAAGCGCTTTCGATGAGGACGCACTGAAGGACCGGGAAACGCCGAAGATGGTAAAACGTCTGATTGCTTCGGTTGTGATTCTGCTGCCCCTTATGTATGTTTCTATGGGGCATATGATGTGGAACTGGCCGCTGCCTGCGGCTTTTGCACAAAACCATGTGGCAATGGGGTTATATCAGATGCTTCTGACGATACTGGTGATGGTTATTAACCAGAAGTTTTTTGTCAGCGGATTTGCCGGACTGATCCACCGGTCTCCCAATATGGATACTCTGGTGGCCATGGGATCTGCGGCGTCATTTGCTTACAGTACGTATGCGCTTTTCGCCATGACCGGAGCTCAGATGCGGATGGACATGGATGCTGTTATGAGCTATATGCATGAATTCTATTTTGAGTCGGCAGCCATGATTCTGACGCTGATTACGATCGGGAAAACACTTGAGGCTTATTCAAAGGGAAAGACGACAAACGCGTTAAAGAGTCTGATGCGGCTGGCGCCCAAAACAGCGACTGTCGTGAGAAACGATGTGGAAGAGACTGTCCCGGTAGAACAGGTTCAGATCGGAGATGTTTTTGTGGTGCGTCCGGGAGAAAGTATTCCGGTGGACGGCGTTGTGCTGGAAGGCATCAGCGCAGTGGATGAGGCGGCTCTGACCGGGGAAAGTATTCCGGTAGACAAGGAAGCCGGAAACAGCGTTTCCGCAGCTACCATGAATCAGTCGGGCTTTTTGAAATGCCGGGCTACGCGTGTGGGAGAGGACACAACACTGTCCCAGATTATTCAGATGGTCAGCGATGCCGCTGCAACGAAGGCTCCTATTGCCAAGGTGGCGGATAAGGTTTCAGGTGTTTTTGTGCCGACTGTTTTGATTATTGCGGCAATTACTTTTGTGGTCTGGCTGATGGTGGGGCAGGCATTCGGCTTTGCCCTGTCCAGAGCGATTTCTGTGCTGGTTATCAGCTGTCCCTGCGCGCTGGGACTGGCGACTCCGGTAGCAATTATGGTGGGAAACGGTCTGGGAGCCAGAAATGGAGTTTTGTTTAAAACAGCAGTTTCCCTGGAAGAAACAGGAAAAATAGATATTGTTGCTCTGGATAAAACAGGAACCATTACCACCGGGCAGCCGAAGGTTACGGACATTATTCCCGGAGATATGATGAACGAAGAAGAACTGCTGCGGATCGCCTATGCGCTGGAGCAGAAAAGCGAGCATCCTCTTGCCCGGGCTGTCATAGATTATGCTTCGGAACATCATATTTCAGAACCTGCGGCGGAAGAGTTTCAGGCGGTTGTGGGGAACGGATTATCCGGAAAGAAAAATGGAAAAATGCTTTTTGCCGGGAATCTGAAATTTATCAGTCAGAAAGTTTCTGTACCTGAAGGGATGCGGCAAACCGGAGACGCGCTGGCTGGACAGGGGAAAACACCTTTGTTTTTTGCAAGAGAAAATGAGTTATGCGGAATTATCGCTGTCGCTGACGTGATCAAGGAAGACAGTCCCGAGGCAGTCCGGCAGCTTCAGAACATGGGAATTCAGGTGGTAATGCTGACTGGTGACAATGAGCGGACAGCCAGAGCGATCGGAGCCCAGGCAGGTGTGGACGCGGTAATTGCCGGAGTGCTTCCGGAAGGAAAAGAAAGCGTTATTCGAAAACTCAGTGAAAAAGGAAAGGTTGCCATGGTTGGCGACGGGATAAATGATGCTCCCGCACTGACCCGGGCGGATATCGGAATTGCCATCGGCGCAGGAACAGATGTAGCTCTGGATGCGGCGGACGTGGTTCTGGTAAAGAGTAATCTTCTGGATGTGCCGACTGCCATCCGTCTGAGCCGCCGTGTGCTTCGGAATATTCATGAAAATTTATTCTGGGCCTTTATTTATAATATTATCGGGATTCCGCTGGCGGCCGGAGTGTGGTATTATTTACTCGGATGGAAACTGAATCCCATGTTCGGCGCGGCAGCCATGAGTCTGTCCAGCTTTTGCGTAGTGATGAATGCTCTGCGGCTGAATCTTGTGAAAGTTCACAGTACTCACCGGGACAAACCCAGGCGGCATCCGCTCAGCAGAGAGCTGTTTCAGCAGCAGATCTCTGAAATTACAGGCGAAAAAACTTCCGGGCAGAACATCCCGGCCGCAGAAACGGCATGTGCATGTGCCAATTTGGATAAGAACTCTGATCAAAGAGAAATAGATTTAGAAAAGGAGACAAAAACTATGGAAAAAACAATGGAAATCAAGGGAATGATGTGCGGACACTGCGAGAAGCATGTGAAAAATGCTCTGGAAGCTGTCGATGGCGTAGTGTCTGCTGAAGCCAGCCACGAGAAAGGTACTGCAGTAGTCCACCTGAGCAAAGAAGTAGCTGACGATGTGCTGAGAAAAGCGGTAGAAGATGTTGATTACGAAGT
>CAMLYL010000119.1 GCA_946491665.1 uncultured Lachnospiraceae bacterium | reverse complement strand
ATCTTTCCATTATCCACCGCCACATCGGCCTCAAAGCTTCCCGACGCGGTGACAACTGTTCCGCCTCTGATCAGTAAATCCATACTCTTCTCATCTCCTATTCTGCTCTGAAATTATCCAGCTTATAGACTAAGGTCAGACCAGATCTCTGGTAAATCTGGGCCACTTCAACCAGATCCATTCCTCCGGCGTTTGCTACCGCCATGTTTGTGGGCCAGGTCACGCCAAAATCAACCGTTCCGTTATTTACTGCGGTTGTCTCGGAAATATCACCGCCGCCGGATACAATATTTACAGTCAGACCCACCTCATCATAATATCCAAGAGCGTCTGCCACATAATAGCCCATAAACTGCGCCTGGGGCAGCCACTTTAACTGGATCGATACTTCACTCTGTTCCACATCAAACTGACCGTCGGAGGCCATTGCCTCATCGTAATAACTGCTGTCCCGGACGTCATCCAGCGTCAGTGCGGAAAATGCTTCCTGCGCCGCGGAATCGTCAAGGGTCACATACTGTTTCGCGATATCAAGAGTCTGCTGCATGGCGTCGTCGTCAATTTTACCGATCTCTGTCACAGTATTTCCATCCATATCGGTATTTACCAGCTTTGCAACCTCCGTCGCCATATAATTCTGATGATCCTGTGATACAGAGGAGCCTGCTTCATATACAATCTCTGCTGCCTCTTCCGGGTTTTCTACCGCGTACTCCCATCCACGGATGGAGGCATACAGGAAAGCCTTTACCGTTTCCGGGTTCTGCTCCGCAAATTCCCTGGTACAGAAGATATTATCCTCCAGCATTGCCACGCCTTCATCGTTCATATCAATATAACCGACCGTATCTCCATAGCCGTAGCCGCCTTCATAATCGTTGATTACAAGACCAAGCTCATTGTAGGTCATGGCAGACGCCAGTGTACTGGAATCATCATCAAACGCATCCATGGTATAATCTTCACTCAAAAATTCTGTGGGAAGGTCATATTTTGCCAGCAGGGCCAGTACCTCATACTCATTTCCAAGACCCCAGTTGCTGATCTTTCCTTCCTCCGACGCTTTTCTGATAATTTCCTCATTACTCATGACCTCACCGGACGCCGCAGAGTTCTCCTCGCTGGAAGACGCTGCCGAAGCGGCCTCTCCGGTTCCCTCATCAGATGAGGAACCGCATCCTGCCATCAGTGTCACTCCCATGGCTGCCACAAGCATCATACTTAACAATTTTGCTCTTCTTTTTTTCATGCCTAGTCCTCCTTTTCCGGGCATCTTTCTGCCCATGCAGGTTGTTTCCTGATTCTTTTCACTTTTTATCTATATTCAACTCCGGATTAATGATATTTCCGGAGGAGAATGCTCTGTACTATCATCAGCACGATATAAGATACAACGCCGATGATACAGGCCGTTGCGATATAGGCCCATGCAGTGGAATACTGCGATAACACGATATTTTCACGGATCTGTCTGCCGACGCCGATGATATATTCCGCAAAATATTCGCTTACAATGGCTGTCATAATACTTGCCGGGACGGAGACCTTCAGCGCCACAAATATGTACGGTACAGAATTGGGAAGCTGCAGCTTCAGAAATGTGGTGCGTTTCTTCGCCGCGTAGGTTGCCATGAGATCCATGGCATAGGGTTTCAGCTCCGTCAGTCCCCGGTAAGCATTCAGACCCATATTGGCCGCGGCAATCAGCATGACTACCAGAATTTTCGCGATCATGCTCCGCACGCTGGCGACGTCTGAAAGATCTCTGGTCCAGTTGTTCATGACCGGAGCCAGCGCCACAACCGGAATGGAAGCGAAAGCGCCGATAATGCTTAAGCCGCCTTTTCCAATTCTGGGACAGAGGGCTGCCAGCATGGCAATTCCATAGCCCAGCAGACTTCCCAGCCCCAGTCCGGCCAGCGCCACAACCATGGTGGCCACTACATTCTCCCAGATTTTATCTATGTTATCGGCCAGGATGCTTCCTATCCTGTCCAGCAGCGGCAGGGTAAATGTATCAGTCCGGAACAGATGGTGGAGCACCTGGGTCTGCCAGAGAATCACAATTACCACTCCCAGCAGCACCGGCAGAATTACAGTTGCCGACGTCTGTATTTTTGTGTTTTCCTTTACTCTCTGATAGAGACTCTTCGGTCTTTTTCTTTTCTGCGTCATTCTGCTTTCCTCCTTCTCAGTCCAATCTGCGGACATACAGGCATTTTCCGACAGGATACGATTTTTTTTCTATTTTCCCTTCTGGCCCGGCGGATTCCTCTCTTTTCCGGAGAAACCAGCGCTTCGATCCAGGTCATCAGATAGGTGCTCAGAATTCCCACAAAAGCGCTGAAGAAAACAATCAGCCAGAATACATATATGGACATTGCGTGTCTCAGCGACTGGGAAAGCATACATCCCAGACCGCCATCTCCCTGCAGGGTATCCACCAGGATCGACGCCGTGATCGCCATGGGGGCTGCAATCTTTGTTCCTGTAAAAAAGTAAGGGATTGCGGATGGAATCAGCACCTTTGCATATATGGTTCGCTGCTTCGCCGCGTATGTATACATCAGATCGTATTTATCCTGATCCACGGATTTAAAACCTGCCAGTGTATTGGTCGCCACCGGATAAAAGCTTAAAACGGCTGCGATAAGAATACGGCTGCTGTTAATATCTCCCGTAATAGAAAGAATAATCGGCGCAAGTCCCAGTACCGGAATCAACTGGATCAGCATCAGATACGGAAAAAGCATTTTCTCCAGAAGCCCGGACAGCTTCATGACCAGAGCCAGTAAAAACCCTGCGGTGATTCCCAGTAAAAATCCCACCAACGCCCGGAGAATCGTCGCTCGGGCGCTGGTCAGCACCACCATGGTGGCCGTCATTCCCTGGGAAACCTTATCTGTGGAAAAGGCCGCTGCCAGGATCTGATACAGATGAGGCAGAATGTTTTCCGGAGACCGGTTGTTTGCCGCTACAACAGTGGCTGCGATCTCCCAGACTACAATAATCAGTACAATCCACAAAAGCGTTGAGGCCCATTTATGATCGAATATCTTATTTATCTTTTTCATCAGACGCTGCCTCCTTCAAACTTGCCCCGGACCTCATAGACCAGCTCATTGAAATGAGAGGATTCTTTCATCTCCAGCGTTCTCGGTCTCGGGAGATCCACATCCACAATGGCGGACAGCCTTCCGGGATGCGGGGATAAAACGCAGATCCGGTCGGACAGGAAGACCGCTTCCTGGATATTATGTGTTACAAAAACTACGGTCTTGTTTGTCTGCCGCCAGATTCGGAGCAGATCCTCATGCAATTTCTCTTTGGTGAACTCATCCAGGGCGGAAAAGGGTTCATCCATCAGCAGGATATCCGGCCGGATGCCAAAAGCCCTGGCAATGTTGACTCTCTGCTGCATACCGCCGCTGAGCTGTCTGGGAAAGTGATCCGCAAAATCCTTCAGTCCCACCATTTCCAGCATTTCGTCTGCTCTTCTGGAACGGTCCTCTCTGGACTGGTACATAATTTCCAGCGGAAGCTCCACATTCTTTTTTACCGTACGCCAGTCAAACAATACCGGCTGCTGGAATACAAATCCGAATTTCTGCTGGAGACGGATCTCCTTCGGCGTCATTCCGCTGATCCGCACCGTTCCCTCTGTCGGTTCCTGCAGATCCGCGATGGTCCGCAGCAGCGTCGTCTTGCCGCATCCGGAAGGTCCGAGTAATGAAATGAACTCGCCTTTATAGATGTCAAAGTTGACGCCTGTCAGTGCCTGCACATCATTTCCCGCATTATCCTGGAACGTCACGCCCAGATCCCTGATCTGTATCTCAATTCCTCTTTCCTGTAATTCACTCATTACTCTGTTACCTCCTTCTTCGGGCTGTTTTCTGCCCATCCAGGTATCCTCTATGAGGGTTACCTCCTTTTCCGGGCCGCTTTCTGCCCATCAGGTATCCTTTTTATTATTAAAAAAAGCAGGGCAGCGGAGCTTTCTTCTGGCTCCGTTGCCCTGCTTTTGTGTATGGTGCAAGTATAATTTTCTGCCCCGGTTATTTCAATATTCTCCAGCACAATCCTTTTTGTGCCGGAGCACGAATTGTTATCCGTAAATTTTGCGGTACATATTGATACAGTCTTCCTTTGAAACAGGCTTTCTTGTATTCCCCGGGCTTCCCGAGGCAATGGCGTCTTCCGCCATTTTCTCCATTACCGGAAGAAATTCTGTTTCTTTAATTCCGTACTCCCGCAGCGTGGGAACCTCACAGATCCGGCACAGCTTTTCGATTTCTCTGAGAAATGCGGCTGCGGCATCCGGATCTTCATCATCATCAGACGCTGCGCCCACGGCTCTTCCCAGATCTGCAAAACGTTCCCAGGCCCCGTCCAGGGCAAAGCCCAGACATTCCTTTAAAAGCATGGCGTTGCTCAGTCCATGAGGAACATGAAACAGGGCGCCGATGGGGCGGCTCATGCCGTGTACCAGTGTCACACTGGAATTATTGATGCAGATGCCTCCCTCAAGGGCAGCAAGGGACATTTCTTCCCGGGCTTTCACATCATATCCGTTCTGGTAAGCCGCAGGAAGGTACTTCATGATCCGCTGCACAGCGGAAACCGCAAAAACATCTGTCAGAGGAGACGCCTTTTTCGAGGTATACGCCTCCACCGCATGGGTCAGTGCGTCCAGTCCCGTCGCCGCAGTAACGCTTTTCGGCATGTCTGTGGAGAAATCAGAGGCAACCACCGCCACGTCGGGCAGCAGACAGTCTCCTTTCAGAAGCATCTTGATATCGTTTTCCTGATCTGTAATAATGGTGAATTTCGTAGCTTCCGATCCGGTTCCCGCCGTAGTGGGGATCGCCACGATCCCGGGCAGCTTTCCGGTAATTTCTTTCCCATTATAATCGGCAATTTTTCCCTCATTCACTGCCATTGCGGCAATGGCCTTGGCAGAATCCAGAGGGCTGCCGCCGCCGATCCCGATCACAAACTCACTGTCTGTTTTCCGGTACTGTTCCAGTCCTTCTTCGATCATCTGATCTGTGGGCTCGCCGGTAATGCCGTCAAACACATGGTACGCAATTCCTGCCTCCATCAGCGCTTTTTTCAGCAGATGCATCATCGGTGATTTTCCCACATGCTTCCCGGTTACAATCAGGGCGCGGCTGCCGCATTCTTTTATGTAAGGCACTGCCTCGGCCAGAGCGTCTTTTCCGGTCAGAATATGAGAGGGTACTGCAAAATGTGCCATAGCTGTCACTTCCTTTCCGAATTTCCCGGTTATTTCAGAAATTTTTCATCCACGATTCCCAGGACTTCATCCATTTTCTTCATTTCTTCTGTCAGCTGCTCTTCCGTAATAATCAGCGGAGGGCAGATAAAAATCATGTTTTCGTGGGAATAGGTCATAAACTTCCGCTCTTTCAGCATACCGACAATCTGTCCCATGATTCCCTGGGGATCCATTCCATAGGGAACCAGCGCCTCCTTTGTGTCCTTATCCTTTACCAGTTCCACGCAGGAGAACAGACCAATATAGCGGACGTCTCCCACGCAGGCGTGGGCCGCCTTCAGTTCCTCCAGCTTTTCGCCCAGTACCCTGCCCACTTTATTTACATTCTCCAGAATATTTGCTTTCCTGTAATAGTTCACGCAGGCAACGCCGGCAGCGCAGGCCAGGGGATGGCCGCTGTAGGTCAGCCCGCAGGAAAGAACGTGATCGTCAAAATAGGACGCAATCTTACTGCTCACTGCCACGCCTCCAAGCTGCACATACCCGCAGGTTACGCCTTTTGCAAAGGTCACCAGATCCGGAACAACGTCAAAATTCTCAAAGGCAAACATCTTTCCGGTTCTTCCCCATCCGGCCATTACCTCATCACAGATCATGACAATTCCGAACTCATCACAGATCTTCCGGACGCCCGGCAGATAACCCTCAGGCGGAATGATAATTCCGTTGGATCCGGTGATGGTTTCCAGAACAATGGCAGCCACCTGATCCGGTCCTTCATAAATGATCTGTTCCCGGAGCTTTGCCACGTAATAATCAGCAGCCTCTTCCTCGGAAGCAAAC
This sequence comes from uncultured Lachnospiraceae bacterium, assembly GCA_946491665.1. Classification (GTDB taxonomy): domain Bacteria; phylum Bacillota; class Clostridia; order Lachnospirales; family Lachnospiraceae; genus Eubacterium_I. The sequence goes on along the minus strand of CAMLYL010000119.1, from coordinate 722 downwards.
TCGATGGGTTCCCGGTAAATATAGGGATCAAAGAATTTCACAAATCCGGGAATTCCCGGTTCCAGAGGATACCGCCGCGGTTCCCCGGTCAGATTTCCAGCGCCGAAAGAAGATCCGTGATAACTGCGGTAACGGCTAAACACCTTTTTCCTTCCTGTATACATCCGCGCAATCTTGATGGCGTTCTCATTGGCGTCTGCGCCTGCATTTGTGAAAAATACCTTTCCAAAGGTATCCGGCAGCAAATCCACAATCATCTTCGCCAGGGTTACTCTTGATTCCGAGCCATAAGAGGGCCCGATAAAACAGTACTGATCCACCTGTTTGCGGATCGCTTCCGCAATATCTTGATTTCTATATCCCAGATTCATATTTACCAGCTGGGATGACATATCTGTATAACGGTTTCCGTCATAATCATAAAAGTAAATTCCCTCTGCTTTTTCTACCGGAATGGGATCCAACGCCCCCTGCTTACTCCAGGACTGAAGCACATATTTTTTTGCATTCTCTTTTATTTCCTTTGCGGTCATAAGTTTCATCCTCCTTGCCTGTCTGTCTGAATAGGTTCAGAAATTTTTGATAGTCCCAATTATAATCCGGACCGGAAACAAAACAATAAACTGAAACCCAAATTTCTTTGTGCTCTGGCACAATCTATTTTTTTATGTCAATAACTTTTGAAAATGTCACTTTTTAATATTAAGTTTCACTTGAGAAAA
>CAMLYL010000118.1 GCA_946491665.1 uncultured Lachnospiraceae bacterium | reverse complement strand
AAAAATACGGGAAGGAAGCGCCCCGGTATGTGGGGGAGTATGTGCGGGCGATGAAGGAGGGGATGCAGGGATAGAAAAACGCGTTTCCTCCATATCGGCGAACGCCGCAGGGCCGGATAAAGAAGAAACAGTAAACTACCTCCTCTTCATCCGGCCCCAAGTCATCACTAAATGGAATACACAGCTAAAAGAACTCCGTTTTCAAGCTTGCTCCCGGACAACGCCGAAACTCATATGTCAAAATATTTCGTCAAGTGCCAAAAGGCTTTGTACATAAATATGCAAAGCATCTTCCAGCCCTTGAATTCTCACACACTCATCCGGCTGATGTCCTCCACCATGGCCGTCGGGCCCCGGTTTTTTCTGTCCTTTTATACTTGGGCCAAACGCAACCGCATTTGGAAGTTTTCTCGCATATGTTCCGCCGCCCATCGTATATGGGCCAAACGCTTCTCCAAGGCGCTGTTTGCAAATATGGTCAAGTGTTTTCACAAAGGGGCTGTCCGGGGAAACATAGGCGGGCTCTTCATGCCTCACTGTACGCATAGACCACCCATAAGAAGCCGCCGCCGTGTTCAGCCTTTCCATCATCTTTTCTGCATTAACTCCCGCCGGATAGCGGATATTAACATTCTGCCGGATCTTCCCGTCTTCTGTCCGCGTCATTCCCGCAACAATAGTAAGCTTTCCAAGCGGGCCGCCATCATACGCGATTCCAAGCGCTTCGCCATAATAATTTTCAAAACATTCTGATAAAAATGCCAGCGTACGCTTTGCTTTATCCGTTAAAAATGGATGCCCGCAAAGATAGTCTGCCAACATGACTGACGCGTTAATTGAACCTTCCGGAAAAGCGGCATGCGCAGATTTTCCCGCCGCTTCCACACGCAGCATGCCATCCTGTTCCCGTACCACAACGCCGGGACAGCGCTCCTTATTCACTTCAGGCAACTCGCCCTGTATGGTATCCACCAATGCATACGCATTGCCGGCTACCATATTCGATGCCTCTCCCGCTGTAAAGTCCGCCACTCCGGCTGGCAAAGGTGAAGTAAACTCCAATTCCAGAATTCCTTTTTCCGAATAACATACGGAAAAAGAAGCATCCGGAACAAACGAATATTCCGGTGCCGGAACGCGCTTTAAATAATAATCGATATCCGACATTCCATTTTCTTCACTGCAACCCAGAAACAGCCGTACTGTATGGCGAAGTCTTATCCCGCTTTTCTGCAGGCAGCGCATAGCGTACAGAGCTGTCACCGCCGGGCCTTTATTGTCGCTACTTCCCCGCCCATAAAGCCAGCCGTCCTTTATATATGGGATATAAGGCGGCTGAATCCACCCCTCCCCTTCCGGTACAATGTCAAGATGGGCAAACATTCCGATTTCACCGACGGCCGTACCCGGCATAAGAATGCTTCCACAATAATAGTCATGGTTTTCTGTTGCAAACCCCATCTCTTTTCCAAGAGAAAGTGCCGTATCCAGAACCTGGGCACATCCGTCTCCAAAAGGATATTTACCGCCTGAGGACGGAACGCTGACGCTTCTGATTCGGATTAATTTCATAATATCATCCAGATATTCCGTCCGGTATACATCGAGAAACCGGTCAATCATCTGCTTATCCATATCTATACACCTCAATCCTTACAAAAATGGCATGCTACCATGTGTCCCCCTCCTGTATCCCGCAATTCTGGAACATATTCCGCACACTCCGGTTTTGCATACACGCACCGGGTATGGAAACGACAGCCGCTTGGCGGATTAAAGGGACTGGGAACATCCCCGGAAAGATGAATCCGCTCCTTTGACGCGTCCACATCCGGAATGGGGATAGAAGAAAGCAGAGCCTGCGTATAAGGATGTTTTGCATTGGAATAAAGCTCATCCTTCGTGGCAATTTCCATTACTTTTCCCAGGTACATTACCATAACACGATCGCACAGATACCGAACTACACTTAAATCATGCGAGATAAACATATATGTGAGAGAAAACTCCTGCTGCAGATCCCGCATTAAATTAAGTACCTGCGCACGCACAGACACATCCAACGCAGAAACCGGCTCGTCACAGACTACAAAATCAGGATTCAGTACCAAAGCTCGGGCAATCATAATTCTTTGTCTCTGCCCACCCGAAAATTCATGCGGATACCGGTTCAGATATTCAAGCGGCAGCCCTACCTTTTCCATGATATCCAGCACTCTGTCTACTCTCTCCTGCTTTGTCCCTATCTCAAATACATCCAAGGATGCGCAGATCAGCTCTTTGACTGTCATACGCGGGTTAAGCGACGCATAAGGGTCTTGAAAAATAATCTGCAGTTTTTGGCGGTAGTCCCGCATCGTTTTTTTATCCAGTGAAAGCAAATCTTCGCCGTCATAAATAACGGATCCGCTGTCCGGCTCATGCAGGCGAAGGATTGCACGGCCAAGGGTGGATTTTCCACAGCCCGATTCACCCACAACTCCCAGGGTACCCCCCTTGGAAATTTCGAAACTAATACCGTCCACCGCTTTGACAACTTTTGCAGAACTGCCCAGAAACTGTTTGCGGGAGACAAAGTATTTTTTTAACTGCTCAACTTTAAGCAGAGGTTCAGCTGTTTTCATATGCCACCTCCCTAAATTTATCCCTGTACTTCCAGCACCGAACCTGGTGTCCATCCGGAGATTCGAACACGGGCGGGCAATTTTCTTTACATATGTCCATCGCGCAGTCGCATCTTACGCAGAAGCGGCAGCCCTTAGGCAGCGCATTTAAGCTGGGAACCGTACCGTCAATGGCGTGAAGCCGGTCCGAATCCCTGTCCAGGCGCGGAATAGAGGCTAACAGTCCTCGGGTATAAGGATGCAGTGGTTCTTTAAAAATCTGGCGGGCCGTACTATATTCCACAATTTGACCTGCGTACATTACCATGATGGAATCTGCCATTTCGGCAACAACCCCCATATCATGCGTAATCAGCATGATAGACGCGTCGATTTTATTTTTTAATTCAATCATTAGGTCAATGATCTGCGCCTGTATTGTAACGTCCAAAGCAGTGGTCGGTTCATCCGCAATCAATAAAGAGGGGTTGCAGGATAAGGCCATAGCAATCATTACCCTTTGACGCATACCTCCGCTCAGCTGATGGGGGAACTCTTTCATTCTCTGTTCAGGTGCGGAAACCCCTACCTTCGTCAAAATATCCAACGCTAATTTTCTGTTTTCACTGCGCGGTAAATGACTGTGCACCGCAATTGTTTCCTCTATTTGATATCCTACCGTGAGAACCGGATTAAGAGATGTCATAGAATCCTGAAAAATCATAGCGATATCTTTGCCACGAATATGGCTCAGCTCTCTGTTGGATTTTTTTACAAGATCTTCCCCTTTAAAAATCACTTCTCCCTGTGCAATCCGGCCAATTCCACTAGGAAGCAAACGCAGTATAGAGAGTGAAGTCACGCTTTTCCCACAGCCAGATTCGCCTACAATGCCCAAGGTTTCACCTTTCCGAACTGTAAAGCTCACGCCGTCCACCGCAGTAATATATCCGTTTTTCGTCCGAAACTGAGTTACCAGTTGCTTTACCTGTAAAATTGGCTCTGTTTGCTGTGTCATAATGTTTACCCCATTTAATTTAGTCTGTAACTAATTTCAGTATATCTACTCTCACTCTTTTGAATATGCTGCCCGCAGCACTCGCGGGCAGCATATTCAGCAGTTGTATAAATCTTATTTTTCAATATTCCACTGCCAAACCATACGGTTGAGCAGACTGAAATCTTCAAAATGGACATTTGAGATACGCTTATTGTATGCCACCAGATCATTCTGGAAATATAAGAAGCTGAACGGCACCTGGTCTCTAAGCATCATCTGATACTCCTGGTAAATCGGAAGACGCTCTTCGTAGGTATATACCTGGAATCCTTCTACCATTCCTTTCTGATATAAAGACTCATCCGTGTTCTGAGAGAAGTTATTCACGTGACCCGGGCGAACGTTGATAACACTCTCAGCCGGATCAGGACTTCCTCCGGAGCCTATCAGCGCAAAATCGTAATTTCCGTTGCGGCATTCGGCCAGAAGCGTCGGATGATCTGTGGTCAGTATCTCCACGGAAATTCCGATATTTTTCAAATCCTGCTGAATAAGCGGAGCGCTCTTTTCACGTACTTCATTTCCCTGAGACACACGAAGAACATATGTTTTGCTTGTATCAAATCCGGAATCTTTCACCATCTGGGCGGCCGTCTCAACATCATAAGGAATCGGCAGCAGATCCGGATTAAAATAAGGATGATTCTGACGGAGCGGTCCTGCGGCAGGTTCTCCCTCACCGCGCATCAAATTATTGACCAGCGCATCCCTGTTAATTGCCATATTAACCGCCTGGCGCACTTCTTTGGGAACATTATTCACGTTCATCGAGAGATACTGATATCCCAGAGACTTAACAGACTCCGTTGTCAGGTTCTCCTGCTGTTGGGCCAAATCCCAGTCATTCATCGGAATGTTTCCAAGACCGGCACCGGCTGTAATGTCAATTTCACCGCTCATAAGGCCGCTCAATAGGTTGCTGGCCGGAACTACCCGAACTACAAAACGGTCAAACTGAGGAGCCCCCAGATAATAATCTTTGTTGGCTGCAAATTCAACTCTCTCTCCGGAAATGCTGCTTTCATAAATACAGGGACCAGAGCCAATCGGATGCTGCCAAAATTCGTCGGTCATAATCTGATCCGCCGGGATATCCGCCAGCAAATGTTCCGGCAGCACATAGAAATCCCGGAATGTCTGGCTCAGCATATAGCTGATGGGGGCAGGATCCTTCATTGTAAATTGAACCGTATGGTCATCCAAAGCTACAACTCCAAAATCCTCATCCTGAACCCGCACACCGCTGTCATCCGTACCGGTAAAGAATGCGACCTTGCTGCGGCGGGGATGGGTAATCGCTTCATTCGCCATCAATTCGCAGGTAAATACTACATCGTCCGCTGTCACTGGTTCACCATCATGCCATTTTGCATTCTCATTCAATTCGAATGTAAGAATTTTTCCCGTTTCACTGTCTTGTTCCCATTTTGTTGCCAGACGGGGCTCGTGCTCCCCATTTGCCTTTACAACAATCAGCTTATCATACATCAGCTCCAGAACCGCATCTGTATTTGCGTTTGTGGTATTAAATGGGATAAAGGTGTCCCAAGGCGCTGTCATCGCCATCGTAATGGTAACAGCTCCATCCGTTGTGTCGGTCCCAGCCGCAGAAGCAGAAGTTTCGCCGCTGCTTTCACTTTCTGCTGCAGAAGTCTCCGCAGCCGTATCTCCCCCGGAATTCGGCGGTGCGCAGGCTGACAGTGTTACCATTGAAGCACATGCAGCAATGATCAATTTGGAAAGTAAGTGTTTCATAAATTCTCCTCCTTTTTATTCGACCCGGACAGTTTGTCCAAGTTCAGATTACTATTTTAGTATCCAAGGCATCGCGAATGCCATCCCCTAAAAAATTAATGCAGAGAATTGTAACCAGCAATGCAATCCCCGGCGGCATCCACAGCCATGGTTTTGCAGCCAATACACTGATGGACTGCGCCTGGTATAAAATATTTCCCCATGAAGCCATCGGTGCCTGAACCCCCATACCCAAAAAACTGAGGGAGGATTCCGTAATAATTGCCTGTGCCGCCCGGAAAGTAAATGCGATAAGCACCGGAGCAAAGGTATTTGGCAGGATATATTTCATCATGATCGCACCGTCGCGTGTTCCTATGGCCCGGGCTGCCTCCACATATTCGCTTTCCCTTGCTGAAAGAACGTTTCCGTAAATCGTCCTTGCGAAACGCGGCCAGCCCAAAACACCGATAACAATTGTAACCGTAGCAACGGATGGCCCCAGCACGGATACCAGTACCAGAATCAATACCATGGAGGGGAACGACATGAAAATATCCGCCAATCTCATAATGACCGTCTCGATCGCCCCTCTGTAGTAGCCCGCAATCAACCCCAGCGGTACTCCCACCAAAAGACTGATAATTGCCGAGACAATTCCAACCAGAAGCGAAACCTGACCGCCATAAAGAAATCTGGCAAAATTATCCCGCCCAATATCGTCCGTGCCAAGCCAATGCGCCCCGGAAGGGCCCGCCCCAAAAAGAGTATTATAATCCGATGTATAGGGATCCAGATGCAGGAATTTGGGAAGCGCAATTACCAGCAGTATCTCCATTATCAGCAGAACAAGACTTACCATCGCCAGTTTGTGCTTCGAAAACCGTCGGAACACGTCTTTCAAATATGAATTTTCAGCAATATCTATTCCATTTCTGGAAACAGCTACTTTTGTCACAATTTCCCACCTCTCTATTTCTTCTTCGTGTTCTTCAACAAAAGTCCTCTAATAACGAATTCTGGGATCCAGCAGATTGTACATAAGATCCACCAGTAAATTTCCAATCAGTACGACAATAGCAATGACAACCGTAATCCCCATAATAGCGGGATAGTCGCGCGCGTTAATCGACTGCACCATCAGGCTCCCAAGTCCCGGCCACCCAAAGATTTGTTCTGTAACCACTGCACCACCTATCAAAAAAGGAATTTGCATACCAAACCAGGAAACCAGAGGAATCCATGCGTTCCTAAGTGCATGACGTACCAAAACCGGGGGCTCCAACAGCCCTTTTGCCCGGGCCGTACGAACATAATCGCTCTGCAAAACCTCCATCATCGAACCTCGGCACTGACGAATCAAGCTTCCTATAAGCTGGATAGCAAGTACGCTGGACGGAAGAACCAAATGGTGGAAAAACATCCCCCAGGTTCTTACGCCGGAAGAATCATACATACCGGCCGATGGGAATAATCCTAATTTCACATTGAACAAATAAATAAACACCAATGCCGCAAAAAAGTTTGGCATCGCCGCACCTAGAAAAGAGATTCCTGATGAAATATAATCCCAGCCGGAATAAGGTTTATATGCT
>CAMLYL010000117.1 GCA_946491665.1 uncultured Lachnospiraceae bacterium | reverse complement strand
GCGAGCGCATCGGGATCGGAGATTCCAGCTATTTCTCCCATCAGTTCAAGAGCATCGTCGGCATGTCACCGATGGAGTATCGGAAAATGGTGCACGGACATGTCAATGATAAACCGTGATGTATCCGCCTTTATACTCCCCTTCCTCCTCCGGGAAAGCGTACATATTGTAGGGACTCAGCTTCGGATCTACCGTATAGTCCCGTCCGTAGCCGTAAGGCAGTTTTTCTCTGGCAAATACCAGATCGTCCTCGTCAACAAACTGCAGAAAGATATAGTCAATCCTGCCGTTTTCCTCATCCAGAAGCGCATACTCATAAGCGTGATCCACGCCCTGAATGGCCTCATAGGCGGGAAGCATATAATCCCCGGTATTATAGCGGGTTCCGTTCCGCCTCCTCTGCCCGCCGTCCCGGTAAATCACATGAGCCTGCTCCAGTCGGAGGCACTCTTCCTGAAATTCCTCCGGCGTATACTCGCACTGTAGATACAGTTGCACATCCTCGTCAAAGAGTCCCTCCCGATAAGAATAGTAATATTCCGTAACCCGGTCTTCTCTGACCTCCTCCGGGAAAATCAGAAAACCGCTGTCCCCCTTAAAGGAATCCCGGTCATAATCGCTGATATCCTCGGAAGTATGGGTTATCCAGAGGGGCAGTGTGATCGCCCCAAGGATGCCAGCAGGAATCGCGAAGGCCAGGAAAATCGCCAGCCCAAACGAAAGCACTGCACTGACCGCGATTTTCATCCGCTCCCTCCGCTTCTCCTTTTTCACAAATCGCCGGAAGCTCTCAGCGGCCTCGCTTTCATCATTCTCGCCCATTTCGGGTCGCATCCCCAATTCCCGCTCCGTCATCTCCTCATATACTTTTTTACAGGAGGGACACTGCGCCAGATGTTCCTCTATGATTTTTTTGCTCTCCTCGCTGACCATCTGCTCCACATAGAGCGGAAGAAGATCCCGAATCAGGCTACACTCTCTTTTCATCGCTCTCCCCTCCTCTCACTTCTCTCAAAATCATCTGCCGCGCCCTGTGATAAGTCACACAGGCCCAGTGCTCGCTCTTCTCAAAAAGAACCCCGATCTCCCGAAACGACAATTCTCCGAAAACTCTCAGAGAAAAAACTTCCTTGTAGGGATCCCGAAGCCGGTGCAGCGCCTGGTAAATTTCCATTGCCGTCTCCCGATCCGTGATCCTGTCAATCAGCGTTTTTTCCTGACTCTCCCCCTCCGGGAAATCCTCATCCGCGACGGGTATCGACTTTTTCTGTTTTTTCATCTGGGAATAAAAGAGATTCTTTGCGATGGAACAAAGCCACACCCGAAACTCCCCTTCTCCCCGATAAGTGTCAATGGAACGAATGGCCCGCAAAAAGGTCTCCTGGGTCAACTCCTCCGCCAGATCCCGATCCCGTGTGAGCGCGCGAAGGAAACGATAGACATCTTCATAGTACTGTTCAAAGACAATTTCATCTCTGTCCATATTCCTCGCCTCCCCTCGCATCTCCGGTTTTCCATCCGGCCTGTTTTCCGGTTTTCATCCGCAAAATCTCCATCGCGGATTCCTGCATCTCTTCTGTCTATAAGACTGGTATACGCTCATAATATCACAAACTTTTCCAAAAAATCTTCCTGCATCTGGTATCTGTCGCCGAAAAATGGTAACATCAGTATAGAACAAACAGAAAGCAGGTAATTTAATATGATAAACGTACAGAAAACGGTCACTTACCACAACGGCATTACCGTCCCCTCCATCGGATACGGTACCTATAAGACGCCTCCCGAGGATACGGCCGAGGCCGTTTTTACGGCATTGAAGCTTGGCTATCGGCACATTGACACCGCCGCTTACTACGGCAACGAGAAGGCTGTGGGAGAGGGTGTGCGAAAAGCAATGAAAACACTTGGCCTGAAAAGAGAAGAAATTTCCGTGGCCACCAAGGTGTGGAACACGGACCGCGGATACGAGAAGACCCTGGCAGCCTTTGAAAAAAGCGTAAAAGAGCTGGATCTCGGCTATGTGGACCTCTATCTGATTCACTGGCCCGCCAATCAGAAAATGTTCGGCGACCAGGCAAAGGAGATCAACGCCTCCACCTGGAGGGCTCTGGAGGAGTGCTATCAGTCCGGCCGGGCAAAGGCCATCGGCGTCTCCAACTTCCTGCCCCACCATCTGGAGGAACTGGCCGCGACCGCCAGAATCAAACCCATGGTAAATCAGATTGAATTTCATCCCGGATGGGCGCACCTGGACGTTGTGGAATACTGCCTGAAAAATGAAATTATCCCCGAGGCCTGGAGCCCCATGGCCAGATCCGGCGCTCTCTCCAACGAGACGCTGATTTCCCTGGCGGAAAAATACGGCAAAACGCCGGCCCAGATCTGTCTGCGCTGGGTACTGCAGCACGGCCTGCGCCCGATTCCCAAGAGCGTCACGCCCTCCCGGATGGCGGAGAATCTGGATATCTACGATTTCATCATTGAGGAGACGGACATGGCCGCCATCGACGCCCTGGAAAACTGCGGCGGAAGCTGCCATAACCCGGACACGATTGAGCTGTATTAGATGTTGAATCCTCAGGTTCCATCTGGATCGGTTTTGCCTACTTTTTCATAATCTCTTCATCAATAAGCTGCAGTCCAACAGGTCTGCCATCCTGATTTTTAATAATCTGATAGACAGATGGGGATTTTGCGATGGAAATCGCATAGAAATACTCCCCATCTGTACATGCAGACTGTATACGCTCACTATCGCTTTCCTGCATCTTCCATGCTTCGCCAGTCTCTCTGTCCAGACACCATATCGCATAATCCGATAAGTAAAAGATATATGGTTGAACATCTGTTATTGTGTCCCCATATCCCAGAACATAGGAAGCTCCCTCCGGCAGGAATGACTGTTCATCAAGTCTAACATCTACGCTATCATCGTACAATTCAGTGTCAGAATAAGAAACATAACCTGTCAGGTTACATAAAATTTCTCCATCTTGCCCATCTACGAGAATCTTTTTAACCGTTTCCTCATCCTTATCATATAAATTGACAAGAATGTCTCCATCCTCTCTCAAAGAAAATGAAATATGGGAACATCTGCTGTCCGTCGCTTCATACAGTTTCCGCTTTCTCCCATTCTCTGTATCCAGCGAATGCAAACTGCGCCCATACTTATAATACAACGCCGTTTCGTTTACGTCCCAGTCCTCCACCCAGAAGGAACTGATCCGTTTTTCCGGCTCTTTTCCCGGATGATACGAATAAATCCCATCTCGCGGAGCTTCGAAATAATAGGCTTTTTTCGTCAATATCCCGATATATTCATTTCCTGCTTGAAAATATCCCAAGCGAAACAGGACATAGCCGGAACCTGACAAAAATAAGATAAGGCTTACCGCTAAAATTACCACAATTTTCAAGGTGCGTTTATTCATAGCATCCCCTCCGGATTCGTCTGTCGCCAATTAGCAACTCCTTCTGAGATAGATATACCCTACTTTCAACGCCCTGGCAATATCTGTTTCTATTTTCAGCTCTTTTCGACGGCCCCCACCAGACAGATTTCCGCGCAGTTCCCGCAGTGCAGGCAATGTTCCTGCTGAATTACCACGGGCTTTTGTGTGATATCAATACACTTTTGCGGACATTTGGAATAACACAGCTTGCAGCCGATACATTGTTCCGTCACAAAATATCCGCTTTCTCTCGCCAGCACACCGCCAAAGGAAAAACTTGCCCACTCTATGGGAAGCCTGGAGAGATCAAACCATTCTCCAGTTCCCTCGTAGATTTTAAATACGGTAAGCTGATCGCGGGAACGTACATCAGGATATATTTTCTTCATATACGGGTTTTTCTCAAAAAGAGCCGGCAGCATTTCCGGCCAGATTTCCCGCGCTTTGCCCTGCACCGACACCGCCACACAGGAAAGGGTATCCTCCCCCTTCATGGCAGTAAAAGCGATATTTTCATTGGCCTTCAGCCGTCCATAGAATTTCTTGCCCTTTGCAGTAAGAAAGTAAAGTCCGCTTTCATCGCAGTCCATCATGCCGATGGCACAGGTAACCGGGCATCCTTTCTCATCAACGGTAGCAAATACAGTAGAATGAATTTCTTCCACAATATATTTCAGATAATCTCTTGCTTGCATGGCGAACCTCCTTGCGTTTATACTAAATTCTCGCAAAGATAATGTAAAGCAGGCACAATATTGTGCTATAGTTACCTGATGGAAACCACTTATTTGTTTCATTATTCCCGAATGCTTTTATCTCAAAAATATGACCGCTTTGAATCAGCCCTGCTCCGCCTGAGAATCGACACCTTTTCTCTTTGAAACAAAATATCCGAAAATCCACATAATCAGAACCGACACGAAAGCGCCGTAACTTGATTGCCGTATCCAGCACAGCAACCGCCACACCAGAAGACAGGCAATCGCGGAGGTCATCCTCTGAATGATCTCCAATTCCGTGCCCTCATATGTAAACACAAACTCCAGCAAGCTCATTCCTTCTGCTGTGATATAACAGATGGCGATGCTGACTACAATCTTCCTGTCCGTCGCTGTAATCTGTATCTTTTTCTTCTGTGTCTCCTGCATATTTTTCCGCCTCCTCAAGAATATTTGAAATTATATCCCTTTAAAAGTCTGATTTGCAAGAAAAACTCAGCCCCTGAAAAGCTTTTTCCTGTTTATTACTTTGTCAAATGCTGTGTCATTAAATCAATGGCCAGTTTCATTTGTGGACTAATCCATTTATTTTTGTGATAGATATAAAAAGAATTGTATACTTTTTCATCCAGTTCTGTTTTAACCGGAATCAGCGAACCGTTTTTTAATTCTTCTCCGATAGAATATGTAGGAACTACTGCAATTCCCAAATTATTCATTACGCATCTCTTGACTGCTTCTATGCTCTGCACTTTCATATGTGGATTCATTATAATATCCTTTTTGGCAAGGTACTTATCCATATCCACTTGATAATATCCATCCGGCTCATTGCAAATCAGACTGAAATGTTTTCTTTGATGTGGTGTAACAAAATCAAGCTGACTTCTGTCTGCAAAAGGCGAGGCAACCAAAAGCACTCTATAGTGCCCCAGATTTTTATGTATAACCGAATCCGGATAGCTATCTTTTTCGCAATTTACCCCTATATCTGCACTTCCATCTACCACTGCCTGATTAATTTCTCCAGATTCTATGGAATGAATAATAAGCTGAACATTCGGAGCCTCATGAGTAAAAGCCTGTATGAACGGCTGCATATTATAAATCAGAATAGAATCCGGAATTGCCATTTTTAATGAACCGGATATTTCAGACAGACTTTTACCATAATTACCGATTTGCTCCACCCCCTGTAAAATCATATCAATATAAGGCATAATGTCTTTTCCTGCTTGTGTAAGTACCATTCTTCTGCCTATCTTTTCAAATAATTTTAGGTTAAGTTCTTCCTCCAACTGCTTTATCTGAAAAGTTACCGTAGACTGTGTATATCCCAACTCATCTGCCGCCTTTTGAAAACTTCCCATTTCAAGGATTGTTTTAAATGTAACGAAATTTTTTGTATTCATTTATTCTTGCCTCTCAATTCATTCAATATGTCGAAATCAGAAATCAAATTTATTTAATTTTTAAATATTTTCTTCTATGATATTATAAAACAGCAGACATGGTAAATCAATTATTTCAAGGAGGTTTACAATGAATTTTAAATTCGATGAAGATGAGCAGAAAGTTCTGGATATTATTCATGAATTTGGTGTGAATGAAGTTGCGCCATTGGCAGCAACGATTGACGAACAGGAACGTTTCCCAGAAGAAAACAGGAAAAGATTAGCCGAATTGGGTATGATGGGAATATGTTATCCTAAGAAATATGGCGGAGGCGGACATTCTTATCTCGCCTACATTGCAAGTATTGAAGAATTGGCAAAGCATTGTTCTACTACCTCTGTAATGCTGTCCGACCATCACTCTCTAGGCGCGTTCCCTATCTCAGAGTTCGGAACAGAAGAACAAAAGCAGAAATATCTCGTACCACTGTTGAAAGGCGAAAAATTAGGGGCTTTCGCCGTAACGGAACCCTCCGCCGGCAGCGATTTAGGAAACCAGAAGACGACCGCTGTTGATAAAGGCGATTACTGGCTCCTGAATGGGGCTAAAATTTTTATTACAAACGGTTTTTATGCAGACACCTATTTTGTCACAGCAGTGACAGATAAAAGTCAGCGCAACAGAGGTATCTCAGCTTTTATAGTTGAAAAAGGCACTCCCGGATTTACTTTCGGCACCAAAGAAAAGAAAATGGGCATTCGCGGCTCCGCAACATACGAGTTAGTTTTTCAGGACTGTAAAATTCCAAAGGAAAATCTGCTAGGCGAATTAGGTAAAGGCTTTAAAATGGCTCTGATTACTTTGGACGGCGGTCGGATTGGCGTAGCAGCGCAAGCATTAGGAATAGCACAGAGTGCGATTGATCACTGCAAAAAATATGTAACCGAACATATGCAGGGCGATCAAAGAATATCTCAATATCAATTTACTCAATTTGAGCTTGCTGATATGCAGACAAGAGTTGATGCCGCACGTCTTTTAGTATATCGTGCAGCACAGGCAAAACAGGATCATGAACCATTTTCACAACTTGCTGCCATGGGAAAATTATATGCAGCAGAAGCGGCCACCAATGTAACCCGCCGTTGCCTTCAACTTGTCGGATACGAAGGATATTCACGAGATCTTCCTTTTGAGCGTCTGATGCGTGATGCAAAGATAACGGAAATCTATGAAGGCACAAGCGAAGTTCAGCGTATGGTTATCTCCTCTTGGATGGGTGTCAAATAGCAAAATCTGCAATGAGCCGTGCACACCTCGAAAGCACCACAGTGCTTTCTTCGGTCGCGGGCTTCGCCCTATAAACGAGAAGCCGCTCGAAAAAGCTACCGCTTTTTCTCGCTGAACGCGGCAGTCGCCGCGTTCACGGAAATAATAAAACCCGCTGTGAGATACAAGTACCTCACAGCGGGGTCTTT
>CAMLYL010000116.1 GCA_946491665.1 uncultured Lachnospiraceae bacterium | reverse complement strand
CGTGTCCGCTTTATGGCTCCCAAGATTCTTACCTATGTGGTGATTGTTGTAGTCGCCATTCTGTGCGCTTTGAACTATCACCTGTTTGTGTTCCCCAACCAGTTTGCCCCCTCCGGTCTTAACGGTATCTGCACCATGATTCAGCACCTGACCGGCATCAACGTGGGCTACATGAGCCTTGTAATCAACATTCCTCTGGCAATTCTGGTCTACTTCTTTGTGAGCAAGCCCCTGGCCCTGCGGAGCATGGTATATGTGGCAGTATTCTCCCTGGGGCTGGTGGTACTGGACTATGTGGACTTAAGCCGCATCGCCTACGCAACCGACAACGGCACCAGCACCATTTTAGGGCCGGTGGTGGCGGGCATTATCTACGGCACCTGCTACTCTTTGATGATGCGCATCGGCACCTTCTCCGGCGGCACGGATTTCGTGGCGGTTCTGTACCACAAGAAGCACCCGGAAACCAACCTGTTCTGGATGATTTTCGCCCTCAATTCCTTTGTGGCGGGAATAATCAACCCGTACTGATAGCGGTTTATTTCATAGGAACCATCCCCAAGGTCGGTGTATTCATAATCATAAACTGCCAGCACACGATCCCCGGTTACGGCCATCAGATCCAGTGGAAAGTCCAGCGACTGGTTCGTCAGACTGCAGCGGGAAATCTCCCCGGTATCCGGATTCACAAAATAATATCCGCCATCTTCCATGGAATCATAACTGACACAACAGAGCAGGTTCCCCAGGGTCTGGTACAGATAATTCTCCGGAAGACTGCACAGAATACTCTGTTCCCCGGTAACCAGATCTGTTTTTACAATGTCGTTGCCGGACTGGCTGGACATATACAGATATCCACCCAGAACGAGTTCTGAGACAGTCTCCCTTCCGGACTGGGTGAGGAGATCTTTTTTCTCCCCGGTATCCAGATTCAGTGCGGCATAGACAATGCTGCTGTTTTTCAACACCTCCATATACTGGTCCGAATCCAGCGCCGAAGCCTCCTCATCTGTCATTCCGTCCGGATACTGGTATGCTTCCAGAACAACACGGTCTTCTCCACATCCGATTACTTCCCAGTTCCGGCCGTCTCCAAAATCCAGGGAGCAGACCGTCTTTGCATTCCCGGCATCCGGATCCAGACAGATCAGCTTCCTTTCTGATGTGGCGACATAGGTTCCGGAATCTCCCCGGCTGCTCCCCAGCTTTTTCGTCACAAAATAAATTCCTTCATTTCCACCCAGCGCCAGATCCTCCACTGTGGCGCCTGCCTCAAACTGGTAAACCAGTTCCCGGCCGGATCCATCCAGGTTCATACGGTACAGCCCCGCCTGTTCTGCTTCTATGTCCGTTTCTCCTGTCAAATCAGTAATGACAGTTCCTCCGGTGTCTGAATCCCGGTCAAGGAAATAAAGATACCCGTCCCAGATAAAAATCCTTCCCTCCAGGGTGGCCCCCTTCAGTACAGAAGTACAATCCTCCGTATTATGCTGGCAGCTGCTGTCGCTGCACAGATATACCTCCTGGCAGGAAGCATAATCCATATACATCAGATGCGGCGCATAGCTTCCGTCAGCAAGCTCTGTTTCCTTTTCTGTCAGATAATAAAATCCCCCGTCTGTACTGCAGAAACGCGTAAACGCTCCCTGCTGATGGAACAGTGATGTCAGACTGCCGGTTCCCGCAGCGTCTGAAGTATCTTCCTGCTCCTCTTTTCCGGACCCGCCGGATACTTCCTTTTCACTGCTGCCGGACAGTCCGTCTCCACTCTCTCCCGGATCTGCATTCCCGCAGGCTGTCAGACAGGCGATTGCCCCGGCAAGCATGAATACTGCAATTCTTTTTCGCATACAAAAAGACCTCCTTGTTTTCGTCTGTGCGCTTTTGCCCGCACATATCCTGTTTCGCGGCAAAGATTACTGCGCCTTATACACAGCGTCTTTCCATTTCCGCGAACTTTTTAACAAGAAGATCTTAAATCACAAAAGTCAGATTTCGGTCAAAGTATTCTCACCTGTACGGCTGCCAGCCGACAGGCCGGAATACTTTCCCTCCGCCAGAATAACTCTGACAACTCCGCCACCCTGGCCAGAATTGGACAGCCAAAGCTTTCCTCCATGCTTCCGGCAGAGAATCCGGCAGATCATCAGTCCGATTCCCATATGTTCCCTATCACTGCCTGTACCTGCATATGCTTCCCCCTCCTTCAGCATCTGTTCCGGAAATCCTGCTCCATCATCTGCGACAGTAACCGCCAGGAATCCGTTTTCCCAGGAAAACATAACTTCAATTCGTTCCCCTGCAAACCGCAGCGCATTTCCAATCAGATTTTCCAGAATACGGTACAGCACCTGTGCGTCCAGAACCACATCCTTTTCCGATATGTTATTTTTCCACACAAGCTCCAGGTTCTTTTCTTTTGTCAGCAGGAGAAAATCATTTTTCATGTCAGAAGAAAGCTCTGAAAAATCCAGAGATACCGGCCGGATTTCCAGCTCCTCCAGACGGCTGATTGTCCGTAGGGAATCGGTATAGCGCTCCAGCCTGCGGGAGGTTTCCAGAATATTATCTGCCAGATCATCTATTTTTTCTCTGTTTATTTCATCTCTGGAAAGCTGCATCTGAAGATACTGGGCATATCCCCGGATAATCGCGATGGGATTCCGCAGATCATGTGCTACCGAACTCTGCAGCCGTCTGCGCTCCTCCACCATTTCCCAGAGTTTCCGGTTGTTCTCCCGGAGTGTCCGGCGCATCTGTTCAAAGGATGTACAGAGCGCCTCCATCTCATCCCCGCTTTTATAGGAGATCTGGAAATCCAGATTCTGACAGGCAATCTGCTCTGCCGCTGAGGACAACAGCAGAATCGGCGTTTTCAGTTTCCTGCGGTAAAACGCAAGGCCGCACAGCAGAATCCCCCCAAGGGAAAATACCACAGGCAGCGCAACCATTCCGATCTGACTGCCGCGGTATGCCAGCCTCCGCCGGGGCGTAAGAGAATCTATGCTGGCCGTCACAGCGCTTACCGAATAGCGGACATTTTCTCCGGAACTGTCTGTCTCCGTGTACACGCCGCCTTCCTCCGTCCCGGCATCTGTTCCGTTCTCTGCGTTTCCCCCGTTTCCGTTTTCCATATTTATCCCGGAGCCATTTCCATAGGCCAGCTCCGGGAGCGCTATTTCCGCCCCATCCAGCGGCATATGGACGCTCGTTGTGGTTCCGCTTCCGTCAGCATACGTTTTCTCAATATTGAGAAAAACTGCATTTGGATCCGGCAGCAGATAATTCTGGACAGAAACGCAGCCCCAGATCACAAGCCCGGACAGTCCCGCAGCGGCTGCCAGGGTCACCAGAACATACAGAACAAAAGATCTCCGCAGTCCGGAATGATATGCCCTTTTTCTTATATTTTCCATCGGTAGCCCACCCCCCAGACGGTTTCAATGTAATCCCTTCCGGTCTCTTTCTGAAGCTTCTGCCGGATTTTCCGGATATGCTCCTTGACCACGCTGCTGTCCCCGGACGCCTCCAGCCCCCAGAGAGTCTCATAAATCCGCTCCCGGTCAAAGACCTGGCCGCTGTGAGTCAGCAGTAATTCCAGGATCTCAAACTCCCGGCGGGAAAATACAATTTCCTTTTCTTTGAAATGAACGGTCCGGCGGGAAAGGTTCACCAGCAATTCGCCGGAAGCCAGAAGCCGGGCCGCATCATGCGTCCGGGCCTCCCGCCGGAGATGAGCGCCGATCCGCGCAGCCACTTCCGGAAGGCTGAAGGGTTTTGTAATATAATCATCCCCGCCGATCAGCAGACCATGAATCCTGTCCTGCTCGGCCGCCCGGGCTGTGAGAAACAGAATCGGACAGCTGACTTTCTCCCGGATGATTTTGCAGAATTCCAGCCCGTCCATTCCCGGCATATGAATATCCAGCAGAATCAGATCCGGGGAAATTTTCAGCTTGTCCATGGCCTGTATGCTGTCGTACGCCGTGTAAGGCAGATATCCCAGATCCCCCAGATAATCTGCCAGCAGCCGTACCAGCATGGGTTCGTCGTCTACAATCAGAATTTTATATTGCATCATGAATTCCTCCCTGCACTCTGACACAGAAACAGATATGATCCGTAAACCTGCACAGTCTGATCCGGCATATTGCAAAGCGCCGGACTGCTACTGCATATTTCAGATCATCTGAATCTTAGCAGGAAAAAGTCAGATTTCTGTCAAATCGGAATATTTCCTTTGCTTCCTTCACATCAGAGAAACCTCCCGGTACAGCTTTCGGGATTCGCCTTCACCTCCGCCGGAGTCCCTGCCGCCACGATCCTTCCGCCGTCCACACCGCCGCCCGGTCCCATATCAATGATATAGTCCGCATTGCGGATCACATCCAGATCATGCTCAATCACAATTACCGTAGCGCCGTTATCAATCAGTGTCTGAAATACATCCAGCAAAGTCTGGACATCCAGGGGATGCAGGCCGATGGTAGGCTCGTCAAAAACAAAGACGGAATCAGACTGGGCTTTCCCGATCTCCCCGGCCAGCTTCAAACGCTGGGCCTCTCCGCCGGAGAGCCCGGGAGTTTCCTCCCCCAGGGTCAGATACCCCAGTCCCAGATCCTCCAGAACCTGCAGACGCTGGCGGACAGATTTCAGATCCCGGCATGCCTCCAGCGCGCTGTGTATATCCATAGCCATCAGCTCCGGAAGTGAATAGGATTGCCCGGATTTGTTCTGGTAATGAATGCGTCCGGCCTCCTTTGAATAGCGGGATCCTCTGCATTCGGGACAGGGAATATCCACATCCGGAAGAAACTGTACATCCAGCCGGATCTCCCCGGTTCCGTCACAGACCGGACAGCGCAGTTTACCTGTATTATAGGAAAAATCCCCCGCCTTATACCCGGCTTCCTTTGCCTCCTGCGTTCTGGCAAATTTCTTGCGCAGTTCATCATGCACATTTGCATAGGTGGCAACCGTGGAGCGGACATTGATGCCGATGGGCGCTGCGTCGATCAGCTTCACCTGCCGGATTCCGGGAGCGTCTACAGACAGTACATGCTCCGGCAGCTTTTTCCCGTGAATGGCCGCGCTCAGCCCGGGCACCAGACTCTCCAGAATCAGCGTTGTCTTCCCGGAACCGGACACGCCTGTAACCACAGTCAGCTTTCCCTTTGGAATGTCCACTTCCAGAGGCTTCACCGTATGAATGGGACCCGTGGAAAGATGGATTTTTCCCAAATCGGCTCCCCCTTCCGTCTCTGACTTTTTCTGTGAGTCCTCCTGTTGCGGATTCTTTTCAGAAATAACATGTTTTCTGCTGCCGGATATCCCGGAAGGAACAGGTTTCTTTCTGACAATTGATGCGCTCCCGGAAAGAAAAGCGCCGATTCTGGAAACGGGATTTTTTCCCAGCTCCCCGGGCGTTCCCTCCGCAATAACCCTTCCGCCGTCTGCTCCCGCTCCGGGGCCCATTTCTATGATCCAGTCCGCTTCCGACAGAATCTGTGTATCGTGATCCACCAGCACCACAGAATTGCCGTCAGCAATCAGATCCCGCACCACGGCCGTCAGTCCTACGAGGTTCGACGGATGCAGTCCGATGGACGGTTCGTCCAGCACATAGAGTACCCCCGTGGTCCGATTCCGGACAGCCCGGGCAAGCTGCATCCGCTGCCGTTCTCCGGTAGACAGGGTGGAGGAAGCCCGGTCCAGGGTCAGATACCCCAGCCCCAGATCCAGAAGCCGCTTTGCCCCGTCCAGATAAGATTCACAGATACTCTTCGCCATGGGGCGCATTTCTTCCGGAAGAGAATCCGGTACTTTTTTCACCCATTCCACCGTATCCGTTAGGGTCATCCGGCACACCTCATCCAGGGAAATCCCCTGCAGCTTCGGCGCGCGGGCCCGTTCTGACAGACGTGTGCCGCCGCACTCCGGGCAGAGATCCTGTTTCAGAAACTTTTCCACCCGCTTCATGCCCTTTTCATCCTTTACCTTCGCCAGGGCATTTTCCACAGTATATACCGCATTGTAATAAGTAAAATCCAGCTCTCCGGCCTGCTCCGAATTTTTCGATTTATAAAAAATGTGCTTTTTCTCCGCCGGGCCATTATACACGATATCTTTTTCCTGCTCCGTCAGATCGCGGAAGGGTATATCCGTCCGGACTCCCATGGCGCGGCAGACGTCTGTCATCAGCGACCACATCAGTGAATTCCAGGGAGCCACAGCGCCGTCATCAATGGACAGGGACTCATCGGGAACCAGCGTACTCCGGTCAACAGTCCACACAACTCCGGTGCCGTCACATCGGCGGCAGGCTCCCTGGCTGTTGAATGCCAGCTCCTCCGCAGAGGGCGCGTAAAATTTTTCTCCGCAGACAGGGCAGACCAGCTCCTGTTCTGCGGCAACCTTCAGTGTCGGCTCCAGATAGTGTCCGTTGGGGCATCTGTGGCTGGAAAGCCGGGAAAACATCAGCCGGAGGCTGTTCAAAAGCTCTGTTCCGGTTCCAAAGGTACTGCGGATTCCGGGAACCCCCGGCCGCTGGCGCAGCGCAAGGGCCGCCGGCACATATAACACTTCATCCACCTGTGCCCTGGAAGCCTGTGTCATTCTCCGTCTGGTATAAGTGGAGAGGGACTCCAGATATCTTCTGGATCCCTCTGCATACAATACACCCAGCGCCAAAGATGATTTTCCCGAACCGGACACTCCGGCAATCCCCACAATCTGATTCAGAGGAACATCCACATCAATATTTTTCAGATTGTGAACCCGCGCTCCGCGGATCTTTATTTTATCTTTCATTGAGATTCCCCTTCCCTCCATGATACTGTCAGCATTCCTGCTCCCCAAGGTATTCCTTCAGCTTCCGGATCAGATTCAGATCCGCCGGAAGCCAGTCCACGCTGTCCAGATTTTCCCGGTCCAGCCACCGGGCCGCTTCGTGCTCCTTTAAGACCAGATTTCCGGATGTTACCGTACATATGTAACATTTCATGGACAGGTGAAAATCCGGATAATCATATTCCACGGTGTCAAACAGATCTCTCACCGCAATTTCCGTATCCAGTTCTTCCCGGATTTCCCGGACAAGGGCTTCCTGCGGCGTTTCATTCTCTTCGATTTTTCCTCCCGGAAACTCCCATCCGTCTTTAAATGCTCCGTATCCCCGCTGGGTCGCAAATACCGTTCCCTCATGCAGGATAATCGCTGCCACTACTCTTATTGTTTTCATTTCTGTCTCTCCGTTTCTTATCTGGTAGTGTCAAATACTACCTGTTTTTTTGTTTCAAAATATAATAAAAACCTTGA
>CAMLYL010000115.1 GCA_946491665.1 uncultured Lachnospiraceae bacterium | reverse complement strand
GGAGATGAAGCGGGCACAGGCAGAGGGAAGTCAGGTTCCGAACTATCGACTGGAGAGTCCTGTGGAGCTTCATATGCCTGAAAAGAAGGATTTTTATATTGATGCGGCTGATTTCGGTCTGTTTTCCCGCAGTGAGACAGGCGATATGGCCCGGTGGAAGGAGAGAAAGCTTCTGTCAGACCGGGGGATTGCCGCCACTCTGGTTCGCGCGGAGCGGGCGCTGGATCAGAGCGCGGACCGGGTCAGAAGGTTTTATGCCTATTCTCCGGATGAGATCCGGCCGCTGAATGAATATACCAGAATGGATTTTGAGGATGAGCTGGACGATGTTTTCGATGATATTTTTGTCCAGAGAAGTGAACTTCCGGGGAGCGGTGATGGAGATAAGGAGAAAGAAGCGACTCTGGAAAAGACCGTAAAGGATACGATCTTCCGTCGGGTGACCAGAGAACGGGCTGTGTTTCTGAGGGGGCTGGCGGCGATACTGACTGTCTGCTGTATGGCGCCGGCGCTGATTATGTTTTTTCAGGAGGGCTGGGGATCTCTGCAGGGGATTCTGCTGAGCCTTGTTATCTGTATCGCGGTGTTCTGCGGGGTGGAGTTTGTGATTCTGCTGGTGCGGCGGGGCGTGCTGCGGGCGGCAATTTCCGATTACAACCGTTTTGTACACAGTATAGTGGTGCATATTTCGGAAAATGCATCTCTTTATTCCCGGTACATGTCAGGTATCGCCTCTTATATGAGAGGAAATTCCTACCTGAATCAGACCAGGAAGAAGCAGTTTTTGAAGGATGAATCCAGATATCATAAGGAGAATCATATCGTTGCGCTGAAAAAATACAGGGAGGATGTAAAACGCTGGAGCGAGGCGCTGTATCTTCCGGTGAGTATGAATACTTCTGCGGTGGATGACAGCCTGTATATTGATGTGCAGATTCCGCCTTATTCCAATCCTCTTTATACTTTCGAGAACGGGGTGAGTTATGTCGTCCCGGTAAATAATACCGGAGATACGGTGGAGGCGCCGTTCGGTTTTATCCGCCGCCTGACCGTAGCGCGGGAGGAGCTTTATGATGACGCAAGCTGATGTGAACAGGATAATTTTTGTGGCGCTTACCACTGTCGTTTTAGGCCTGCTGCAAAGATTGATAAACTGTAAAAGACAAAACCGGGGCCGTCAGGTGATGTTTCCTGCGGCGGCAGTGATTTATGATGTGGCAGGAATTATTTTTCTGCTGCTTCATTATCAGGATCTCCATAAGCTGAATCAGTTTTTTCAGGCGCTGGAGGGGTGTGATATTGTTATTTCCAATCTGCTGCTGGTGGCGGGATTTCTTGTAGTGAAGCTGGTCCTTCTGAAGATTCTTGCCGGCTTTTTCCGGGATCGGGAGCGGATGGAGCGGTTTGCGGGCAGTTTCTATGAATATGATGAAGAGACTGGATGTTTCTTTTTAAAGGAACAGCAGAGAGATACCCGCTATATTGCCAGAGGATTCGCAATCGGAAGTATGATTCTGACGATTTTGCTGTTGTCTGTTTCCTGGAATGGCGGAGAGACCCGCTGGACCTTCAATTATTTTTTCCCGGCAGCGGTGATGATTGTTATCTGGGAGTTCTGGTTTTTTATCAACGGCCTTACGAAAGAAGAGTATTATGGCTCCATCGGAGGGAAGTCGGCAGTTTTTCACAGAGTCAGCAGTTTTTACCGGATTCGTGAGATTTATGAGAGAATGTTTCCGGATCAGATGCTGTCAGCTCATACGGGATGCGAATATGCGGCCCGGGAGGGGACAACTTCCATGCTCCGGGATCTGGAACTGTCAGAGGACCGGACCGATCAGGTAGTAGCCAGATATTTTAATACTTACGGTGAAAGAGAAAAGTTTGAGGGCGACTATGTCCGGGCGACAAACCGGATGATGCATGGGGAAAGTATCATATCCTTTAATCCTTTTTACCGGGATCAGGGGAAATATCTCATACTGCCCATTGTAAGCGCTCTATTAAAAGGAAAGAAATGCATGGTGATCTGCGGAAGAGGGTCTATTACCCGGGATGTGCCGGAATGGCTGTCCGGACAGCTTCAGAGATACACCAGGCTGCAGTCCATGTGGAGAGTCAGAGAACTGGATGAAAATGAGCCGGACTGTGAGATCGGCGTGCTTGATTTTTCCAGAATCTATGATGTGAATGTGCTGGAAGCCAACCGGACATTTTTTGCGGAAACCGGTTTTGTGCTTCTGCTGGAGCCGTCTCTGATGGTAAATACAGGTCAGATTGGCCTGACGCTTCTGGCGGAGGAGGCGGAAGCCGCGGGAAATCACCCGGTTTACTGTATCTGTGACCGCTATACGGACGGACTGGTGGATACTCTTTCGCATCTGCTGAAGACAGAGATCACGGAAGTACTGGCTATGCCGGTGCCTCGCTGTACCTATACGGGAATTTCCTGGAATGCCGACGGCGATTATATGCGCCAGCGCCTTTTTGACAAGCAGACCCGTTTCCTGGGCAATGGACTTGAACTGGCTGCTGTGGCGGTGAAGAATCAGATTCCGGAAGTAAGCTGGTTTGGCGAAACGAAGGCTCCGCTTCGGGATATTAAATGGCTGGCCGGACAGAATTTTGCTACGATCTGCCGGTATATGAATCTTCCGGTACAGCAGAAAAGCCTATATGAGAGGATTCGTTTTGTTCCGAATCTGTGGTGTACATCTGCCCGGAGACAGCAGTTTGTTCTGGTGGAGGATGAGTTCTGCAATATGTTCAGCATGATGCGGTCTTTTCTTTCCAGAAGTGAGGAGCAGACATTTGTGAATGTTCTCTCTGAGAATTATCTTCTGCGGGATTATATGCGTTTTAACCAGCATGTATTCCGGGCGAACCCTTATGCGGTTCCTTCCCTTGTGCCGGATTACGCCCGGACGGCCCGCAATGTGATGATGAAGATGCTGATTCTCATGGCGGTGCGGGAAGTGTCGGAGGATGAGGTGCGCAATGAACTGGAGCTGGTTGGTGTTTCAGTGAGGGAACCCTATCAGGCGCTCTGTGAGCTTATGGGGCAGTATACCGATACGCCTGCGGGACTGATCCGTATCAGGAACGTGATGGTGAATGACGAGGCCCTGGCTGTGCGAAAGACAAATCTGTTCAGCATACCGGAGGAGAATTTCGAAAGGTATTTTGCGGCTACATTAAAGACTGCTTATTATATTGTAGAGGATGAAAAGCGGGAGAGCGAATATATTGATGCGAAAATGTTCGGTCATGTTACGCAAACGCTGCTTCCGGGACAGTTTGTGACTTATGACGGCAAATATTATCAGGCTGTCCGGATTGATCCGACTGTGGGCGTACTTCTGCAGAGAGCCTCTGACCACTATGACTGGCGGAGATATTATCGTCAGATCCGGAAGTATACGCTTGTGAATCCGCGAGAGGCTGAGGCGGTGTATGATCGGAAAATTATGGATTTCCAGGTAACGGTATATCCTTTTGATATTTCTGTGAAGACGCCGGGATATCTGGAGCTGAAGGACGCCGGAGACCTGCGGGGGGCGAAGGAGATTTTCTTCGGAGAGGAAATGGGAGATATCTCTTATGACCGCCGGTATATTCGGAAGAATGTGCTGCGCATCCGGCTTGCGGATACAGACCGCGGCACCCGGTTTACCACATGTGTGCTGTTTAATGAACTTCTTCGTTCACTGTTCCCGAGCGCATGGCATTATATTGCCGTTCTGGCAAATGCACCGGGAGAGGCGCAGGGAATGCTGAAATATATGGTTTATGACTGTGAGGGAGATCTGGAAGAGGATTCGATCTATATTGTGGAAGATTCGGATCTGGATCTGGGACTTCTGGATGCAGTAAACCGCAATCTGGAGAGAATTTTCGAGCTGATGGCTGATTTTCTCGACTGGCATTTCTATAAAATCAATGAGCCGGCTCAGAAAGAGCCTGCTGAGGAGGAGATTGTTCTGCCACAGTCGGTGGCGGAGCAGAAACGCCAGCGCCTGATCATGCGGATTCTGCGCAGACTGTTTGGAAAAGGCGAAGACCAGGAAAAGCCAAAAGCGGATACGGAGGAGCATCCGCAAACTCCGGAAAAGGAAAAAACAGGAACAGAAGAAGAGCCGAAGGCACAGGAAGATACGAAACCGGAGACAGAAGAAGAACCGGGAGCGCAGGAGCAGGAGAAACCGGAGACAGAAGAAGAACCGGGAGCACAGGAACAGGAGAAACCGGAGGCGGAAGACGAGCCGGGAGCACAGGAACAGGAGAAACCGGAGGCGGAAGACGAGCCGGGAGCACAGGAAGATACAGAACCGGGAACGGAAGAAGGAGAGTCCCTGACAGATGATCCCGGGGATGAGCCGGAGACAGAAGAACCGGAAGAACCTACCAGATATCAGAGAGAGTGTTTCCTGAAGTTTGGATTTGATGAGATTGACGGACGTTTGTCTCTGGAGTCCGTGCTTAATTATCTGAGTATGCATGGATGGAGCAATAACGATCTTACCAAAGCGCGGAAACGTCTCAGCCTGGAAACCGGCCGTCTGGATCTGAATGCGGAGAATACCTGTGATTTCTGCGGCGTACCTTTGAGCGGAGTCAGCTATGACCGCCTGAATGACGGGCGGATTCGCTGCAATGACTGTTCCATGACAGCAATTAACCAGCTCAGTGAGTTTCAGGAACTGTTCCGTCGCTCGCTGACTATGCTGGAGGATACTTATAACATCCAGATTCGTGTGGCGATTGCGGTGCGGACTACAGATGCCAAGGCGATTGCGAAACATGTGGGAATGGTATTCCGTCCTTCCAGTCAGTTTGATTCCCGGGTTCTGGGATTTGCTCAGAAAAAGCAGGGCCGATATACACTGATGATTGAAAACGGAAGCCCCCGGCTGGCAGCCATAGATACGATTACTCATGAGCTGACCCATATCTGGCAGTATCTGAATTGGGATGATAAGAATATCCGGCAGATTTACAGTCAGGCAAATAAGCAGTGGAGCAATGTGGCCAGAGATATGGTTTACGAGGGTATGGCTATGTGGTCTGCAATACAGATGCTATATGTGATGGGAGAGATTCATTATGCCAGTCAGCAGGAAAGGCTGACCGAGTCCAGAAAGGATGTCTACGGCATAGGCTTCAGACTGTATCGGAGAACCTATGATCTGGAGCGCAATGGAGAAATTCCGGAGCTGACGCCCTTCCATACCTATCCTCCTCTGGATCCGGATGAGGTTCGGGAACTGTTTCAGGGAATGCAGTAAAGACACTGCGGTTCACAGTCAGAAGGCGGCGCGGGACGGCTGGTTCTGCGTATGACAGCGGAGAGACTGTGAACCGCCTTATGATATGGAGTCTGATGTACAGATGAAAAAGAAGTGGAAAAAGAAACATGGAAAGAAAATAATAATTGCTCTGATTTTATCAGCAGTTCTCGGCCTGACCGGCTGCAGTCCCATACAGACTGTGCTGGGAGTAGGGCAGCTTTACGGGAATACTGCGGCAGGACTGATTATGGTTCTTCTTGACAGCGGCGAGCTGGAATCCATGGATGGGGAAGATCCCTCCAATCGGATTTTTATCGGCCGTCAGGAAGATCCGGACGGAACGGATGAAGATCCGGAGGAAGAGCCTTCCGGCGGTCAGGCGGATGAAACAGAAGAGAGTCCGGAGGATGAAAATCAGGAGGATCCCTCTGAGACCGGGGAACCGGAAGACGGCGCGGATCAGGAAGGGGAGGCAGAAGAAGAGGAACCCTCCGACGGCCAGACAGATACAGAGGATGATTTCCGGATGCCGGAGACAGATTATTATGTATATAACACGCTGAGCACAGAGGAGCAGGGGTATTACGATCAGATGCTGGATTGTGTGGAGGCGTTTGAAGATTCAGTTGTGGTAGACGGAGCGGACGGGGATACTTTGGCGCGCATCCGGACCGCGATCCTGGCAGATCATGGTGATCTGTTCTGGTTTGAGGGGAATTTTTCCTATTCTGAATTTGATGACGGCGGAGAGAAGTCTGCATCTTTTATGCCGGAATACACCATGACAGAGGCGCAGAAGGAAAACTATGAGAGTCAGGTAGAGCGTACAAAAGATCAGTGGCTGGCCGGTCTGCCTGCTGATGCTTCTGAATATGAAAGGGTAAAATATGTGTATGAGATTCTGATCGATGAGGTGACCTATGACCTTACTGCAGAAAACAATCAGAATATTCTCAGTGTATTTTTAAATCAGCGTACGGTCTGCGCGGGTTTTGCTCATGCGGCGCAGGATATGCTGCAGGATATGGGTGTGCAGTGTACCTATATAACTGGTACGGCAAATTCGGAGCCTCATGCATGGAATCTGGTGCGGATTGATGACGCATACTATTATATGGATGTCACCTGGGGGAATCCCAGCTATATGAACGCGTCCGGAAGCGGAGAACCGGATTACAGGGATTACAGTTACCTGAATCTTACCTGGGAGGAAATTTCCAGAGATCATACGTATGAAGACTTTTTCCAGATTCCGCAAACAACGGCTTCTGACGCGAATTATTTTGTGATGGAAGATCTCTGTTTTGCAGATGATGATTTTTCGGCGGTAGGTCAGGCAGTTGATGAGGCCAGACGGGCAGGAGAAAATCTGCAGATTAAGTTTGCAGATCCGGAGCTTTACGCCCGGGCGCTGAATGAGCTGATTGTTCAGCAGGGGCTGTATCAGTACTGTCCGGATCTGGGACCGTATACCTACAGTTTCAGGGAAAGTGCAAATACACTGTATTTCTTTTTTGATACGGATGTATTATAGAAAGTATTGGGAGGAAACTGAAGTTGATTCTGAAGGCTTTCATGATTATTTTTTTCATTTTGTCGATCGCCCTTTTTATTTGGGCGGTCGTCTATACTGTCTGTCTTTTTCGGAAACGGAAAGGTGTGACAAAGAGGCTTATGGCCGGATTAATACTTCTGTTTGGGAGTGTTCTGGCCATGCGGCTCTCAGCCGGTTGTTATATGATGACAGGGGCATACAGCGCCGCTGCCGAATACTCCGAACTGGGCGGCATGCAGATGATACTGGACAGTGTTGTTCATGGTCTTCAGTCTTTCAGCATGGATGAGGATTATACACTGTACATTTTCGCGGTGCAGGATATGTGTATGGAGCTGTTTGGAATCCGTTGGATAGCCGGAGCGGCAGGACTGATCTGTTCTGTTCAGAATGTGCTGGCTCCGGTAGCAGGGGGAGCAGTATTGCTGGATATTCTGGCAAATATTTTTCCTTCTTTGAGACTGGCGTTAAAAAAAGGAACCGGAATGCACAATTTCTTTATTTTTTCTGAGCTGAATGAAGATGCGGTGTGTCTGGCTGAAGATATAATAAGGAATGAAAATTATAAAAAAATACTGGCCGCAAACGGACAGACCGGACGGCCGGTGATTATTTTTACAGATTCTTACCTGAGAACCGATGAGGAAACACATGAAGAGCTGAAGGACCGGGCAAATGTTCTGGGTGCTATTTGTATTAAAACGGATATTCTGTGTTTAAATCTGAAAAGAGCCAGATCGGTATATTATTTTCTGGTTGATTCGGAGCGAATGAATAATCTGTCTTCCCTGGCTGCTCTTGCGGAGGGAGAGCCTCTGTGGAGGGTGCGCAGCGAAGCTGAGGTCAGAGGAAGGACAGCTTCAGCTTATATTTATGTATTCGCGGAGGGGGAAAAATCAGGCGCTTACATTCGTGAGTTAAGGAAGAAAAACAGAGAGCGTCTTCGGGATGTGGTGGTGAGAGAAGTCCAGGAT
>CAMLYL010000114.1 GCA_946491665.1 uncultured Lachnospiraceae bacterium | reverse complement strand
TTCTTTTGAGCCTATTTTTTTCGACTCAGTTTTTCATAGATTACTTGACACTACCAATCATATTCTGTATTCAGAACCCTATTTGCTGATATTTTATATTATAAACATAATTAATCTGACATTTCATGTTATAATGGTACTATACAACAATTAGGCACAAAAATCAATTATTACTTTAAATTTTGTAGAAGTTTTTTATAAATCATTAAAAAATTATTTACTGAAATAATCAGTAAAATCTGTTATAATGCATTCGTCGGGGAAACCTGTGGATTGAAATGACAAAATTTACAGTAATATCGTCAGAAGCAGCGGCGGGAAAGAGTGATTCTTCCCCGCCGCTGCTTCCAATTTTCCTGCTTACATCAGAATCGCCATCCCGGAATCCACTCCCAGATCCAGTCCCATATCTTCTGAGTACTGTTCTTCTGATATAAGTTCATAAAATTCTTTTATTTCTCCCGAAACAGGCTTTATCATCCCTGCCCCTTTCAGTTTATCAAATTCATTTTCATAAACCTGTACACAATATTGCCCGGCCTTTCTCATAACTGCTTTTGTATATCCCTGCTGTTTTATCTGTCGCAGAATATCATCCGCCTCCGGCTCACAATTAATAAATATCGTTTTCGTATCTTCCTCAATCAGCTTAAACTCTTTTGCAATCCCATCGAAATTATATGCAAACTGCGGCTTCGGATTTTTAAACAATTTCAATATGTTCTTTCTGTCCAGGCTTTCTCCACGGAAGTGATACAGCGCTTCAAAATATTTCTGTATTCCCTGCAGGGATGAAATATCCTCCCCCTGTGCCAGAAGCGATTTTGCAACATCAATCTGCAGCTGCTGGCCCGGTACATTTTCTCGTTCCCCAAACTGGAAAATGGACACTACACTTTCCTTCACATCTCTTTTTCCTTCTCTGTTGCACCTGCCCGCTGCCTGGATCATGGAATCAACTCCGGCCAGCTGACGATAAACTGTCTGAAAATCAAGATCTACTCCGGCCTCCACCAGACTGGTAGAAATCAGAACACACTTTTGTCCATTTACAAGACGATTTCTGATATTTTTTAAAACCCGCTGCCTGTGCTTCGGGTACATGGAAGTTGACAAATGAAAAACGCCGTCTTCTTTTATCTGCTGATACAGCTTCTGCGCCCTTTTCTTTGTGTTCAAAATACACAAGGCCTGCATTTCCTGCCGCAGCCTGTCAGACAGATCTTCTTCCGTCACTGTCCCGATATTCTGAAAAGTCACCCTCTCAAAAAATCTGAATTGTTCCTGCACACCGGGACACAATTCTGTTATCTGCGTCTGCGTCCGGAAAAGAGGCTGCAAAGCAGGCTGCGTAGCCGTACACAGCACAATGCTGGAGCGAAACTGGCGAACCAGCTCCTCCATTGCCGCAAGACAGGGTTTCAGATAATCCGTCGGCAGCATCTGCGCCTCGTCAAATATAATCACGCTGTTTGCCATATTGTGCAGTTTCCTGCATTTCGAAGATTTATTGGCATACAGAGATTCAAAGAACTGCACGTTTGTCGTCACAACCACAGGCTTATCCCAGTTCTCGGACACAAGCTGCATGGGTTTCAGCTCTTCCGTGCTCTCATAATCCACATTATAGTGATTTTCCAGCACATTCTGTTCTCCCAGAATATCGCGGAAAACTCCAGCATTCTGCTCTATAATACTTGTATAGGGAATTACATAAATGACCCGGTCCATCCCATTGGCCACCGCATGGCGGAGTGCAAACGCCAGAGAAGCTATTGTTTTTCCGCCGCCGGTGGGAACTGTCAGCTGGAACATCCCCGGCTTTTCCTTTCCGCGTTCCAGACAATGTCTGAGGATTTCCGTTCTTCTTCCGTTGACAGTCTCTGTCCCGGTATTTGACAGCCATCCGGAAATATGACGTTCCAGCTTTTCCAGAAGTATCTCCATACTCTCCCCGCTGTTTCTGTCTGTAATCCCATTTTTCATAAAACATTCTGTATCCAGGAAATCCGCATCTACCAGGCAGGAATAAATCATCCGGATAAACATACTCAAAGAAAAATCGGCATCTGGTGTTTCTGACTCATCAAAAGGCAGAGATCTCAGCTCCGGAATCTGAATTTCTGTCTTATAGGCTGAATAATCTTCTATTTTCTTCCTGCTTCTTCCCATCAGTGTAGGAGCATCGTCACCATCGGCAGAGCCGCCATGATCCGGGAGCCCCGCATGATGTCCGGCGATACAATAACTTAAAAACTGATAACATCCTCCCTTTTCCAGACAGACTTTGGCACCGGCAGTAGAATGATCCACCTGCCTGTTGCTGTTACTCTTTATCTTAGTCTGGAATGCGTCAGAATATTTTCCGATATCGTGGAGCAGCCCACAACAGTACCCCCATTCCTTCTTTCCAAAACGCTCTGCAAACTTGCCAGCCAGTTCTGCGGTGCCATATAAATGATCTTTTACTGTCTGCTCGCGAATCCGGTCTTCATCCAGATGCGCCAGATATTCTGCAGATTGTATGATTGTACTTTTTGTGTTTTTATCTTCTTCCCTTCTCATTTTCCCTCCATATTATTTAGTTCCTCCGAAGTTATACCGAAGTTCTTCCGAAGTTTTTCCGAAGTTATACCGAAGTTTTTCGGACTTTCCATTATGTATCAATCCGCTCCAGCTCATGAATATTTTTATTTCGGTATACAAGATCCTCCCTGGTCGTAAATCCCATTTTTTCCCAGAATCCATTTCCCGGCTCGTTCTTTTCAAAAACAACCAGAGCTGCTTTCTGGATTCCCTCCCGGTCCAGAGCTTCCATTGCATGATTCACAAGTTCTCCTGCTATCCCCTGGTTCCGATAAGTGGGTGCAACTGCCGTATGATGAATGAAGCCTCTTCTTCCATCATGGCCTGCCATAATCACTCCGATGATTTTTCCATCATCCTCCGCCACAAAACAGGTTGCCGGATTCCGTTCCATATACTTTGCTATTCCTTCCCGGCTGTCATCGGTAATATTCAGCCCCATTCCCGAAGTATGAATCCACAGATCATAAACTCCGTCATAGTCCTCAATTGTCATCACTCTGATCACTGCCATCCTGCCTTCCTCCCTCATCCGGATATCACAGTTCGCAATATTCACTGCAACGCCTATTGTAATATATTGAAATCCTGCCCCTACTTCTCCCACACGATCAGCTTCATCAGTTTTTTAACTTCGCTTATGATCTTCGGAGAATAGTATGCATCTGGCAATTTTCTCTTTGAATATGCCCAGACCGGATCTGCCTGGGTCTGATTTATCAACAGTGCTGTGAAGTATCTTTCCCAACTTGCATACTCGCTGCTCTCGATATACTGTTCCGGCCGTTCAAGTATTGTTGATACATTCACATTCGGAATTGCATTTGTTGAAAGCAGAAGCCATTCAAAAGATTCGGGGGCATACAGGACGACACCTTCATCTGTTTTGAGATATTCGCTGACGTCACGTATTTCTGATCCGAAGGCCGCACCATCTGCAATAACAAGACAGATATCTTCCTTCTTTTTTCTGTTTTTCAGTATAGATATCACATTAGACTTACCATGTGCAGAAATACAGTCTATATTTTTCTGACTGGACAATTTTGAAAAAAACTCATATCCGGCATTAGAATCTTCTGTAATTACAGCGCCGGGGTTTATTTCACTTTGTCCGGATATTTCACCATATAAATGATAAATCTCATTATATGTTTGTTTTGCTTCATGAAACTTTCCCGATCTCCGGAAACCATATATCTCATTCACACTGTAGGGAAGCATGGGAAGTTTTTCCCTGACTGCAAGCACAAAATAATTATCCGATTTCAAGACCAGTTCTGCAAATTCTTTTGACGGCAGAAACCGGTTTCCTTCATCGATAAATATGATACTTCCAGATATTTCTTCTATCTGCCGCATCCAGTTTTCATCGTCTATTGTCCTGCATTCACAATCACAGGAAAGAAACACACCACTGTCAGATCCGTATCTTCTGTATTCCCGTATCATATCAATCAGAACAGTTTTGCCGGATCCACTGTCTCCGGTAAGTATTGTGATATTTCTTTTCACAGTGAAATCATATTTTACTTTCTTTGTTTCTACTATTACTCTATGGGAACCTTTCATATTCAGCACTCCTGTTGCATTTCTGTCAGATAATGATGTGCGATCGGAACCAGTTGTTTCATGGAATGCACGATTTCGCCGCCATTCTGAATTTTTATTTCAAATTCCGTATCTTTTCCAAAACTCATCATATGTCTGAGATTGATTATGATATCTTTTTGTTTTCCTATTTCAAGAATCCATTTTGCACAATTATCCCCGCATGTAGACGCATTAAAAATTTTGTCCGGTTCATTCAGTATCAGCAGCAGAGTTTTCACCCCTCCGGACAGCCGCTCCGGAGGTATCTGTCCCAAAACAGGACTCATAATACACTCCCCACTCAAAACATCAGAATCATCAATATCCTTGATCATTTTCTTTGCAAGATCAGATTCCAGCCACTCTGTTTCATAACTGTTTTTAAAATATACACTTGTATTATAGACGCTGTTTTTCACATTTCCATATATAATCGTCAGCATAGCTTCACCTCCATGATCGTATTCTTCTCCATGAAGAACGATACCATAACCCACAGTTCAGAAAAATTACTGAATAAATCCATTATACCATGTCCACTAACCTCACCGTTCGCCTCTGGCTCCGATTCGCTAAGTGGCCAGGTATTACTCGCACTAAACTCGAAAATACCTCGCTAAGTGCTCATATTATATCAGATATCTGCCAACTTTCACAACAGTTTTCCTTTCAGAGACCGGTATTCCGGGCTTTTCCCGAAGGAAACAGATGACATTTTCCGGACTTCAAAATTCTTCCTAAATCATGCCTCGCTTACATTCTTTCCTCTACAGAACCCCGGGCCACCCATAGACCGGCCACAGGGAAAACCACTGCATCACATCCAGCCCCATTTCTGCCAGCGCCAGCGGCACAGCAAACAGCAAAAGCGCCAGAAAGAGAGTCTGGAAATAGTTCTTCCTCCATCCCGATAGACAGAGAATCACAAATGACATAATCTGCGCTGCTGCCATCTTCACAGATACAGCCAGTATCAGAAAGACAAATATCGGCAAATCCAGGAAAAAATCTCTGTGCTGCGGGATATTCCGGATACCTGCCAGCATTTCTCCCATAGGATAAACCCGGGAAATGGACAGAAAATGGCAAATCCAGGGCAGCAGTGTTATGATTGCAGAAGCCAGCACACAGACAAGCCACTTGGACAACATCACCCTTTTCCGGCCTGCCCGTGAAGCAGCCAGAAGTCCCCACATACCTTTACTGTCTTCCATAGCCATAACATTGGAAAAAGCAAGAGAAGAACACAGGGACAAAAGGAGCAGATCCAGCCGGAAACCGCTGTCCATCTGCCCGGACAGATAAAGATATCCGGTATCATAAACAAACACGCCTCCTTCCGCAGAAATATAGTCATATTGATCCAGCGCCCGCTCAAACCAGGGATAAAAGACCAGCTGGCTGTACCATTTCTCCTTCTGCTCATCCGCCGCTTTTTCACTGATTGTCCCTTCCGCGGCCATGCTGTCAATCCGCTCAATCTGCGCAGATGCTTCAGCAAAGCGTTCTTTTTCCGATTCAAGAATGTTCTCCTTTTCTCCGGTCAGTTCTCCTTCCAGTGACAGCATCAGTTCCTGGTAATACTGCTCGCCTGCAGATGGAGTGTATGTTTTTCCCAGATCCGTCCAGACAATCAGAACAGCAAAAGCCGCCAGAATGAAAAGAACTCTGTTTGCGATCAGTATTTTATACCCTTCATGCCGGAGCAGGCTGTCACAAAACCGGAATGGAAATTGCAGAAAATGAATCGTTTTTGTCACATTATGACGGTTCCCTTTGCAGTACATCCCGAATGCAGCAATCCATCCGGCCAGAATCCCCATTGCCAGAACCAGCCATGTACAGATCATACGGCTTACAGGAAAACCGGCCAGATCCAGGTTCATATATTTTCCATATATCTCATCTGTCCGCAGTACCCCGAAAAAAGAAAGATATTTCAGCAGGTTCAGTCTGGAATAGGGAGGAATCAGCACATAAAGCAGACCATTCGCCCCCAGAAATCCGACACCTGCAAGCCAGGGTACAAAACTGTGGGATGCAAAGATCGCA
The DNA here is from genome assembly GCA_946491665.1 of uncultured Lachnospiraceae bacterium. GTDB lineage: Bacteria > Bacillota > Clostridia > Lachnospirales > Lachnospiraceae > Eubacterium_I. The sequence continues at coordinate 1,659 of CAMLYL010000114.1, read as the reverse complement.
CATACCGTTAAAAACAGACCGGCCGCAAAGATACAGACTGTTTTTGTCAGAACCCCGAGGAGCAGGAATTCTCCCACAGATATTTCCAGGCTGGTCTGCATATATGGAGCAAGGGAGGGGAGCGCTGCCGTGAGATCTCCCAGCCCTGCCGTACCCCATGCAAAAAGCAGGCTGCTTCCATACAGCACAATACTGACAATGCAGCAATGTATCAGCAGAGCCAGAAGACGTGCTGTCAGATCCCTCCCGGTTCCCAGTCTGGTTGTACGGGTAATGGCAAAAAGCCCTTTTGTCTTTTCTTCTGTAATCAGCTGTCCCACAAAAAGGAATACAGAAAGCAGAAGAAACAGATCCGTCACCTGGCTCTCCGCCGCCATGACGACACCTTTCGACGGAAACCAGCGGATATTTTCCGATGTCATTCCCGCGTGATCAGCAGCGCTTTTCTGAATATTCCGGCTGACAAAATTTTCTTCCTTTTCTCCGGTCTGAAAAATGGAAATTCCGCCCAGCTGCGCAGCAGTTTCCTGCACGGACTCCAGATATTCATCATAACCGGACACTGCAGAGATTTCCTCATATAGTTCGTCCTTCAGTTCCGTATCCTCCAGGCCGCTGATATAATCCAGCTTCTCCTCTTCCGTCATGCCGGAAATCTCACGGCACACAGTTTTGTAAGCAGAAAGAGCCGCCTCTTCCTCCGCAGGACGATTGAAATACCACAACAGAAACAGATTTAATATAAGAATCAGAAGCATCAGACCCAGAAAACTCCCCTTACGCCACACCTTCTGAAATTCATACCAGATCAGCATCATTTACCTCCCCGAATACCTGCAGGTAAACCTGTTCCAGATCCTCCGTCCCGCCATATTTTTCACAAAGTCTCCGGACCGGTCCATGATCCACTGCATTTCCTTTCTTCAGAAGGATAATTTCATCTGCGACAGACTGGATATCAGAGACTACATGCGTGGATACCAGGACGATTCTCTCTCCGGCCATAGCGCGGATATTTTCCCGGATGCGCACCCGCTCCCTGGGATCCAGTCCGGCTGTAGGCTCATCCAGGACAATCAGACGGGGATCTCCCAGGACGGCCTGGGCAACAAGAAGCCGCTGCTTCATTCCGCCGGAATAAGTTCCCACAGGGCGGCGCGCCGCCTCTGACAGATTCACAAAATCCAGAACCCGGCGGATCTCCTCCTTCTGCTCCTGTCTGGGGATCCCCTTTAAAGCCGCCATATAGGAAAGAAAACGGATACCGGTAAAATTGTCATAAAGTCCCTGCTGCTGGGGCGCATACCCCAGCAGACTCCGGTAAGCTGCTCCCATGGCGTCGATTTCAGTTCCGTTCCACAGAACACTTCCTGCGGAAGGCTTCAGATTACCTGTGATAATATTCATCAGTGTAGACTTTCCTGCGCCGTTTGGGCCCAGCAGTCCGTAGATCCCCGATCTCAGCGTCAGTGAAACATCGTCCAGCGCTGTTTTTGCACCGTACTGTTTTGAAATATTCTGCAGTTCCAGCATATTCAGATCCCCTCCCCGATCATTCTGACAGGCGTAAAATCTGCCGTACTGTTCCCAAGATCCGCCATATCAATCAACCCGTACTGATAGCGGTTTATTTCATAGGAACCATCCCCAAGGTCGGTG
>CAMLYL010000113.1 GCA_946491665.1 uncultured Lachnospiraceae bacterium | reverse complement strand
GACCTGGATTGTCTGAAACGGATCCGTGTCCTGCGGATGATTCATCTCAGCCTGGAGGATATCCGGGCATTGAGCAGAAATGAGTGCGACTTTACGGAACTGTTATTGGAACATCTGAGAGAATTGAGGAAAGAAAAGCAGAAGCTGGATCAGTCCATGGAAATCTGCGAGCAGCTCTGCAGAAGCCGTGTATCTTTTCACAGTTTCGATCCACAATTTTATCTTGACCAGCTGACTGAGTCATCTGCTGGAGAACCGGAAGAATTGAAGAAGGATTCTATACCAAAGGTTACATCCCCATGGATCCGATTTTTCGCCCGCGTGATTGATGAGACCATCTATCAGTTCCTGTGGGGCATGTTTCTGTCATTATGTCTGCATGTCAATATCAGAGAAATGGGATTGGCGTGGCTTTTGCCGCAGTTGTTTGTGTCTATCGCTATCCTCCTGCTGGCGGAACCGGTTATGCTTTCTGTATTTGGAACAACGCCGGGAAAGTTTCTGTTTGGACTCCGGGTGTCGGCGGAAAGCGGCGCGCGGCTGACCTGGAGAGAGGCTTTTGATAGGACATGGTCAGTTTTGAAAGACGGAATGGGATTTTATATTCCGGTTTACTGGATGGTGCGGGCGTTTCTGGCTTACCGCGCCTGCAAAAAAGGAGAATTTCTCTCCTGGGAAGGAGAGACGGTGTTATGGCTGGACAACAGTCATATTCGATGGAAAGCATTTGCGGCAATTATCTGCCTGGCCGCAGCGGACGGCGCGAATTTTCTGGTCTGGCAGGCGGGAGCGCTCCCTCAGAACAGAGGAGCTCTTTCTGTTTCTCAATTCGCGGGAAATTTTAATGACCTGCAGCGTTTCTACCATATTGACCGCCAGCTGAATCTGCCGGAACAAAATATCATGGATGATTCCAGATTAATTCTGAATGGAGAAGGAGAATGGGAAAAGCTCCCGGCAACACCTTATATAGTAGGTAAGCAGAACATGGAAAGAGGAGGACAGATCATATGGATTTTTCAGAATTAGTAAAAGCACGCTATTCCTGTAAAAAATTTGACGGAAGGCCGGTAGAAAAGGCGCAGCTGGACGCAATTTTGGAGGCAGGACGCCTGGCGCCTACTGCAAAGAACCTGCAGGAGCAGAGGATTTATGTGGTTCAGTCGGAGGAGGGGCTGGCGAAAGTTGATCAGGTGACTCCCTGCCGTTACAATGCAGGTACAGTCCTGATCGTGGCGTTTGATAAAAATAATGTCTTTGTTTATCCGGGAGAAAAGCGGGATTCCGGCGTGGAGGATGCGTCCATTGTGGCCACCCATATGCTGCTGGCCGCGAAGGCCTGCGGCGTGGAGAGCTGCTGGCTCAATTTCTTTAATCCGGAAGTCGTAGCCAAAACGTTTGGCCTGCCGGAAAACGAGGAGGTTCTGATGCTGCTGGATCTGGGATACGCTGCGGAGGGCGCAGGCCCGCTTCCCACACACAGCCAGCGGAAGGATCTTTCTGAGACGGTAACTTACATTTAAAATTTCGGCCCTGTCCCGCAATGCGGGCAGGGCTCATTTTTTATCCCCGGTTTTATCGGCATGCAGTGCCGGTGGAGCTGTGGGGAAATGATGGATTTTACCCGGATGATACAAAAAGGATTCATGGATTTGCGGTAATTTACTTATATTTTTCAGAAAGTTTACCAAATCCTGATTTCAGAATTTCCGGATGTTTTGTAGAATGTAAACTGGTATTTTGCATTTGAAGGAACCGGATTTTGAAAGAATAAAAAAATGTGGTCAGATACCCCTTTTTTCCGTAAAAAGGTTTCGTATTCTATCTATGAGAAGGAGCAGGCGTTATGAAAAATGAGCATCAGATCGTCAAAGCGGTCTATGCGGCGAAAGAAGATTTGCAGAAAGCGGATGATTTGATCCGGCAGTATATGCCGTTTATCCGGTCAGAGGCGTCCAAATGTATCACCGGAATCTGTACGGAGCAGGATGATGAATACAGCATCGCCATGATTGCTTTCCATGAGGCGATCCTGGGATACGAGAAAAGCCGCGGCGCTTTCCTGGGGTATGCATCTATGCTGATCCGCAGCCGCATTATCGATTTTCAGAGAAAAGAATCGCGCCATCGGGGGCATCTGTCGATCCATGCGGAACAGGGAGAAGAGGGAAAAACCCTTCTGGATGAAATAGCGGATGACAGCGACCATGCGGAGGAAACGGTCAATTTGGAAGCGACCCGGCAGGAAATCGAGGAATTGTCCGCAGTTATGGCAGAATTTGGCATCAGCTTCTCGGATGTTGCGGACAATTCTCCCAGGCAGGAGCGGACGATGGAGGCCTGTACGGCAGCCATCCGCTTTGCGGCGGAGAACAGGCATCTGTTAGATGGACTGCTGAAGACAGGGAAGCTGCCGCTGGCGCAGCTAACTGCCGGCTCCGGGGCGGAACGGAAAACACTGGAACGGCACCGGAAGTACATACTGGCGATGCTTCTGATCCAGACCAACGGATATGAGATCATACGTGGGCATCTGCGGCATGTCCTGAGTGGGAAAGGAGGGAAGTCTGCATGAAATACATGGTAATGGAATGCCATCCCGGATATGCGGTTGTCCTGGATGAAGACGGACATTTCCTGAAAGTGGCGAACCTGCGGTATGAGCCCGGGCAGATGGTGACAGATGTCATAGAAATGCAGGCTCCGCAGGACAGGCAGAAGAAAAAGAAGAGACATCCATGGATGTATTCCCTGCCAGCCCTGGCCGCCTGTTTTGCCCTGATGGCTGTATATGGGTTACAGGAAAACAGAACGATATACGCGTCAGTCCATATGTCCATCAACCCGGATGTCCAGATTGATGTAAACCGGAAAGATGAGGTGATCGACCTGACGGGTGAAAATCCGGAGGGAGAGGAGCTGATCGAAGGTTATGAATATAAAAAGAAGGATCTGGATCTGGTGGTAGACGACTTAGTGGACCGGGCGATTGATCTGGGGTATCTGCAGGACGGCGGCCAGATTTCCCTGGCGCTGGATGCGGAGAACGATGAGTGGATTGTGGTGCACAGCGATTCCCTGGGCACACATCTGGGCGAGCATTTAGGCAGCCGTCTTTCGGTTACGATCGATATCAACGGGGAAGTGAAACAGAGCGGGACGGTCACGATCCCGGCCAACCCCGGTACGGAATCCTATACAGAGGAAGATTATGAAACCGGAGAAGACTCTTCCGGAACGCCCGCGCCAGCGGAACCGTCATCCTCCGGTCAGACGTCGGCGCAGCCCGCTCCAACCCCGTCCGGCGACAGCAGTTATGATGACGGTCAGACGGATTATGGCGGCACGGCAACGCCGGCAGGCGGACAATCCGGCACTGGGAATTCAGATACGTCGGCCGGAAGCCAGGGATCTGCGGATACCGGCAGTGGAGGGCAGTCCGGTTATGATAACCAGGATGATTCTGACGACGGCCAGTCCGGATACCAGACTTCCGATGATGCAGACGGCCAGTCCGAATATGATTCTTCCGATGATGATGACAATGATGATTAAAAAGATGAAATAATTCAGGCTGCGGCCCCGGTTTTCAGGAATCGGAGCCGTATTCTGTTTATGTAAGGAAAAACAGATGCGGCAATACTGCAGGCAGGGATCCAACTGGCCGCATCCGGAGATCCATACAAGGGCTTCAAAAAATCTGAAAAAATATAAAACCTGCCCCGGTTTTGAACCGAAGCTTCCGTAATCTTAGAATATAAGATAAAAAGAAGCCCGGAAACAACAAAAAGGAAAATGAAAACAGGAGGATGAACCTTATGAAAAAAAGAAGATCAATCATCGCAATCGTATTGGCACTTGTAGTGAGCCTGGGACTGCTGGCGGGATGCAGCAGCCAGAATACGGCGGCTGTGACAGACAGCCTGAGCGCAGAGACCGAAACAGCGGCCGGAGGCGTGCTGGTTGTCAAAGTAAATCCGGAAATTGCCGTATCCTATGATGAGACTGGAGCGGTAACGGACGTGTCCGCCAGAAATGACGATGCAAAAGCAATCATAGAAAGCTGCGGCGATCTGGCCGGACTGCAGACCAGGGAAGCAGTGACGAAGCTGGTGACCGCCATCGGTACAGCAGGATATTTTGCGGAAGAGATTGAGGGCGGCGCCCGTCAGATTACCATCGAGATCGAGCCGGGTTCCCAGCTCCCCAGTGCTGTCTTCCTGGATGAGATTGTCGGCGATGTGCGAAACTGTGTGAATACCAACCAGTGGCAGGCTCCGCTGGATGTGCAGAATGAGAGTGATTATGGAATTAGCAATTATGTAGATACCGATTATGGTCCGAATAATGACGGGAATACCGATTACACCCAGAATGTTTCGGGGACAGCGGGAACAGCCGGAAGCGGAACATCTGCCGGGACCAGCCAGGGCACAGCCAATTATGATGACACGGATTACGGCCCGAACAACGACGGTGTGACCAACTATGACGACACAGACTACGGCCCGAACAATGACGGCGTGACCAACTATGACGACACAGACTACGGCCCGAACAGCGACGGCGTGACCAATTACGATGACACGGATTACGGCCCGAACAACGACGGTGTGACCAACTATGACGACACAGACTACGGCCCGAATAATGACGGTGTGACGGATTATCACAGCGGGAATACCAATTATGATGACGGGAACAGCAACTATGATGACGGAAACACCAATTACGACGACGGCGGAACAACCAATTATGATGATGGAGACTCCGGTTACGACGATTAAAGAAAAACCGCCGCTGAAGCTGCGGCATGAGCTGAAGCACAGAATCAGCTATTCCGATGACCAGGCTGTAACACACAGGCTCAGAAAACTTTTCCGGCATGACGCCAATGCTGACTCACACGGTATCTACCGTGTGAGCAGCCTGTATTTTGACACGCCGTATGACAAAGCGCTGAGACAGAAAATCGACGGCGTGGACTGCCGGGAAAAATTCCGGATCCGGTATTATGGTTTGGATACTTCTTTCCTTCGTCTGGAAAAGAAGTTTAAAATCCGGGGACTGTGCGGAAAACACAGCCTGAAACTGACGGAAGGGCAGGTACGGGATCTCCTGCATGGGAACGCGGAGTTCCTGTTAAAGGACGGCCATCCGCTGGGAATAGAGTTCTACAGCAAGATCCGGGGACAGCTCCTTGCGCCAACGGCAGTCGTCACCTATGAGCGGGAAGCATTTCTGTATGAACCGGGAAATGTGCGGGTGACGGTGGACCGCAATCTCCGTGCGGCTTCCGACTGGATGCATTTTCTGGATCCCGGGCTTTTGCATTTCCCGGTTTCCGATGGTCTGGCTGTGTTGGAAGTCAAATACGACGCGTTTTTGCCGGAGATCGTGGCGATGGCGGTGCAGGTTCCCAACCGGCAGGCGGCGGCTTATTCCAAGTATGCCATCTGCCGAAGATATGATTGACAGAGGAGAAATGGTATGACTTTCAATTTTCAGGATATTTTCAAATCCAGTTTTCTGGAAAATGTAACATCTGTCACTGTGCTGGATATGGTGCTGACCTTAATTCTGGCCTTTGCAGTGGGATTGTTTATTTTCTTTATTTACAAAAAATGTTACGCAGGCGTTATGTATTCCGCCAGTTTCGGTGTGACGCTGATCGCCCTGTGTCTGATCACGGCCCTGCTGATCCTGGCGGTGACCAGCAATATCGTGTTGTCCCTGGGTATGGTGGGCGCGCTTTCCATCGTGCGGTTCCGCACTGCCATCAAGGATCCGTCCGATATCGCTTTTCTGTTCTGGGCGATTGCGGCGGGGATTGTGCTGGCGGCGGGCTTTCTCCCACTGGCGGTGATCGGAAGCCTGTTTATCGGTCTGATCCTGATCATTTTCTCCCAGAATAAAGGATTTGAAAAACCTTATATCCTTCTGCTCCACTGTGAAACCCCGGAAGCGGAGAAAAGGGCTCACGATTTTGTGGCGGGGAAGGTGCAGAAGCTGTGCCTGAAAAGTAAAAGTGTAACTCCCGGATGTATTGAATTGAATTATGAGATTCGCCTGAAGGATGCGGATACGGATTTCGTCAATGATCTGGCGGCGCTTCCCGGCGTCAGCCATACGGCTATGGTATCTTACAATGGCGACTATATGAATTAGGACAATGTTAAAACACAAATATATCAATCAAATCTGTATTCTGGTCATGGCGGCGGCAGTTGCCGTGACCCTTTTGTTTATGAACGGCGCGAAGCTGGGACTGACCCCCGCCTATATGGCGCCGGGATATGAAACAAGGCTGTTTGATCCGTCCCGGGTGCATACCGTGGATCTGGTGCTGGAGGACTGGGAGGGATTTTTGGATACGGCTGCAGAGGAAGAATATCAGTCCTGTACCATTGTCATTGACGGCGAGCGTTTTTCCAACGTGGGGCTGCGGGTAAAGGGCAATAATTCCCGGCGGCTGACCGAAGAGTATGGTCTGGACCGCTACAGTCTGAAGGTGGAGTTTGACCATTATACCTACGGAAGTTATTATGGTCTGGATAAATTTTCCCTGGATTCTTCTTTTCAGGACAACAGCTATATGAAAACCTGGATTACCTATGACATGATGGAGTATATGGGAGTGCCCGCGCCTCTCTGCAGTTATGCCTGGGTAACGGTCAACGGCCAGCCCTGGGGACTGTTCCTGGCAGTGGAAGAACCGGAGGAAGCCTTTGTGAAGCGCAATTATGGAAGAGATCACGGACAGCTGTACAAGCCGGATTACCGTTCCCTGAATGATGAAAATGCGGACGTCCATCTGCGCTACACAGACGATGATTTTGACAGCTACGATAATATCTTCCGTCATGCGAAATTTGATCCCACGGATGAAGATAAAAAACGTCTGATTGCGGCGCTGAAAATTTTATCAGAGGGGGAAAATTTAGAAGAGGCGGTAAATGTGGACCAGGTGCTGCGATACTTTACGGTGCAGGTTTTTGTGGTAAATCTGGACAGCTATCTGGGAAAAACCGGACACAATTATTTCCTGTATGAGGAGGACGGAATCCTCAGCATCCTGCCATGGGATTATAATCTGGCCTTTGCCACCTACAGTCTGGGGATGCCGGATCCGGTCAACGATTCCACGCTGTATGTGAATTATCCCATCAATACCCCGGCCAGCGGCGAGATCATGAAAAAACGCCCGCTGTACCATAACCTGATGAAGAACGACGCGTATTATGCGCAGTACCATGCGTACTTTGATGAACTGATCGCCGGGTATTTTGAGAGCGGCTATTTTGAAAATTTTGTATCGGAAACCAGGGAAATGATCACACCCTGGGTGGAAAAGGATCCCACAGCCTTCTGTTCTTACGACGATTTTCTGCTGGGGGTGGATACCATCACGGAATTTTGTCTGCTGCGGGCGGAGAGCGTCCGCGGACAGTTGGAGGGAAGTATCCCTTCCACTATCGCGGCCCAGGCGGAGGATAAGAGCAGTTTTGTAGACGCGTCATCGGTGTGGCTGCCGGATTTAGGGGAGATTGCGGATTTGAAAACTTGAGAAAAAGACAAGCAATTCACATCCGGGTGTGGTATGATGGTGTCAGAGAAATTCTGGAAGAAAAGAACCGGTGTGGAGAGAAGCGCCGCATAACGGCTTTTATGCATATCTGGATATGCAGGACAGTCTGAAGTGCGTGATTGAACTGCTGGGTCATGTGAAGCATTGAACGGCTTTGGGGATCCTGGGATGGAGCTCCCATTCAAAAAAATAAATGAGATGAGGACAGGAAGATGATGCAGAATAGCAGCCAACAGAAAACAGCACAGGATCTGGAAGCGGTGATTACCAGTTTCAACCAGGGTGAGATGATCCGGGAGGCGGTGCAGTCGCTTTGCAGCCAGACGGTGCTGCCGGGGAAAATCATTCTTGTGGATGATGGTTCGTCAGAGGAAAAATCTTTAACTGTTCTGAAACAAATCGAAAAAGACCGGACATTACCTGTGAGAGTCGAGATCCTGCGGCAGGCTAA
>CAMLYL010000112.1 GCA_946491665.1 uncultured Lachnospiraceae bacterium | reverse complement strand
GAACCTGGAAATGACGGAGTCAGAGTCCGTTGCCTTACCGTTTGGCGATAGCCCTTTAATCGGAGTGACAGGATTTGAACCTGCGACCTCCTGGTCCCTAACCAGACGCTCTAGCCAAGCTGAGCCACACCCCGTTTCTGACCATGTCGCGCAGCTCTCATCCGCGACAGCTATTACATATTACCACCCGATTCGAATATTGTCAACAACTTTTTCAAATTTTTTTCATATATTTTTTTCGCTCATTTTTCCAGTTGTTTTCGCTGCCTTTTCATCCGGCTTTTCTGCTCTCTCAATCAGATTTTTCAATGAGCTCTACAATGTCGTTTTTCACATCCTCCAGTGTAAAGGAAGCCAGCTTATCCTCCATGGCTTTCTGTACCTCATCCAGCTTTCCGTCCAGAACCCGGTGAATATTCCTTCCGACGGGACAGGCCGGATTAGGATTTTCATGAAAATGGAACAATTCTCCATCTTCCACACACTCTACAGCCCGATAGACATCCAGCAGGGTAACCTCATCCAGCGGCCTGGCGACGGCGGCTCCTCCGGAACCGCGCTTCACCGTCACAATCCCTGCAGCCTTTAACTGCCGGAGGATATTCCGGATAATCACAGGATTCACCTGTATGCTTCCCGCCATAAAATCGCTTGTTACTTTATAATCCTCTCCAAAAACGTCCATACAGGAAAGCATATGGATCGCTATTGTAAATCTGCTCGAAATCTGCATCTGTTTCCCTCCGTAAGAAAGGGCGCCGCATCAGATTTCCGGACTTCTGCGGCAGCGCCTTTATTACGCAACATTGTAGGTGATTTCTGTTGTAAAGTCAAGTTTTACCGCTTCTTCCGGCAGTCCGCCAGCCTCTGTCAGAGCATTTCCCGCCGCCAGATCTCTGCCATATATCCCCGGATCTCAGTCCAGGATCTGTCCGTCAATGGAAATCGTTACCACCTGCCAGGGAATCAACTTCCCGCTGCCCCGGAGCGCCTTTTTTACCGCCATCTCCAGTCCGCCGCAGCACGGAACCTCCATACGCACCACAGTGACACTCTGAATCTCATTATCTGCTATGATCCGGGTCAGCTTTTCACTGTAATCCACTCCGTCCAGCTTCGGACAGCCAATCAGGGTTATCTTTCCCCGCATGAATTTCTGATGCATATCAGCGCAGGCATAGGCGGTACAGTCAGCCGCAATCAGCAGATTCGCTCCCTGGAAATAGGGCGCGTTTACCGGAGCCAGTCTGATCTGACAGGGCCATTGGGCGAGTCCGGAAAACGCAGTCTGCGTCCCGGTCACTTCCATTGCTTTTTTATGCTCCATCACAGCCTGCTCATTGTAGGCTGCCGCTTCTCTCTCCACAAAACGGATGGCGCCTGTAGGACATTCCGGCAGACAATCTCCCAGCCCATCGCAATAATCATCTCTCAGGAGCTTTGCCTTTCCATTTACCATATGGATCGCTCCTTCATGGCAGGCTTCGGCACAGGCACCGCAGCCATTGCATTTGCTTTCATCAATCTCAATAATTTTTCGAATCATAAGATACCTCCTTGCGTTTCCGGTAAAAGCATATTACAATCCATACTATATTTCCGTGGTTAAAACCACAAAAACATATTTCAGAGAATTTTTAAGACAAAAAACATCTCAAAAGGAGAATTTATGAATTATTTTGAACTGCCCCTGTTTCACGGGATCGACACCGCCGAGCAGGAACTCATCAGACAGAGCGGCTGTATCCGGAAGGGACATTATAAAAAAAGCGAACTCATTTTTCATATGGGTGATAAGGTTCGTGAACTCGGCATCGTCCTGTCCGGCAGCGTTACGATAGAAAATATTGATCTGTGGGGAAATCGGAGCATTTTAAGCAACATTGCGCCGGGACAGATTTTTGCGGAAACATATGCCCTCTGCCGGGAACCCATGATGGTGAACGCATCAGCGGCAGAGGATTCCGAAATTCTGTTTTTTCATCTGAATGTTCTGGAAATTCTTTCACCTCCCGAAACGCTTCCTCCGGCTCCAGCCGTGTCCTGGCAGGATAAAATAATACGCAATCTGCTGTTTCTTTCCGCCAGAAAAAATCTGACGCTGTCCGGCCGGATCTTCTGCACCACTCCCAAAACCATCCGCGAACGTCTTCTGATTTATCTTTCCGAACAGTCGGCAAAGACAGGACGCACCTCCTTCCGGATCCCCTTCGACCGTCAGGGTCTGGCGGATTATCTCAACGTGGACCGCAGCGCACTGTCAAAGGAACTGGGACGGATGCGGGATGAAGGGATCCTGGAATTTCACAGAAACCAATTCATACTTCATCACGTTTCCAGATAAATGACGGCTTGACAAGAATGTCCGTTTCGCAGATAATACTTTATACAGATACCCCTAACGGTATCAGCATTTTGACAGAACGTGAGGTGACACTATGAGACAGTGTATGGATGCTGATAATCTGCACCGGCGCCTAAAGAAAATCATTGGTCAGGTACAGGCGATTGACCGCATGATCGATGAGGATATTCCCTGCGAAGATATTCTTGCACAGATCAATGCCGCCAAATCGGCTCTGCATAAGGCCGGACAAGTGGTCCTGGAAGGACATATCCAGCATTGTGTGCGCGACGGTATCGAGCATGGCGACGCGGATCAGACCATTGCGAATTTTACCAAAGCCGTGGAGCGGTTCGCAAATATGAATTAATTTTTTTCATGTATCAGAACTCCTGCCGCCCCTGCTGCCGGATAACAACCGGCGGCGGGGACTTTTTTTGCCTTATTGACAACCCATACCCCTATATGTATAATATAGTCATACCCCCATGGGTATAAAGTGAAAGGAGCGCTATATCGTGAAACAATTAGAAAACATGCTGCAATGGGGAGGCGTAAAAAAGGATATCCTCTTTCTGGTCATAGGAGGCATCTCACTGCTGACCAGTCTGTTACAGTTCAGACCCTTCGGATTCGACCTGGCTTGGATTGCGATTATCCTATGCGGAATTCCCATCATTCTGGAAGCGGTGATCGGACTGGTAACCGCCTTTGACATCAAGGCTGACGTACTGGTTTCTCTGGCCCTGATTGCCTCTGTGATTATTGGCGAAATCTTTGCCGCCGGAGAGGTGGCATTCATCATGCAGCTCGGCGCGCTGCTGGAAGACATGACTGTGGCCAGAGCCAGAGCCGGAATTGAAAAGCTGGTGCATCTGACACCCCGGACCGCCCGGAAACTGAACGACACAGAAGAAACCATTATTCCCGCCGAACAGGTCCGGATCAATGATATCCTGCGGGTACTTCCCGGAGAGACTATCCCCGCAGACGGTATTATCCTGTCGGGTCAGACCTCTGTAAACCAGGCCGTAATGACCGGGGAATCTCTCCCTGTGGATAAAACCGCCGGCGATGAAGTTTCCAGCGGCACCGTGAATCAGTTCGGTTCCTTTGACATGCGGGCCACAAAGGCCGGGGACGACAGCTCCATCCAGAGAATGATCCGTCTGGTTCAGTCCGCCGATGCGGACAAGGCAAAAATTGTAGGAATCGCAGACCGCTGGGCTACCTGGATTGTTGTAATTGCGCTGGCCGCAGCGGCCCTGACATGGCTGATTTCCGGAGAAATCATCCGCGCGGTCACAATTCTCGTCGTCTTCTGCCCCTGTGCACTGGTTCTTGCCACTCCCACAGCCATTATGGCAGCCATTGGCAACTCAGCCAGACACGGCTTTCTTGTCCGGGAAGGCGATGCGCTGGAACGTCTGGCCGGGGTATCTGCCGTTACCTTCGACAAAACGGGGACGCTGACCCGCGGTACCCCGGAGGTCGTTTCTGTAATAAGCAGCTGCCGCAGCCGCTCAGATGATCAGCTTTACCGTCTGCTCGCCGGCGCGGAGCTGCGCTCGGAACACCCTCTGGGGAAAGCGGTGGTAAGCTGCTATGAGCATCAGAAAACCGGGGAGATTCCCCAGCCGCAGCAGTTCCAGATGATACCGGGACAGGGTGTTTCTGCCTGGATTGAAGGACAGCATATTCTGGCGGGAAATCCCGGACTTTTTGAAAAAAACCGGATCACGCTTCCGGATGACATGAAACTGCATGCAGAAACCTTCCTGGAAAAAGGCTGTACCATCATCTACATTTCTACGGACCAGCTTCCCGCCGGTTTCGCGATTCTGTCCGACACGCTGCGGCCGGAAGCTCCGGATACACTGCGGGAAGTCAAATCCATCGGAGTCACTCCCGTCCTGCTGACCGGTGATCACACAAGCGCCGCCAATTATATGGCAGACCAGCTTGGAATTCATGAAGTACATGCTGACTGTCTTCCGGAAGACAAACTGCATCAGATTGAAGCTTTCCAAAAATCCGGGAAACAGGTATGCATGATCGGTGACGGCATCAACGATGCCCCCGCCTTAAAAAAAGCTTATGTGGGAATTGCCATGGGCGGAATCGGAAGCGATATTGCCATTGACGCCGCAGATATCGCACTGATCAATGACAAGATCAGCGAACTTCCCCATCTGCTCCGTCTGGCGAAACGCATGATGATCACAATAAAATGTAATCTGACCTTTTCCATGACATTAAATATTGTCGCTATTATCCTGGCCATTACCGGTATATTGAATCCGGTGGCAGGCGCTCTGGTACACAACGCCGGTTCAATAATTGTAATTATCAATTCCGCGTTTTTATTAGGATGGAAGAAAAAAACTGCCGGAAAACAGCTCATTTTTCCTCCGGAAACATTATCAGAGAGTTCCTGATAAAAGATGAGCAGAAACTCTCTGATATGAGCCCGATTTGCTTGCCATTTCAGACTCCCTGGTATATAATGTAGAAAATTGAATGCGGACAGGTGCCTGTGTTTCATTCCACAGGAGAATAGGGAAGAGAGGTGAGATTCCTCCGCGGTCACGCCGCTGTGTATGCTGAGCCAGCTTTCATGTTGTCACTGGATTTTTATCCGGGAAGACGAAAGCCGGCGGTGAAGCTGAGCCAGAAGACCTGCCTGAACGTATGCGATTTGCACAGAAGCTGCGAGTGACGGCACTGTGCAGGACAGTGTGACTACCCTGCAGCCGCGCCCCTTCATATTTTTATTTTTTGATGATGAGGCGTTTTTTTCATGTATTTTTACATGAAATACGGTATGCAAAAAACAGGTGCACACAAAGAATGAAAGGAGTCGTTATGACAAAAAAACAACAAAGATTTGTAGCTGTTTCAGCCGCGTTTGCGCTGTGTCTCGGAATTCTGCCTGCAGCCAACGCAATGCACATTATGGAGGGAGCACTTCCGGCGGGCTATTGTGTTGCCTGGGGCGTTATCTGTCTCCCGTTTCTTGTTGCCGGTTTCTTTTCGATCCGGAAAACACTGAGCGCTAACCGGAGAACACTGACACTCCTGGCCATGTCCGGAGCATTTATATTTGTAATTTCCTCCCTGAAGATTCCGTCAGTCAGCGGAAGCTGTTCTCATATGACAGGCACAGGTCTGGGAGCAATTCTGTTCGGACCGACGCCGGTTTCTATCCTGGGACTGATCGTACTCATTTTTCAGGCGCTTCTTCTGGCACATGGCGGTCTGACCACCCTGGGAGCAAATACCTTTTCCATGGCTGTTGCCGGCCCCTTTGTGACGTTCGGTCTGTTCTGGCTGCTGAAAAAACTGAGGGTCAACCGTAAAATCAGCGTTTTTCTGGCCGCTTTTGTGGGTGATCTGTTTACATACTGCGTCACTGCTTTTCAGCTTGCAATGGCACATAATTCTGCAACCACTTTCGGCGTCGCGCTGAAAGAAAACCTGGTAATCTTTGCCGGCACCCAGATTCCTCTGGCCGTAGTGGAGGGGATTCTGACCGTCATCATTATCATCGGTCTGGAAGCCTATGCAAAGCCGGAACTGAAAGCAATCGGTTATCTCAAGGAGGGGAAATAGAATGGAAAAAAAGAAAAAGAACCGTCTTACGGTGATTATACTTGCAATTATTGCTGTCATTATTATCTTTGCCCCTTTGTTTTTGCGTAACAGTGCTGAATTCGGCGGCTCCGATGACAAGGGAAATACACTGATTGAAGAAACAGATCCGACTTATGAACCCTGGGCCTCCCCTCTTATAGAAAATATTCTCGGACGGGAACTTCCCGGCGAGGTAGAAAGTATGCTGTTCTGCGTTCAGACAGGCATCGGCGTTGGAATCATAGCATTTATCATGGGACGCCTGGTAGAACGGCGAAAATGGATGAAGGACGACGAAGAAGAAGAGCAAAAGAAAGAACAGGAATAACAGAAATGCTTATTATCGACAAACTCAGTTATCAGTCAAAACTCAGATATATGAATGCCGGGGAAAAGTTTCTCTTTTCTGTGGCAACACTGGTGCTGTGCATTGTCGGTCGTTCTGTGATGATCTGTCTCCCGGTTCTGGCGCTGATGAGCCTCCTTACGGTGTGGAAGGGCGGAATTCCTCTGAGACGCTATCTGAAACTGCTGACCATTCCGCTGCTGTTTCTGCTGGTGAATTCTCTGATTCTGGGACTTTCCATCCGACAGACTCCTCTGGAGGTTTTTGCTGTTTCCTTTGGAAACTGGTATCTGACAGCCAGCTGGGAGACGCTGCGCTACGCGGTTCAGATTTTCGTCACCGCAATGGCAGCTGTATCCTGCCTGTATTTTCTGTCCTGCAACACACCGGTAACGGACATTCTGAATGTACTGAAAAAACTGAAGTGTCCAAAACTTCTGATCGAACTGATGCTTCTGATTTACCGCTACATTTTCGTACTTCTGGACTGTGCCCATGCCATCAGCATTTCTCAGAAATCCCGCCTTGGGAACGTCAGCTTCCGCCAGTCGATGCGATCCTTCGGCCAGCTGGCTTCCGCGTTGTTCGTACGGGCGGTTAACCGCTCGGGCATTCTGTATGACGCCATGGAATCCCGCTGTTACGATGGGGATATCCGGGTACTCAGCGAAAATCTGCCCCCGAAAAAGGAAGAGCTTCTTCTGATTATCTGTTTTGAAGCGCTCCTGCTGATTCTGACTGTGATTGTGAGGTTATAAGGATGAACGATGTGATTTTAAAAGCGGAAAATCTGTACCACTCCTATGATGATGAAAAGACTTTTTCCCTGAATGGTCTTTCTCTGGAAATCTGCCGCGGAAAAAAAATTGCGGTGATGGGAGCCAACGGTTCCGGAAAATCCACTTTTTTTCTCTGCTGCAACGGTGTTTACCGTCCCTGCCGGGGAACGGTCTTCTTTCACGGGAAACCGGTAGAATATACGCGAAAGGGACTGCTGCAGCTGCGCAAAAATGTCGGAATCGTTTTTCAGGATCCGGATAATCAGCTTTTTTCGGCCAGCGTTTACCAGGAAATTTCTTTCGGTATTCTGAATCTGGGCGTTTCCGAGGAAGAAGCCCGTCAGGAAGTGGAGAAGATCATGAATGAAATGAATATTACTCCCTACCGTGACCGCCCCACCCATGCACTCTCCGGCGGACAGAAAAAACAGGTTTCCATCGCTGACATCCTGATTATGAAACCTGAAATCGTAATTCTGGACGAACCCACGGCGGCTCTGGATCCGAAGCATACCGCCCTGGTCAACCAGGCGGTAAACCGGATGACCGATGAGGGAATCACCGTAATGATGGCCACCCATGACGTTAATTTCGCTCTGGAATGGGCCGATGAAATCATCATCTTCCAGGCGGGGAAGGTAGCCGCTCACGGCACTCCCCAGGAAATTTTCCGAAACCAAACGCTTTTGCAGCAGA
Organism: uncultured Lachnospiraceae bacterium; assembly: GCA_946491665.1. GTDB lineage: Bacteria > Bacillota > Clostridia > Lachnospirales > Lachnospiraceae > Eubacterium_I. The sequence goes on along the minus strand of CAMLYL010000112.1, from coordinate 434 downwards.
CAAACCTGGAAACTCCGGCTGTTCTGCAGTTATTTGATGTGCTCACAGAAAAAGGACTTCTGAAAAAGGATATGCCCCTTCCCAGAAGCCTCAGAGCTCTGATGCAGGAAATTGACAAAGCGCCCTCTGTTCCAGTTCTCTGACAAAGGCGTCTTTTCCATCACAGTATCCGTCAATATCATAAGGATATTTTTCCGCCAGCTGCTTCTTCAATTTACCATAAGCTTCCCTGGCTTCCGGGTGTGTGCGCAGATAATCCCGTAAAGCCAGGTGCCGTTCAATATTTTTCCTGTCTGTCCGGGCAAACATATGGATCTGATGGGTTCGCTCATCCCCGCCTTTGCGCAGATACCGCCGGCCGGGAATCCCGAACTCTCCCAAATTATAGCAGACCAGATGGATGTCCTCTTTTCCCAGGTTTTCCAGCGTTTCGA
>CAMLYL010000111.1 GCA_946491665.1 uncultured Lachnospiraceae bacterium | reverse complement strand
ATGCCAGGGCCAGAGCCGGAGAATACAGGCTGTATGAGATGAACCGGAGGATCAGCGGACGTCCGCTTCCGGTTGTTTACAGAGTGGATCTGCGGGAGGAACTGAGGCGGGGAAACCGCACGATTCTGAGCGATAAGCTGCGGGAACTGATGGTGGATCGAATTCAGAGACAGGAGCAGATCATGCTGTTTATCAACCGCCGCGGCGTGGCGGGGTTTGTTTCATGCCGAAGCTGCGGCCATGTAATAAAATGTCCCCACTGTGATGTGTCTCTGAACCTTCATAATGACGGAAGGCTGGTGTGCCATTACTGTGGTTATTCCCGGCCGATGGTAAAGCAGTGTCCGGAGTGCGGATCTCCCTACGTGGGCGGCTTCCGGGCAGGGACGCAGAAGATTGAGCAGTATATCCGGCAGCAGTTTCCGGAAGCGGGAGTGCTGCGGATGGATCTGGATACGACCAGACAGAAGGAGAGTTATGAGAAGATTCTGTCGGCTTTTGCCAATCAGGAGGCGGATATTTTGATCGGAACGCAGATGATTGTGAAGGGACATGATTTTCCGAATGTGACGCTGGTGGGAGTGCTGGCGGCAGATCTGTCGCTGCACATCAGCGATTACCGGGCGGCAGAGCGGACCTTTCAGCTCCTGACACAGGCGGCGGGCCGGGCCGGACGGGGAAAACGTCCGGGTGAGGTGGTAATTCAGACCTACCAGCCGGAGCATTATGCCGTGGAGGCGGCGGCGCGCCAGGATTATCAGGGATTTTTTGAACAGGAGATGATGTTTCGCCGTATGATGAATTATCCGCCCGTGTGGAATATGATGGTGATTCATATATCTTCTTCGCAGGAAACACTGGTCAACGAGGCGGCAGTTGTGTTACAATACAGAACAGCGGCCATTATCCGGGACAGGCAGACGGATGCAGATCTTTTCGGAAAGGGGAAGATTCAGATCATCGGACCTGCAGATGCGGCCATTGCGAAGGTCAGCGATATTTTCCGTAAAATTATCTATGTGAAAGCCGCGGATTATGGGGCGCTCGTTCTGGTAAAAAACAGATTGGATCAGGATTTGAGAGAGGATCCTTTGCTGAAAAAGGTGAATGTACAGTTTGATTTTAATCCTATGAACGGTTTTTAACAGGAAAAGGAGAAACCCTCCGGAGGATACCTGTATGGGCAGAAAAATGCCCAGGAAAGGAGAAAATAATGGCATTGAGAACGATTCGTCTGCTGGGAGACGATATTTTAACAAAAACATGCAGAGAGGTAAAGGTAATGACTCCCCGTCTGCAGGAACTGATTGCAGATATGCTGGACACGATGTATGAGGCAAACGGCGTGGGACTTGCGGCTCCTCAGGTTGGAGTGCTCCGCCGTATTGTGGTGATCGATGTGGGGGACGGCCCTCTGGTAATGGTGAATCCGGTGATTGTGGAGAAGTCCGGAGAGCAGACCGGCGATGAAGGATGTCTGAGTTATCCGGGAAAGGCCGGACAGGTGACCCGGCCCAATTATGTAAAAGCCAGATATTTGAATGAAGATATGGAAGAGTGTGAAGTGGAAGGGGAAGAGCTTCTTGCCCGGGCTATCTGCCATGAACTGGATCATCTGGACGGACATATGTATGTGGAATTTGTGGAAGGCGAGATCCACGATGTGACATATGAAGATCCGGAAGAGTTTGAAGAGGATGAGGAAGAATAGTATCTGATCCGGACAGGAGAGAAGCGTCTTCCTTATGGAAAAAGGAGAACAGAATGAAAATAATTTTTATGGGTACGCCGGATTTTTCTGTCGGAACGCTGGAAGCTCTGATTGCCGCCGGACACGAGGTGGTTCTGGCTGTCACACAGCCGGATAAGCCCAAGGGCCGGGGAAAGGCAATGCAGGCGCCGCCGGTCAAGGAGGCGGCTCTGGCTCATGGAATTGAAGTTTTCCAGCCCCGCCGGGTAAGAGAGCCGGAGAGTGTGGAGTATTTGAGAACATTTCGCGCAGATGTGATTGTGGTGGTGGCCTTCGGACAGATCCTTCCCAAAGAAATTCTGGAGATGCCGCCCTGCGGGTGCATCAATGTACATGCATCTCTGCTTCCGAAGTACCGCGGCGCTGCGCCGATTCAGTGGGCGGTCATTAACGGCGAACGTGTTTCAGGGGTGACTACCATGCGCATGGATGAGGGGCTGGATACCGGAGACATGATTATGAAGGAAGAGGTAGTTCTCGCCCCCAAAGAGACAGGAGGCAGCCTGTTTGACCGGCTCAGCCGGGTAGGAGCAGAGCTCTGCGTTAAAACGCTGGCAGCCATTGAGGACGGAACCGCAGAGTATACGCCTCAGGATCACAGTCAGGCGACAAAAGTGGGACTGATTCATAAAAAGTTCGGATTTATTGACTGGAATAAATCCGCAGAGGAGCTGGAATGTCTGATCCGTGGTTTAAATCCCTGGCCCAGCGCATATACTAAGCTGAACGGGAAAACGCTGAAGATCTGGGATGCCGATGTGGCGGAGGGAAATACCAAAGCTGCTCCGGGCAGCATTACGGATGTTGCGAAGGATGCGCTTTATGTGCAGACCGGAGATGGAATTCTCAGGATCAATGAGATTCAGCTGGAAGGAAAAAAACGGATGTCCTGCAGCGCGTTTCTGCGTGGATATTCTGTGAAGGATACGGAAAAACTGGGGGAGTGACAGGAGTTTCGGAAACAGACTGATATTTTGAATAACGAAGAAAGAAGTTGATATTTATGTACGGTTATGGATATTACCCCTTTTATGCATTCTGGGACTGGACGTACCTTCTGGTAATTGTGGGAGCGGTAATCTGTCTGATCGCTTCCGGTAAAATGCGCAGCACATTTAACCGTTATTCCCATGTGCGCAGCCGGTCCGGGATGACCGGCGCTCAGGCGGCGGAAAGAATTTTGTATAACGCAGGGATCCGGGATGTGCGGATCATTCATACCCAGGGGAACCTGACAGACCACTATAATCCGAAGAATAAAACACTGGCTCTGTCGGATACGGTGTACAGCAGCACTTCTGTGGCGGCGGTAGGCGTTGCGGCTCATGAGTGCGGACATGCGATTCAGCACCAGAGAGGATACGTACCCCTCCGGGTGCGCGGAGCTATGGTTCCGGTGGTAAATATCGGTTCCGGTCTGGCATGGCCTCTGATTATTATCGGTATCATTTTCGGAAGCGGCGGTCATATTCTTGTGACGATCGGAATCTGGATGTTTTCTCTGGCAGTTCTGTTTCAGCTGGTGACGCTGCCGGTGGAGTTTAACGCTTCCCATCGGGCGCTTGGAGAACTGGAGAGAACCGGTATTCTGGGACATGAGGAACTGCGGGATACCAGAAAGGTGCTGACGGCGGCGGCCATGACTTATGTGGCCAGCGCGGCGGCGATTATACTGCAGCTGCTTCGGCTGATTCTGCTTTTCGGCGGAAATCGCCGGGATGATTAGGGCAGCGCGCTGAGCCGGAAAACGGAGAACAGACGGACAACTCCTGGAAACAGGAGTTGTTTTGCATCAGACGACGGCCTCCGGGACATCGAATGACCGGAAGCCAGCAAGCCGGAAAATAAAGGAGAGTTTCATGTCAGAACAGATCAATCCCAGGAGTCTGGTGGTGGATATTCTGCTGGCTGTGAACAGGGACGGGGAGTTTTCTCATATCGCTGTGCGGGGGATGCTGGACAAGTATCGTTATCTTCCCCGCAGAGACAGGGCCTTTGTCAAGCGGGTCAGCGAGGGGACGATTGAACGTCAGATCGAGCTGGATTATATCATCCATCAATTTTCAAAAACAAAAGTAAATAAAATGAAGCCGGTGATCCGGGCCATTCTGGAGAGCGGCGTTTATCAGCTTTTCTATATGGATTCCGTGCCGGATTCCGCTGTATGCAATGAAGCGGTGAAACTGGCGGGAAAGCGCGGACTTGGAGGACTGAAAAGTTTTGTGAACGGCGTTCTGAGAAATATTGCCCGAAACAGAGAGAAGATTCTGTGGCCTTCAGCGGAAAAAGATCCGGTGCTGGCGGCGTCTGTGTGTTATTCCATGCCGGAGTGGATTGTCAGGCGCTTTTTCGGGCAATTCGGACAGGAGCGGAGCATACATATATTAGAGGCGTTTTTGAATAAGCACAGTACCTGTGTCCGGGCAGATATCAGACGGGAAACGCCGGAGACTGTAAGGCATTCTCTGGAAGCCAGGGGAATTACGGTATCTCCTGTAAAAGGGATGCCGGAAGCCTTTTACATAGACGGTTATGATGCGCTGGATGAGATTCCGGAGTTTGAAAACGGTATTTTATATGTGCAGGATGTTTCATCCATGATGGTTGCGAAGCTTGCGCTGGAGGGGCGCTCCGACCGGGATTTATTTGTCCTGGATGTCTGTGCCGCGCCAGGGGGCAAGAGCATTCACATGGCGCAGCTTCTCGGCAGCGCCGGAGTGGTGGAGGCCCGTGACCTGACCGAATATAAAGTGGAAATGATCCGTGAGAATATAGAGCGCTGCGGGGTTTCGAATCTTCGGACGAAGGTTCAGGACGCCGCGGAATATGACTCTTCTGTGGAGGCGGCTGCGGACATTGTGATCGCGGATCTGCCCTGTTCAGGACTGGGCGTAATCGGCAGCAAGACTGATATTAAATATAAGGCGGAACCGGAAAAGATTGAAGAACTGGCGGAACTGCAGCGACGGATTCTGTCTGTTGTCCGCCGTTATGTGAAACCGGGAGGAATTCTGATGTACAGTACCTGTACGATTACGGAGGAAGAAAATCAGAATAATACAGCCTGGTTTTTGGAATCATTTCCGGAGTTTTCGCTGAAAGAAGAACGGCAGTATCTGCCTGATGAGGGCTGCGACGGCTTTTATATTGCAAAGATGGAGAAAAAAGCGGCAGCCGCACAGGATAAGGAAATATGATTTGCGGCGGGAAGGAATCCGGCTGCGGAAAAATGGAAGGACAGTGCAGAAAGAGATGAATGATCAGAACAGAGGAGAACTTACCGATATCAAGTCGCTCCCGTATCCCGCGCTGGAGCAGTGGATTCTGGAGAACGGCGAAAAGAAGTTCCGGGCAAAGCAGCTTTATCAGTGGATGCATGAGAAGCATGTGGATTCTCTGGATGCCATGGGAAATATTCCGGGCAGCCTGAAGGAAAAAATCCGGCGGAATTGTACGTTTACAGTTCTGGAAAAGGTGACCTGTCAGGTTTCCGCTCAGGACGGAACGCGGAAATATCTGTTCCGGCTGGAGGACGGGAATATGGTAGAGAGTGTGCTCATGCCCTATAAACATGGTAATTCTGTCTGTATATCTTCACAGGCGGGCTGCCGTATGGGATGCAGGTTCTGTGCATCTACGCTGGACGGACTGGTGAGGAATCTCACTCCTGCCGAGATGCTGGAGCAGGTTTACCGGATCAGTGCGGATACGGGGGAGAGGGTTTCCAATGTAGTTATCATGGGAACGGGAGAACCGCTGGATAATTTTGAGAACCTTCTTGTTTTTCTTACAATGCTTACGGATGAGAACGGTTTGAATATCAGTCAGCGAAATGTGACTGTGTCTACCTGCGGTATCATTCCGAAAATTTATGCGCTGGCTGAAAAGAAACTTCAGATTACCCTGGCGGTTTCTCTGCATGCTTCCAGTCAGGAAAAGCGGAGGAAGCTGATGCCTGTGGCGGAAGCTTATGAAATTCATGATTTAATTCAGGCATGCAGGGATTATTTTGCAGAAACAGGGCGGCGGATTACCTTTGAATACAGTCTGGCGGCCGGGGTGAATGATCAGGCGCAGGATGCGGATGAGCTGGCGCAGCTGATCCGGGGGCTGCCGTGCCATATTAATCTGATCCCGATCAATCCTGTGAAAGAGCGTGATTTTGCCCAGCCTCCGCAGAAAGCAGTGCAGGATTTTCAAAAGAGACTTGAAAAATACAGGATAAATGTTACAATCAGAAGGGAGATGGGCCGCGATATTGACGGGGCCTGTGGACAACTGCGCAAAAGATTTGCAGAAAGGCAGGATGCTTAAAGAATGAAAAAATGTTCCCTGACTGATATCGGGATGAGGCGCGAGATGAATCAGGACTATTTCTATTCATCAGAAGAGCCGGTAGGCAGCTTACCGAATCTGTTCCTTGTAGCGGATGGTATGGGCGGCCATAATGCAGGAGAGTTTGCTTCCCGGTATGCGGTGGAGATCATAGTGAACACTGCAAAGAATACAGAAAAGACAGACACGATCGGGATTCTGAAGGAGTGTGTTTCCAACGCCAATGCTTCCCTGCGGGCCTATGCCGATGATCACGAGGAGATGAGAGGAATGGGCACGACTCTGGTGGCGGCGGTTCTGGACGGCCGCAGACTGGTCACTGTTAATGTGGGAGACAGCAGGCTTTATGTTGTCGGTGACAGGATCCGGCAGATTACCCAGGATCATTCTCTTGTTCAGGAGATGGTGCGTTTGGGAGAGATGGATCAGGAAAGTGCCAGAACGCATCCTGACAGAAATATTATTACGAGAGCCATCGGCGCGGATCGAAAAGTGCAGGCAGATGTTTTTGAGACTGTTCTGGAGCCGGGGGATCGGATTCTGCTGTGCTCGGACGGACTTACGAACATGGTGGAGGATGATGAGATTCTGCGGATCCTGAACGGATCGGGAGATCTGGTTTCCAAAACAGAATATTTAGTTGAACTGGCAAATAGAAATGGTGGTAAGGATAATATTACCGTAATCACAATAGAACCTTAGACTGGAAAGGGAAGTGTAGATGATAGAGACAGGAATGATAATAGCAGGCCGTTATGAGGTGGAGAAAAAGATCGGCACCGGCGGCATGTCGGATGTGTATAAAGCAAAGGATCACACCCTGGGAAGATGTGTGGCGATTAAGGTACTGAAGCCGGAGTTCTGTGAAGATATGAACTTTGTGACCAAGTTCCGGACCGAGGCGCAGTCCGCCGCGGGACTGGAGCATCCCAATATCGTAAACATTTATGATGTAGGAAGTCAGGACGGCTTTTATTACATTATTATGGAATATGTGCAGGGCATTACCCTGAAAACCTATATTGAAAAAAAGGGACGGCTGAATTATAAAGAGACCTTGAGTATTGCCATTCAGGTGGGAAGGGGAATTCAGGCGGCTCACGCCAAGAATATTATTCACAGAGATATTAAGCCTCAGAATATTATTATTTCCAATGACGGCAAGGTGAAAGTGACAGATTTTGGAATTGCACGGGCGGTTTCCGAGCATACCATACATTCAGATGTCATGGGATCTGTTCACTATGCTTCTCCGGAGCAGGCCAGAAACGGTTATGTCAGCAATCGGAGTGATATCTATTCCCTCGGTATTGTGATGTATGAGATGGTAACGGGACGTGTGCCCTATGACGGGGACAGCACCGTGGCGGTGGCGATCAAGCATCTGCAGGATGAGATGGTTCCGCCCAGCGAGTATGCGCCGGATGTGCCCATCAGCCTGGAGAAGATTATTCTGAAGTGTACCCAGAAGAGTGCGGACAGACGGTATGATTCCATGGAGAGTCTTCTGGTGGATCTGCGGAAATCGCTTCTTTCTCCGGATGATGATTTTGTGGATCTGGTGCCGTATAACCAGGGAAAGACCCGTGTACTGACTGATGATGAAGTAAAGGAGATCCAGGAGAAATCATCCGGCGTCACAGATGATGAGGATGAAGTGGATAAGTCCGGAAAATACGCTTATATTTATGAAGATGATGACGATGATGATGACGAAGAAGAGGATGAGGAAGAGGGACGTTTTCTGAATTCCCGAATGGAGAAGATCGTCAATATTCTGCGGATTGTAGTGGCAATTATTATTGTACTGATTGTCATTTATATTATCGGAAATTTCCTGGGACTGATAGATTTCGGATTCGGAAGAAATAATAATAACAATAATGCGCAGACAGAGTCCAATACGGAGCAGGTGGAGATGATTGACCTGACTGGCATGACGCTGACAGAGGCTCAGGCCGAGCTGGAGGATATGGGGCTGACTGTGGAGCAGAGTGCGGAAGAGGCTTCTGATCAGTATGAGCCGGGCCAGATTATCGGTCAGGACGTGGAAGAGGGAGAAATGGTAGCTGCCGGAACAACGATCCATGTAACAGTGGCGGAAGAAGCTTAGGAAACAGGGGGTTCCAATGTGGTTGGAGAAGATTCCGGTTCTTGCCTTAGTACCCTGGAGGGTGGC